>NZ_JBHMQT010000033.1:0-223288 GCF_042435035.1 Sphaerimonospora cavernae
CATCATCCGTCAGTTGCGCACGCGTCACACACGACGATCTACCGGATCAAGCCCCACCTTAGGGGCGAATCAAGGGAATTGATCACAACCCGATACGCGCCCTAGTCGGACGCGCCTTGGGAAGCGACCCCCGGCCGGTCATGGTCGGGGGTGGTCACCGGCGCGGGCCGTCCAGGACCTGGGCCACGATCGCGGCCGCGACCGCCTCCTCGTCCCGGCCCCGGTTGGCCTCGATGACCTCCCGGATCCGCGTGGCCATGCGCCGGTCGGCCTGGCCGGAGTCGCCGATGTGCCGCCCCGCCACGGCGACGGCGGCCGCGAGCTCGTAGGCCTCGGCCGGCCCGAGACCCTGCGGGTCGACCTCGACGAGGACGCGGGCGCCGTTCTTCGGCGAGACGCGGACCCGCCACCGGCCCGATGGGCACGAAACCGACAGGCTCTCCTTCCGCAGCGACGGCGGGAACAGGACGACGGCCATCCTGCCCGCCGCGGCGAGCACCCGCTCGGCGAACCGTCGGATGTCCTTCTTGGCGACGACGATCTTTCCGGTGCTGTTGATGACGCTGACGCAGTCACCGTGGTCGGCCACGGCGATGCGCTCACCGTCGACCTGGTCGTAGATGGCGCTCATGCGGCGGGGATTCTCCATGGGGGACGAGGAGACGGCCGTGATCTTGCGAATTCTCGCACACAGGCGCCGGAAGCAGGCATTTTAACGTTCGTGATCTTGCAGTTTCTCGCAGACATGGCCAGTGAGCAGCGAAAACAGCGTTCGTGATCTTGCACTTCACGCACCACTGCGAGATCACGTAACACATCGTCGCACGTCGGGCGGCCTGTTCGAAAAGAACTGCAAGATCACCACATGTGTCCACCCAGGTCAGGCGGTGCATCTGCGAGAAACTACAAGATCACGGGGATGTGGGGGCTAGATGTGCTCGGAGACGAGCACCGCGTGGGTTCCCGGATCGAGGGCCTGGAAGACGTGGGGGACGTCACCGGGATGGGAGACGTTGGTGGGGTCAGGGCTTCCAGGGGCCGATGCGGTCCAGGCGGCGGAGCTGCTGGCGCGCGGCGGGCGCATCCAGGCCATGACCGCGGGCGGTGAGGCGGTCGGCGACGGCGGCGCGGTGCTCGACGGGCTTGTGGTCGTCGTACTTGAACTTGGCCACCACGTCGGCGACCTCCAGGCGCAGGCCGCGGATGCCGGACAGCAACCGCCCGTAGGGAGGCTGGTCGACGGCGACGGGGGCGTGGTCACCGTCAGGCTGGAAGTGCGCGAGCTGACGGCGCAGCAACTCGGCCTTGGCCTCGGGGTCGTCAATGATATGGGCGCGGCAGGTGAACTGGACGGCCGCGTAGTAGCTGGTGGGCACGCCGTCGCGGGACGGAATACCAGGCTGGGCGCGCCAGGGGCCCGGGACGAAGGCGTAGTCGCCGATAACGGTGAAGGCCACGTTCGGGTCATGCTCGATCGCCTTCCAGACCGGATTGGGCCGGGCGAGGTGGATCAGCAGGTGGCCTCCGTCGCAGGTGAAGTGGGTGGGGACGACGACGGGCGGGCGGCCGGGCAGACCGTTGACGCTCAGCTGCCCGAAGTCGTGGCCTTCAGCGATCCAGGTCTGCCATTCGGCTTCGTCCAGGCCGGCGTCCCAGGGCTGGGTGAACATACCGTTCTCCTTGGTGCAGCGCCATTTAACGAGCCGTATGCGAGTGAGCTGCCCAAAGCCCGCAGCAGAGCGATCACAGCCCATCGCTTGGCATTCATCAGAACGACCAAACCGTACAACAGACGACCGCCGGATGACCCTGATCGTCGACGGCACCGAGCACACACCCCGGCGACTGCGGCCACCCCTTCCCTTTGCTGTTGATACCGATACCGCTGGCAGGTGATACCACGGCGGGTTAAAGTGGCGGTATGGCGATGACCATCAGGTTCGATGACGAGGAGAACGAGTTGCTGCGCGCTCAGGCCGAGGCCGAGGGCGTGTCGATGGCCGAGCTCGTCAAGCGTTCCGTACGCGAACACATCACCCGTATGTCCGTACTCAACCGGCTCATGGACGCCTGGGGGCCCCTCCCGCAGGACCAGTTAGACCGTGCGGCCGCCTCCCTCTGCATTGATCGGCGCAGTGCCGCCGCCCTGGGACCGGACGCGCAGCGCGCCGCCTCGTGACCCCGTCGCCGACCGCCGGGTCCGGCCGGGTCCTCGACGCCTCCGCCCTCGAATCGGCGGCGACCGGCAAGCACGTCTACGTACGCGCGCTGATCGCCATGGCGCTGCAGTCCGGGACCGTCACCCTGCTCACCCCGGTCACCGCGTACGTCCAGGCCCTGGCCGTGATCCCACAGGACCTGCGCTGGCAGCTGATGCTGCTCACCACCTCGCCCGGCGTCGAGATCGACCTGCTCGACGACCGCGAAAAGGCACACGAGATCGCCGATCTGGGCGGGGACGACGCCACCCTCGCGCACGTCGCCTGGTGCGGACTGTCCCGCCGCTGGCCGGTGGTCAGCGACCGCATGTTCGACCTGCGTACCCTCGCCCCTGCCCTGGAAGTCGAACCGCTTCCGTGAGGTTCGATGGGGGGAGTGTGATCCGTACGGGCAGACCACACGAACACGACGGTGCACACCGACGCGACCTCACCTCCCAACGCCTAAGAGTCCCTTCGTGTCTCGAATATCGCTGCCGCCGGCGGGCATCGACTGGTAATGAGTGGAACCGTGATCTTCATGAGGCGGACGGTCCAGATTGCTGTGCTCACTCTTCTGGTCATCCCGATCAGCGCTGTCACAGCCACCTCACAGGCGGCGGCCGCCCCGCGCAAGCGTCCACAGACCGAGACCGCGGCGATGGCCCGTCGCATGCTGGCTCAGCTGAAGGTCGCCAGGCCGTTATCGATCCGTGGATACAGCCACAAGCGGTTCCAGCCCCGATGGGCGCACCATAAGGGCACGTGCGACGCACGGGAGGTGGTCCTGGCTCGCGACGGACGGAACGTACGCAGAAACGCGGCCTGCCACCCCGTCAAGGGCGTCTGGTACAGCCCCTACGACGGCAAGTGGCTGAAAAGCGAAAAGGACGTCGACGTCGACCACGTCGTGCCGCTGGCCTACGCCTGGCGCTCCGGCGCCAGCAGATGGAGCCAAGCGCGGCGGCGCGCCTTCGCCAACGACCTCACCCGGCCTGAGCTGATCACGGTCAGCCACTCCGTCAACATGGCCAAGGGCGGCAAAGGGCCGCAGAGCTGGCGTCCGCCGCGCCGCAGCCACTGGTGCCGATACGCAATCTCGTGGATCACTGTGAAGCATCACTACCGACTGTTCGTGACCCGCAAGGAAAAGGTGGCCCTGCTCAACATGCTCCGGACCTGCGGAGATTAACCAGGGCCGGTATCAGCGTCGGTTAAGCGGTACGGCTCTGCCATCGCGCGCCGAAGGGCGGGGATTCCTGGCTAGATCTTGTTGAGCCCGGGTCGTTTCCGACACGCTGAAGGCGCCTCTCGCGTGTGGGTTGGCGGGGGTGCCGTGCGCTGGTGGTCAGGTGCTGACGGCCTTCTTGTAGAGGCGGGTCGCCAGGGGGATGAACACGATCAGCATGACGGTGATCCAGAGCAGTGATGCCGGGATGGCGTGCTGGATGGGCCAGGCGTCCGAGGTCTTCAGCGCGGTGCTGGTGTTGCCGAAGAGATCGCGTGCGGCCTGGGTGAAGGTGGAGACCGGGTTCCACTCGGCGACGACGCGCAGCGGCGTGGGCAGTGCGGAGCTGTCGACGAAGGCGTTGGAGACGAACATCAACGGGAAGGAGACCATGGTGGCGATGTTGTTGAAGCTTTCCGGGGTGCGCAGCGCCAGCGCGACGGTCGCGGTGACCCAGGAGAACGCGTAGGCGAACAGCAGCAGCAGCCCGAAGCCGAGGACGGCCTCGTGGGGCGAGGTGTGCACCCGCCAGCCGACGATCAGCCCCATCACCGCCATGACGACCAGGCTGGCGAGGTTCATCAGCAGGTCGCTGACGGTCTGGCCGATCAGCACCGCGGACGGGGCCATGGGCAGCGAGCGGAACCGGTCGAAGACGCCCTTCTGCAGGTCCAGGGTCAGCGTGTAGCCGGTGATCTGCGCGCCGATGATCACGGCCTGGACGAAGATCCCGGGGAGCAGGAACTCCCGGTACGACATCCCCGGGACGTCGATGACGCTGCCGAAGACGTAGGCGAACAGCAGCACGAGCACGATCGGAAGCATGATGGCGCTACCGAGCAGGTCCGGCGACCGCCTGATCTTCAGGGTGTTGCGCCTGGCGATGGTCCAGCCGTCGGCGATGGGCATGGTGAGCGCGTTCATCCGGTGGCCTCCAGAGACTGCGGGTCGGTGCCGGACACCTGGCGCCCGGTCAGGGTGAGATAGACGTCGTCGAGGGTGGGCCGCCGCAGCCCGGCGTCCCGCACCCGGACTCCGGCGTCGGCGAGCAGGCCGAGGGTCTGGCGGAGCGCCTCGGGGCCGTCGGTGACCGGGACGGTGATCTGGAGCGACTCCAGCACGGTCCGCATGGTGCCGACGGCGAACCGGGTGAGGGTCTGCCGGGCGGTCTCCAGCTCGGCGGCGTCGGTCACGGTCAGTTCGATGCGGTTGCCGCCGATTTGGTCCTTGAGCTCGTCGGCGGTGCCGAGGGCGATGGCGCGGCCGTGGTCGACCACCATGATCTGGTCGGCGAGGCGGTCGGCCTCCTCCATGTACTGCGTGGTGAGCAGCAGCGTGCTGCCGGCCGCGACGCGTTCGGAAATGGTGTCCCACAGTGCGGCGCGGGCACGGGGATCCAGGCCGGTGGTGGGTTCGTCCAGGAACAGCACCGGCGGGTCGGCGACCAGCGCGCCGGCGAGGTCGATGCGGCGGCGCATGCCGCCGGAGTAGCCCTTCACCGGCCGGTCCGCGGCGTCGGCGAGGTCGAAGCGTTCGAGCAGCTCGCGGGCGCGGGCCTTGCTGCGTCTGGCGCCCAGGTGGTACAGCCGCCCGACCATCTCCAGGTTCTCGGCTCCGGTGAGGTGCTCGTCGACGGCGGCGTACTGGCCGGACAGCCCGATGCGCGAGCGCAGCCGCCGGGCGTCCCCGACGACGTCGCATCCGGCGACGGTGGCGCGGCCGCCGTCGGGGCGCAGCAGCGTGGTCAGGATCCGCACCGTCGTGGTCTTGCCGGCGCCGTTCGGGCCGAGCAGGGCGAGCACCGTCCCTTGCGGGACGGAGAAGCTCAGCCCGTCCAGAGCGGTCACCTCGCCGTATCTCTTGACCAGTCCTTCGGCTGTGATCGCGTCACTCATGAGGGGTCTCCTTGCGGTATTCGAGGGTCAGGACCGGTGGATGTCGATGTCGCCCCAGTTGGTGTGCGCGTGCACTTCGACGACCGCCTCAGCGGCCTCGGGGCCTTCGGCCGCGTCCATGGTGTTGCGCACCACGCCGTTCTTGGAGTGCACGTCCAGCCAGGCGGCGGTGCCCTCGGCGATGCCGACACCGATCTTGCCGTAGCCGGTCTCCAGGTGGATGGCGCCGCTCACCGCCGCGTCGATCCGGATCCCGCCGTGTGCGGACTTGGCGGTGAGGCCGGCCAGCACGCGGTCGATGCTGATGTCGCCGTGGGCGGTCTTCAGTTGCAGGTCACCGGTCGCCTCGCCGAGGGCGATGGCGCCGCTGGAGGTTTTCAGCATGCCGGTGCCGTCGATGGTTCCGATCCGGATCGCCCCGGTGGAGGTGGTCGCCTCGGCGGGTCCGCTCACCCGGCCGACGGAGATGCTGCCGTAGGACGCCCTGGCCTCCAGGGGGCCGGTCTCCTCCAGGCGCAGGTCGCCGTACGAGCTGTGCAGGACGGCCTGGCCGAGCGGGCCGGTGGCGATCAATTCCGCGGCGCCTTGGGCCTCGACACGGGATCCGGCGGGCAACTCGATGGTCACCTCGATGGAACCGCGCCAGGGCAGCAGATATCTCAGCGCCTTGGACTTGGGGTCCTTGACCAGCAGCCGTCCGCCGGAGAACTCGACGATTATCCGCTCGGCGGCCTGCACGTGCGCCTCGTCGGACGGGTCGCTGGGGCGCACCTCCACCACGGTGTCGGCGCGGTCGCTCGCGTGGATGCGGACCTGGCCCATGTAGATCTGGATGTCGGCGGTGATCGGCTCGGGGGTGTCGAAAGCAGGCATGGCGGAGCCCTCCTCATGGGTCCGGTGGAACATCCCGGCCTCGGGGCCGGGCGATGAGCGATGACGGGTGATGGGGGCCGGGCAGGCGCCGCTAGCGCACCCAGCCGGTGTAGCCGCGCCCGCTCTGGGGCCGCTGCGGCCGGTCGACGGGACCAGTCCCTGCGCCCGGCTCGAACGCGGCGGAGACGGCACGGACCAGCCAGGCGTTGACCGAGATCCCCTGCCGGCCGGCCGCCTCCTCCACGCGCACCTTGAGGTGCTCAGGCAACCGCAGGGTCATCCGCGCGGTGCCGCTCTCCTCGCCGGGGGCCGGCCTGGAGGCTGGCCCGGCGGGCGGCACGGTAGGTGGCGCGGTCTCCGGACCACCGACCACGACCTCCGAAGACGGCCCCGGTTGCGGCGGCGTCACCACGAATGTCGGGTCGCCACCGCGCAGCCGCACGTCGACAGAGCCCGGTGCGAGATCGCGGGTGATCTCGTCCGCCGCCGCCGACAGCGCCTCCAGCAGGGTGAGCCTGGTGGCCGACTCAAGAACGCCGGTGAGGCGCTCGGCCAGCGCCCGTGCGTCCGGTCCCCCCGCTTCGGCGGCGACGGCGAGCTCGCGGCGAAGGTTCTCC
The DNA here is from genome assembly GCF_042435035.1 of Sphaerimonospora cavernae. NCBI lineage: Bacteria > Bacillati > Actinomycetota > Actinomycetes > Streptosporangiales > Streptosporangiaceae > Sphaerimonospora > Sphaerimonospora cavernae. Next base: position 6,812 of record NZ_JBHMQT010000033.1, read on the forward strand.
ACATACGGCATCAGATCCATGCCTCAACTATGACGTCATTTCGACGTCGAATCAAGTCATTTATGACGTCACTCTGCATTGGGTTGACGTCATCGGGTCGCGCAATCGCCCGGACACATGACGGCGCCCACCACCGATCCCCAGGAGACCCTGGCCGACATCCGAGTTGCGGCCGCACGGGAACTGCCCGGCGCCAAGGTCCGGGGTCGCCTGTCCTGGCGATATACCCTGGTCTTCGACGCCCCCCACGGACGCGGCAGGGCCTGACGCCCTGCCCGCGAGGCCCCCGAAGGCCGCTAAGGGCTCCTAACAGAAGTGGTGGACTTGACCTGGTCAGCGGTCGGTGTCGCGCACGAGGCGGCTTGGTAGCGGGACGTGGTCATCCGCGCAATCGCACGCGATAAACCCGGTGACGTCGACGATCACCCCCGGGATACTGGTCGCCCATGGATGAGGTCAAAATGGTCGTCGCCCATTCCGAGCGCGCGACCCTGCGCGTCGGCGACGTGTTCCTGAAGGTGGACGCCGATCAGGCGCGCGTCGAGGTCGAGGTCGAGGCGATGGCCCTGGCGCCGGTCCCGACCCCGAAGGTCCTGTGGCACAAGCCGCCAGTGCTCGCGATCGCCGCAGTCCCGGGGACGGCGCTCGGCCGCCTCGGCGAGCCGTCGACCGCGTCCCCGGCAGCGTGGGCCGCGGCGGGCGCCGCAGTCCGGAGGTTGCACGACGCGCCGTTGCCGCCCAGGCCCGGCCAGGCCGGCCGGGGCCTCGGCGAGTTGGCGGCGGATCTCGATGGCGAGTGCGAGTGGCTCGTGACGAACGGCGTCCTGCCCGCCGACCTGGTCACCCGCAACCGCCAGGTCGCCGAGGCCGCGCTCCGGCCGTGGACACCGGTCTTCACGCACGGCGACCTGCAGATCGATCACGCGTTCGTCGACGGCGACGGGATCACGGGCATCATCGACTGGTCCGAGGCAGGCCAAGGTGATGCCCTGTACGACCTCGCCACCTTGACGCTCGGACACGAGGAGCACCTCGGCGACGTCGTCGCCGGCTACGGCACCGACGTCGACCTCGACGTGATCCGCGCGTGGTGGTCGTTGCGAAGCCTGCTGAATGTTCGCTGGCTGGTCGAGCACGGCTTCGACCCGTTCGCGCCGGGCTGTGAGATCGACGTGCTGAGATCCCGGCTGTGAGGCCGCGCGCGTCCGACCGCTATGAGAAAGTCCGAACGGAATGATCAGTGAATGTGGCGTCGCCAGCAGTTGATGGCGGCGGCGAGGGTCATGAAGGCTTCGTGGATGTCGTCGCGAATCTCCCAGCGGATGCGCAGGCGGCGGAACCAATGCAACAAGCTTCACCCCTGCGCGATGTCCTTGACGCCGTAGCACAGATAGGCTGTGCCGTCACTGAAGCGTCGCTCGTCCAGCAGGGCCAGGTCGACGCGCACATCGTCCGGAAAGAACGCGTTGCCGCCGCCGACGATCGCCGGCCGGACGAAGAGGTGGTACTCGTCGACCAGCCCGGCCCGGATCGCCTGGCCTGCGCCGCCAGATGCGGCCCGGCGACGGCGATGTCGAGGTCAGCCTCGGCCTTCAGCCTCCGCACTGCCTCGGGATCGAACATGCGCTCGATCCGGGTCCGTTCGCCGACTGCCTCACGCAGCGTCGCGGAATAGACGATCTTGTCGGCGGCCTGCCAGACCCGCGCCCACTCCAAGATGAACGGCTCCTGGTCAGGCACCGTGTGCGCGGTCTCCCAGTAGACCATCGTGTCGTACATCCGGCGGCCGTAGAGGTAGGTGCCGATCGATCGCCCGTGCTCGTTGATGAACTCGTGCGACTCCTTCTCGGGGCGGCCCCAGCCGAAGTCGCCGTCCGTATCGCTCACGTAGCCGTCGAGCGATGTGATCATCGAGTAGATGAGCTTACCCAAGGTGGGCCTCCTTACCTGCCTGGGCAACGGATCTCAAAATCGGTATGTAGCTTGTCGCCGACGCTCCACGCGGGATGCCCGCAGTCATGGCCGGGCCTTCCACCGGGTGCGGGTGACGCGGAGTCGTATGTCGGTGACGTTGTCGAAGCGTGAATCCCCTCCCCTGATCAGGACGAAGTGCCGCCGCACTTCGGCGCAGTAGGCCAGCAGAGGGCCGGACGGCGCGAGGTCGTCACCGGTGAGTTCCTTGCCTGCGGGGAGGCGGGCGTTGAGCAGTGTCAGCGCCGCGACGGGGTCGTCGGCGGGACCGGCGGTCGCCTCGAGGTAAAGCGCCTCCGCACCGCCTATGGGCGCGTGAGAGTCGAAGACCGTGATGGCCACGTCCGGACGTTCGGTGAGGTTGCGGGAATGCCTGCTGTCCGGTGCCGACACCCAGACGAGCCGATCCTCATCGCGGGCGGCGAAGAAGACGGGGGTGGCCCACGGCTGCCCTTGGCGATCGGCGGTGGCCAGCACAAGGTAGTGGTTGTCGCCGAGCAGCCTGGGAACCATCGCCCACATGCCGGTCACCGGCCGCGGGCCCGGTGGTTGAGGTGCCCGACGGCTGGGATCGCCCTGTCGGCGGTGAGATCCGTACTCGGTGCGGTCACCTGCCTGCCCGTGGGCGCCGACCTGTCCACCGCGCTTGTGTTCGCCATCGTTCTCCCTGTGATCGTCGGCTTACCGACACATCGTCGCGTTCACAGCCGGGCCTCATCAATGACGAAACATGGAACAATTGTTCGGCAGTACTGAAGAATGAGGGAGCGGTGGAGCGTCAGGACATCGAGGTGTTCCTCGTACTCGCCGAGGAACTGCACTTCGCGCGCACGGCCGAGCGCCTCCATGTCTCGGCTGCAACCATCAGCCAGACCATCGCCAAGCTGGAGCGCCGGTTCGGCGCGTCGCTGTTCCACCGCACCACCCGCCGGGTCGAGTTGACCTCGCTCGGCAGGCAACTCCGAGACGATTTGCAGCCCGCGCACGCACAAATCCAGGCTGCGATCGCACGAGCGATCGCGGCGGGGCACGGCATCACCGGCACGCTGGAACTGGGCTACATGTCGGCCGCGGTGGCCCAAGTCGTCCTGCGGCTGGCTGACAGCTTCCGCGACCACGTGCCCGGGCGCCGGGTGACCATCCGCGAAACCGCGCTCGCCGACCTCTTCGGCCCCCTGCGCCGGGCAGAGGTCGACCTGTCGGTGCTGCCCTTGCCGGTAGAGGAGCCGGACCTCACCGTCGGGCCGGTGCTGCTGTCGGAGCCGGCGATGCTCGCCGTGCCCGCGGACCATCGCCTGGCGCACCGCGTCCGCGTCGATCACTATGAGATCGCCCGTGAGAGGGTGTTCTTCGCCGATACCCTGCCCGGCTACTGGATCGACCACCACCTACCGGCGCCCGGCCGTCTCACCGAATCCCTGCCCGGCTTCCAGGAGATCCTCGCCTACGTCACCTCAGGCCACGGCGTCGCCCTCGTCGGCGCCCAGACGCCGCACTTCTATCCGCGTCCCGGCTTGATCTGCATCCCCGTGGAAGGCGATGCCGCGTTCGACTACGCCCTGGTCTGGCGCACCGATCGGCTCAGAACCATCGCCGAGGCCTTTCTCCGCCACATCACGCCGACCTGTTCGAGACCCGCCCCGGCCCAGCTCGACCCACGGGTCAATCGCCCGCCGGCGCTTCGAGGTCACGCGCCTGACGCAGCCAGGCGGTGAACAGGCCGGTGTCGACGTCGCTCAGGGTACGGAGTTTGACGGCGGCCATCTCGCGGGCGGCGGGTTCGAGGCGGCCGGTCCGTGTTCGTGTTCTCGCACAGACGTCGATCTCGCCATGTGACAGGAAATCCCGGCGTTCCCTGTCACATGGCCATCTGCACGGCACGGCGAACCGCGGGTAACGAACAAGGCGGCACTGCCCGCTGCTGCTGCCCCTCACAGGCCCCGGAGCCCCGGAGCCCCGGACCCTCGGGCGATCAGCGGCGCCGCAGTGACGGGTCGAGCAGAGAGGGCGGGGTGTCGTTCTTCTCGTGTGCGGCGAGGTCGGTGCCGGGGGCGACGATCGCGTCGACGGCGTCGAGCACGTCGGCGGAGAGCACGGTGTCAGCGGCCGCGAGTTGCGACTGCAGGTGGTCCAGCGTGCGGGGGCCGATGAGCGCGCTGGTCACCCCGGGATGCGCGGTCACGAACCCGAGCGCGAGTTGGATCATGGTCAGGCCGGCCTCGTCGGCGACCTTCGCCAGCCGCTCGACGGCGTCGAGCCGGGCCCGGTTGGACGGAATGGTGGTGTCGAAGCGCTGCGGCATGAACGTCGAGCGACTGGTGGTGATTTCCCGGCCCTCGCGGATCGCGCCCGAAAGCCAGCCCGAGGCCAGCGGACTCCACACCAGCACGCCGAGCCCGTACTGCTCGGTCACGGGCAGCACGTGGGTCTCGATCCCGCGCTGCAGAATGGAGTAGCTGGGCTGTTCGGTGACGTAACGGCTCAGGTGATGCTCACGGGCGGCCCATTGGGCCTGCACGATGCGGTACGCGGGGAAGGTCGAGGAGCCGAAGTAACGGATCTTTCCCGCGCGCTGCAGGTCGGTCAACGCCGACAGCGTCTCCTCGTCACTGGTCCTCGGGTCCCACCGGTGGATCTGGTAGAGATCGACGTGGTCGACGCCGAGGCGGCGCAGGCTGTTGTCCAGCGCGGTGGCCAGCCAGCGGCGCGAGCCGCCCTGGTGGTTGCGCTCGTCTCCCATGGGCATGCTCGCCTTCGTGGCCAGCACGATGTCGTCGCGGCGGCCGGCGATGGCCTTGCCGACCATCTCCTCCGACTCGCCGCCGCTGTACACGTCGGCGGTGTCGATGAGGTTGATCCCCGCGTCGAGGGCGGCGTCGACGATGGCGGTGGCCTCGTCCTGGGTGGTACGCCCGATCCTGCCGAAGTTCATCGCGCCGAGCGCGAGGGAGCTGACCTGTACGCCGGTGCGGCCCAGGGTGCGGTACTGCATGTCCGTGTCTCCTCCGTTGCGGATGAAGCGTGGTGGTATTGCATGGCTTGGATGCCGGCCCCCGCTCTGGCATCATGAGCAAGTGGGACCTCGTCCCGTTTGACGATACGGGACGTTGTCCCGTTTAGCAATCCCGGCGGCGGAGGGAACGGCACGATGAACGACAGCGACGCAGGCGCGGGGCATGCGGCCCCACGCAAGCGGGCCGACGCCCGGCGCAACGAAAGGGCGCTGCTCGACGCCGCCGCGGCGGTCTTCGTGACCTCAGGCGTCGAAGCGCCGATACGCGACATCGCGGCCAAGGCCGGCGTCGGGACGGCCACGATCTACCGTCACTTCCCGACGCGGGCGGATCTCATCATCGCCGTCTACCGGCACCAGATCGAGGCCCTCGCCGAGGCCGGCCCGGCCCTGCTGGCGACCGGCCCGACCCCCCACGCCGCACTGGCGCGATGGATCGACCTCTTCGTCGACTTCCTGGTCACCAAGCACGGTCTCGCCGCCGTGCTGCAGTCCGACGACGCCGGGTTCGACACGCTGCACGCCTACTTCCTCGACCGGCTCGTGCCCGTGTGCGCCCAACTGCTCGAAGCCGCGGCCGCGGCCGACGAGATCCGTTCCGACCTGGACGCCTACGAACTCATGCGCGGCGTCGGGAACCTCTGCATCGGGGTGGAGAACAATCCCCGCTACGACGCACGTCGACTGGTCGAACTCCTCATCGCAGGCCTACGCCGACCGCACTGACTTTCGGCCGGGAGGTTCCGCCTCACCGGCCGTCACCCCGGCGGGCGCGTCGCTCGTGGCGTGAGCGTGCGAGGCCATAGGCCGTACGCAGCAGCTCACGGGTCGCCGCTTCCGTACGTGAACCCGGGTTCACCACCGCCAGCCAGCCGAGGGTGCCGTAGACGGGGTGCGCGATCACGGTGTCGGCGGTGCCGGGGTCGACCTCGGCGGTGACCGGTTCGCGTGGCGCGTGACCGGTCCACCGGATGAACGCCTCCTTCCCCGCGGAGATGTTCACGCGGAAGGCGCCCGGACGATCCAGCCGGGATGTCTCGTCGCCGGGGTAGTCCTTGGCCACGACCGTCGCGAACGGCTGGGCCGTCGCCGGGATGACGCCGTCAGGCGCGTAGTAGAAGAACGTGTCGCCCCAGCTGATTTCCGGCGAGCCGTCACCGGGCGCCGGCCTGAGGGACAGGACACCGTCGAGGCCGTCCACGAAGCCGATGATCTCGTCTATCGTCATGTGCTCCAGCGTTCCATTGAAGCGCTTGTGGAGACTTCGCGGCTGAAACTGGGGGGCTTCAGGATGTCAGGTCTCAAATCAGGGGACTTACGCACCGTCGATGTCGCGCGGCGTTCCGGGTACTCGGTTCAACAGGTTCGCAATCTCGAGCGCGACGGCGTGCTTCCGCCGGCGACACGCACGGCCACGGGCTACCGGATGTACGGAGAGATACATGTACAGTCCGCGCTGGCCTACCGAGCCCTCGCGGCGGGCGCGGGCCCGGCTGAGGCCAAGAAGATCGTGCGGGCCGTACACCGGTTCCCCGCCTCTCAGGTGGTGCTCGCCCTTCTGGACGCGGCGCACGCCCGGCTCGACGCAGAGCGCACGGAACTGAGGCAGGCCAAGGAGGCCGCCCAGGCGATCTCCAGCGAGCCGATCGGAGACGTACGCCCCTCGGACTCGATGAGCGTCTCCGAACTCGCCGCCGCGCTCGGCGTGCGCCCTTCGACGTTGCGGCACTGGGACGCGGAGGATCTCGTAGTCCCTGACCGCGACCCGGTGCGAGGAACGCGCCGATACACACCAGCCCACGTGCGGGATGCGCGGATCGTTCACCAGCTGCGCAAGGCCGGTTACCGCATCGCGCCTCTTCGGGCCCTCATCCCCGAGCTACGGCGCGGCCGCCGATCAAAGGACATCACCTCCGCGCTGGCCGCCAGAGATGCCGACATCGCGGTTCGCTCCAAAGCCCTGCTCGACGGCGCCGCCGCACTCAGTGCTGTGCTCTCCATCAGAACCTCGATCGGGGTCATCGCATCCGGAATGGAGGTCGGCATGCAGGAGCAGATGGACCTCCTCGAAGACCTCACGATCTCCCTCCGCTGACGTAACCCCAGTCAATCGCAAGGAGCTCGGCACGTTCGAGTCGCTGCACCCGCGGCATCAAACGAGAGCGAAGCCGAGTGCTTCGGCGGCCTGCGCCTGAAAGCGATCGCGGCTGGCGAAGCCGAGCTTGTCACCCTCGTCCTCCAGAAGAGGAACCGCCGCGATCTCGGCCAGGGCGAGGTGAATCGCGTCGAGCGCACGCAACGCGTAGGCATAGACGATCTCGGTGGCGCGCCGTTCGACTATCTCACGCGGAGCGGCGAGCAGCGTGACAGGACCGTCTTCGCCAAGGTCGGACGCGAGAACCGCGAGAGTTCCGTCCAGATCCATCAGCCGTTGCGTGCGTGCCGCGCGCACCAGAACGCCGGTTACTTCAACCACCGTCAGCGTCCCTGTCACCAACAGGTGATCAGGATCTTCCAGCAGCTCACGAGCCCGGCCGTGTCCGGGCTCGTCACGAAGGTAGGCACAGGCGAGGACGGAGGAGTCGACATAGGTGAGCATGGCGGCGGTCAGCGACCTTCGGCCCAGAGCCGGTCAAGAATGGGGCCGATACCCTCGGTCGTTTCCAGAGCGCGCTCGCGCTCAGCGCTGGTCACCCGTGACGTCTGGGACACACAACCTTCCGCGAGGACACCCAGGCGGCGGGCCCGGGCACGCAGTTCTGCCCGCGCGTCGAGCGCCTCATCGGCGACGCCCCTCGCGAGGATCTCTCCGGCGGTCGCGTTGATGGATCGGCCAGTGCGGTGAGCCCGACGGGTGATGCGCCGATGCAGGTCGTCATCGATCCGAAGCAGCAGTTGTTTCACCGTTCAATGCTATCGCTTAAGTCCGCCATAGTGATATCACTCGCTCGGCGACTGGCTCCGCTTGTCTCCCACTGGCAGCGGCATTGAGCGGCCCTGCACCGAGCAGCCACTGGGCGGACCACGCGCATCCTGGTCGCCGAGCCCCCGGGCGTCAACGCCTACCGGCCGAACAGATTGAACACGATCGTGGCCGCGGCCAGCGACGCCCTCACGTCGCCGGCGTACGGCCTGGCCATCACGCTGGTGCAGTCGGTCCGCCTTCGGGCGGGGCCGGTCGGCAGTTGAGGTAGGCATCCAAGGCGGCGGCACCGGTGAGCATGGCGCGGCTCCGGGCGGAGAGGCGGGCCTGCCAGCCGTGCAGCGTCGACTCAAGCGGTGCGACGCCGCCGGCGGAGCGGACCTGGGCGATCAGCGGGGCGATCTGCTCCAGCAGGTAGCCGCCCCGTCTGAGCTGGTGGGCCAGCCGGGCGTCGCGTACGTCGGCCGCGCTGTAGACCCGGTAGCCCGTCTGCCGGTCGCGGCGCGGCCGGACCAGGCCGGCCCGTTCCCATTTGCGCAGGGTGGCCGGGCGGATGCCGAGCCTCTTGGCCAGGGGGCCGATGAACGTGTCGCCGCGTTCCTGCGGCACGGGCGCGAGGTCGTGGAGCGCGGCTTCGACGGCCTGGAGGGTGCGGCGGTCGTCGAGGAGTTGGCCGTGGCTCTCGTCGATGAGCCGCAGTGCGTCCTCGGTCGCGTCCCGGTTGACCGCCTGCATGATCGATGTGGCCGTCTGGTGGCCGTGCCCGGGCACGAGGGCGAGGAACGCGCGCAGGGCTTGCGCGTGCAGCGGCGCGTAGGCGCGGTAGCCGTGGGGGCTGCGTCCGGCGGCGGGCAGGATGCCGGCGTCCTCGTAGTTCCTGATCGCCTGGGTGGACAGGCCGTGCTCGCGCGCCAGATCCACTGGCCTCATGTTGAAGGTTCCACCCGGTGACAGCAGAGGTTCATCGTAAAAGTTTAAACCGAAGGTTCAACGATACTGTCGAAGGTATGACTGTTGGGATCAAAGACACCACTCATGCCGTCGAGGCCGCTGCCGTCATGAAGCTGCTCCCGGCCCGGCCGCGACTGCTCGCCCTGGGCGAGCCCACCCACGGCGAGGACACTCTGCTCGACCTGCGCAACGAGCTCTTCCGGCAGTTCGTCGAGCGGGAGGGCTACCGGACGATCGCAATCGAGAGCGACTGCATGATGGGCCTGGTCGTGGACGACTACGTCACCTCGGGCACCGGCACCCTCGACGAGGTCATGGAGCGCGGCTTCAGCCACGGGTGGGGCGCGTCCGCGGCCAACCGCGAGCTCGTGCGCTGGATGCGCGCGTACAACGACGGTCGGCCCGCGTCCGAGCGGCTGCGCTTCGCCGGTGTCGACGGCCCGCTGGAGATCAGCCACGCCGCCAGCCCCCGCCAGGCCCTCACCGCACTCCACGGCTACCTCACGGCCCGGGTGGACGCGGACCTGCTCCCCTGCACAGCGGAAACGCTCGACCGTCTGCTCGGCGCCGACGACCGGTGGACCAATCCCGCCGCGATGATGGACCCGTCCCAGTCCGCGGGGCAGTCGGTCGAGGCCAGTCAACTGCGGCTGCTCGCCGACGATCTGGTGGCGCTGCTCGACGCGCAGACGCCGCACCTGATCGCGGTGTCCTCACGAGGCGACTGGGACCGGGCACGCCTGTACGGGCGCACCGCCACCGGCCTGCTGCGTTACCACTTCTGGTTGGCCGACACCTCACCGAGCCGCCTGACGCGGCTGTGCGCGATCCGGGATTCGATGATGGCCGCCAACCTCCTCGCCATCGCCGAGCGGGGCCCGGCGCTGGCCCACGCCCACAACGGCCATCTCCAGCGGAACAAGAGCAAGATGCGGATGGGCGGCCTGCCGCTGGAGTGGTGGAGCGCCGGCGCGATCGTGAGCGCCCACCTGGGCGAGGAGTACGCCTTCCTGGCCACGGCCGTCGGCACGATCCGGCACCAGGGAGTGGACACCCCGCCACCAGACACCGTCGAAGGGCTCCTGTACGCACTCCCGCAGGACCGCTACGTCGTCGACCCCCGCCGGCTGGCCGCCGCCCTCGCCGACGCCCGGCCCACCCCCCGGGTGTCCCCCTGGTTCGGCTACTCCCCCCTGGACCCGGCCCACCTTGACGAAAACGACGGGATCGTCTTCGTCAGGGACCTCCCGCGGAGCTAGGCTTCCCCAGGCTTCAGCGTGGCGATCGCGGCAGCGCCACCGTCCCGGTGCTGGGGACCAGCGCTGCATCGACCCGCCGCCGAGCTCGCGCGGCACGTCGACCAGGCCCGCGCTGAACCCGCTGGATCCAGTTGGTCTGCTCGCTCAACCTGGCGGCCGGAGCGGCGCCGGAAGGCGTAGCGCTCGGAGCGCTCGGAGCGAAATCACCTGAGTTTGCTCCGCGGTGTCGATTTGCGGCTGCCCCGTTCGACCTTGGAGTGAGAGGGTCGACAGGCGACCCCGATGGCAAGGAGATCGACGATGGCGAAGTACATGCTGATCATGCGGGGCACGGATGAGTCCATCGCGAAGATGATGGAGACGCCCATGGAGCAGATGCTCGATGCGGTGGGCCGCTTCAACGCGGAGCTGATCCGGGCCGGCGTGCTCGTCGCCGCCGAGGGCCTGGACGACCCGGCCCAGGGCGTGGTGGTCGACTTCAGCGGCGAGACGCCGGTGGTCACCGACGGCCCGTACGGCGAGACGAAGGAGCTGTTCGGCGGCTTCTACCTGATCGACGTGGCCTCCAAGGAGGAGGCGGTCGAGTGGGCCAAGCGCCTGCCCGCGTTCCCCGGCAGTAAGTGTGAGATCCGCCGAGTGCCGCGCATCGACGAGTTCCCGCAGGACAACGAGTGGATCACCATGGAGCGGGCGTGGCGCGAGCGGACCGGCCAGCTGTGACGCTCGCAGCCACGGGCGGCCCGCCGAGCACCGAGTCGGCGCGGCGGGCCGTCGAGGCCGTATGGCGGATCGAGTCCGCCCGGATCGTCGGTGCACTGGCCCGTTACACCGGGGACTTCGAACTCGCCGAGGACGTCGCGCAGGAGGCGGTGGCGGAGGCGCTCGTCACCTGGGCGCGCGAGGGTGCGCCGGCGAACCCGGTGGGCTGGCTGCTGGCGACCGCGCGGCGGCGCGCCATCGACGGCTTCCGCCGTCGGTCGGCGCTGGATGAGCGGTACGCCATGCTCGCCGGCCGGCTTGCCGAGGGTGAGGCGAGCTCGGGCGCGGCGGCCCCGGCGGACCGGTCGGACGACCTGCCGTGGGATCCCGACCGGATCGACGACGACGTCCTCGCGCTGATGTTCGTGGCCTGTCATCCGGTGCTGTCGTCTGAGGCTCGGCTGGCTCTGACGCTGCGCGCGGTCGGTGGTCTGTCGAGCGAGGAGATCGCCCGGGCGTTTCTGGTGCCCGTGCCGACGGTCCAGGCGCGGATCACGCGGGCGAAGAAGACGATCGCCGCGGCGGGGGTGCCGTTCGAGCTGCCGCCGCCGGAGCAACGGGGCGAGCGGCTCGGCGGTGTGCTGAGCGCGCTCTATGTGATCTTCACGGAGGGGTCGACCGCGACGGCCGGTGACCGCTTGCTGCGCCCCGACCTCGCCTACGAGGCGATCCGGCTGGCCCGGATGCTGGCCGCACTGCTGCCCGACGAGCCGGAGGTGTCCGGGCTGCTCGCCCTGTTCGAACTCACGGCCGCGCGCTTTCCCGCACGCACCGGCCCCGACGGTGAGGCGGTGCTCCTGGAGGATCAGGACCGGCGCCTGTGGGACCGGTCGGCGATCCGCCGCGGGCTGGCCGCGCTCGGCCGGGCCGCGTCTGTCGGACGCGGTCTGGGACCGTACGGACTGCAGGCGGCGATCGCCGCCTGTCACGCGTCGGCGTCTTCGGCGCCGGAGACCGACTGGGAACGCATCGTGCTGCTGTATGAGGCGCTCGGCCGGGTGGCCCCATCCCCCGTCGTCGAACTCAACCGGGCCGTCGCCGTCGCGATGGCGAACGGACCACAGCAGGCACTGTCGATCGTGGACGAACTGGTCGCCGCCAACCGCCTGCCGGGGTCGCACCTGCTCCCGGGCGTACGCGGCGAGCTGCTCGCACGCCTCGGCCGGACCGCCGAAGCACGGGCCGAACTGGAACTCGCCGCCCGGCTGTGCCGCAACCTCCGTGAACGGTCGGTGCTGCTACGCAAGGCCGCCGCGGCCGGCTGACCTGTTCGATGCGTTCCGAAGCCGAAGAGGTCTTTTCCGGTCGCCGTTCGACGGGTCCAGACCTGCCTCTCCCTCGACCCCAACTCATGAGGGGGACGTCATGAGTTGGGGCGGTCTTCAAGCTCCTCATTGATCGCGTCGAGCAGGTCTCGGGCGGTCATGATCTCCTTCTTGGCCGCCTCGACCTTCTCCCTCTCCCCCATCCGCCCCGCGATCAGCGCTTTGGTGTCGGCGATCCGTTTCGTCAGGGTCTTGTCGACCTCCTCTGCTTTACCGGCCGGCAATCCGGCCGCCGCGAAGACCATCTTCAACTCCGTCTTCGGCACACCGTCGAAATCACCGAACCAATTGACGGGCAGTCGCCCGCAGTGCCGGTGCAGCAGCGCCAGCCGTGGCAGCCCGTACCTGCGCAGGGTCGGCGTCCGCTCCGCCAGCAGCAGCGTCCGCACGGTCAGCGCCTCGATATCGTTGCGCTGCATGGCGAGGTCACTGATCGTCCACCACTAGCCACGCAGAGCCGCCCGCGTCGCGCGCGGCAGCCGCTCGTAGTCCACAAACCACTCATGCCGCGCCCGGTCACCGTCCTTCGGCGGCAACCAGCGGCCGGCCTTCTCCGGCACCCACGCGGGATCCCCGGCCCAGAAGCTGACGCCGATGACCATGATTCGGGAGCTCCAGCGGTTCCGGAACTGGATATCGAGCAAGATCCACGGTTTCCGGCCGCTCTCCGGCTTTCGGAACTCTCCCACCTCGTGATCTGGGTGGATCAGCACGTGGCACCAGGGGAGGTGGTCTGCCGCGGCGAGGTAACCGGCCTCGATATCCCGCCTCGCCCGGTCGACTTCCTTGTTACCCTTTTCGAGTTCTCGCAGGGCATCGGCGCCGGTGTGCCACGTCACGTTGTCCAGCAGGCCCTCCGGCGTGTCCGCCAGCCACACCTTGTTCGCACTGCCCGGAGATTCGAGCAGTTCGCTGATGATGCGATCCTCAGCCTCGCCGCTGTCGGGGCCCCACGCGCGCCACTTACGGCAATATGTCACCAAATAGACCAGATGTACGGATGACTCCGAGGACTCCACTCAGACCCTCCAATCACCGCCTTTCCATTAGATGACCCGTGGCCTGGATCGCCTCACCAGACGCAGCGAAACAATCTGATTACAACATTCTGTCCGCACATCTCGCTTTACTGCGATATCTAACAATTCCTCACCAACATCGGTGAAACGCTCGTGGACGGCACGCTGGACGGCAGGATAGGCCCCATGGTCGAGGATGGCGGGGTGTCGGAAGAGCGATTGCTCGCCGACGCGCAGAAGGGCGACGAGGCGGCGTTCGCACTGCTGGTGAAGCGGCATCGTGGGGACCTGTACGCCCACTGCTACCGCATGCTCGGCTCGGTCCAGGACGCCGAGGACGCGCTCCAGGAGTCGCTGCTCGGGGCATGGCGTGGCCTGGCCGGCTTCGAGGGCCGCAGCTCATTGCGAACCTGGCTCTACCGCGTGGCGACCCACGCCTGCCTGCGGCTGTCCTCGCGACGACCCCGCCGGATGCTGTCGTCCGACCACGGCCCGGCCCGCTCCGACGTCCACGATCTCGGGGATCCGGTGCCCGGTCCGGTCTGGCTCGATCCGTTGCCCGACGATCTGCCCGCGGAAGAGGAGCCCGACCCGGCGGCGGCGTACCTGCGCCGGGAAAGCGTCGAGCTGGCCTTCGTCGCCGCGCTGCAGCAGCTGCCGGGCACTCAGCGCGCGGTGCTGATCCTGCGTGAGGTGCTCGGGTTCACCGCCGCGGAGGTCGCCGGGATCCTCGACACCACGCCCGCGTCGGTGAACAGCGCGATGCAGCGCGCCCGGGCGGCCCTCCAGCAACGACGCAGCCAGCAGGCCGAGCTGGCCGCACTGGGCGCGGGCGGACGCCGCGCGTTGGTGGACGCGTTCGTGACGGCGTGGGAGCGGGCCGACGTCCCGGCGCTGCTCGACCTGCTGACCGAGGACGCCCGGTTCACCATGCCGCCGCTGCCCGCGTGGTTCGACGGTCGTGAGGATGTCGGCCGGTTCCTGGCCGAGCGGGTTTTCGCCACGCAGTGGCGGCTGGTGCCGATCGCGGCGAACGGGCAGCCCGGGTTCGCGTGCCACCAGTACGACGGGGAGCGGTTCTCGCTGGGCGCGGTCAACGTGCTGAGCCTGCGGGACGGCCGGATCTCGTGGATCGCCGCGTTCATCGACCCCCAGGTGACGCGCTACTTCTCCGTACCCGGGAAACTGTCCCGCTGAATTCTCTTGCCAGGGCCGATGAATCCGGCGCCGGCGATGCCTCTGATCGGGTGACAGCTCGAACGCCGACCTGAGGGGCACGCCATGCGCAAACTGCTCGTCTCCACCATCATGTCGCTCGACGGGTACGTCGAGGGGCCGGGCCGCGACGTGATGGCTCTGCCGATGGACGGGTTCTTCGACGAGCACAATCTCGAGCGGCAGCGGGCCGCTGGCACGCTGCTGCTCGGCGCGACGACGTACATGGGGCTCAAGGGCTACTGGCCGGCGGTGGCCGAGAACCCAGCAGTGTCCCCGGCGGTGGCGGCCAACCCCGACATGGCCGACCTGCACCGTGAGACCGGGAAGCGAAACAACGAGATGCGGAAGTTCGTCGTGTCCGACTCCCTGACCGAGGACGACACCGCCCCGTGGACCGACAGCACGACCATCGTGCGACGCGCGGACGCGCATAAGGTCGTCGCGGAGCTCAAGGAGCAGCCGGGCAAGGACATCCTGATGTTCGGAAGCCGGACGCTGTGGAACGACCTGCTGGTCGCCGGGCTAGTCGACGAACTGCACGTCATGGTCGGCGCCGCCGTTCTCGGCGGGGGCACCCCGGCCTTCGGCAGCGGCCCGGTCCCGTCGCTGCGGCTCGTGAACACCCGGCGCCGGGACGGCTCGTACAACGTGCTGCTGCGTTACCAGGTGGTCGACCGCGACGACGCATGACGTAGACCAAGCACCGTGCCGGGCCGTACGGGCTCCGGCGCCTCCGCGTCCGCGCAGCGGAGGCGCCGGAGCAGCCACCGTCAGCGGCCGGAATCCCATTGATCAGAGCGTCCGCCGTGTTTAGCGTGGCCCGCATGGCGAAGGGCTTGTCGGCCTTGAACCTGCGGGTGGGGAGGGCGAGGATTGCAGTTACTAACGGTATCGATACTGTAGCGTTCCGTCATGCCATCCCCCCTGCATGACACACTCAACCTGATGTTCCGGAACCGGCCGCGGCTCGCCGTGGAGATGTTGCGCGACCATCTGGGCGTCGATGTGCCCGCCGGGCTTCCAGTCCAGGTGGTGAGCAACGAACTCAACGACCGTCCGTCCAAGGACCTGCGTCCGGACACGGTGATCACGGTCGGGCCTCGGCACGACCCCAAGCACGCCATCATCGTGGAGATCCAACAGAAGAAGGAGGAAGCGAAGCGGGAGCAGTTGCCGCGGTATGTCGCCGCGCTGTGGCTGCTGCTGTCCTGTCCGGTCACGGTGCTGATGATCTGCCCGGACGCGGGGACCGCCGCATGGGCGGCCGAGCCGATCCCCACCAACCTGGCGGGTTACACGCTGAGGTGTGAGGTGATCGGCCCGGACCAGATCCCGCCCATCTCCGACCCAGCGGAGGCGGCGGCACATCCGGAACTGGCCGCACTGTCGGTGATGGCCCATGGCGAGCATGCACCGGTGGTGGAGGCGCTCATGGCCGCGCTGGAACACCTCCCCGCCGAACACGCTCCGCAATACTATGAATACGCATACCGCCTGGCCCCGCTGGCTGCCCGACTCATGATGGAGAAGCTCATGGAATCAGCTGTCTGGCCGGTCTACAGCCCCTTCGCACGGGAGCACTACGGCAAGGGCCTCCAGGCCGGCCGAACAGAAGGTCTACAGGAAGGCCGTGTGGAAGGTCTACAGGAAGGCCGTGTGGAAGGTCTTCAGGAAGGCCTCGCGAAGGGTGAGGCCAGGACGGTGCTGACCGTCCTGCAGGTGCGGGGCATCCCCGTCTCCGAGGCCGACCGCACCCGCATCACGACCTGCACCGACCTGGACCGGCTCGATGAATGGGCACGGCGCGCCGTCACAGCCGCCTCCATAGCCGACCTGTTCGGCGACGAACCCGAACGCCCCGCCGGCTGAGAAATCGGTTGCCCTTCGACTGCCGCATGATGTCTTTCCTGACACTCGGCGAGGCGGCGGTCGGGCCGCCGGAGACAACGGAGCGAAGGGGGCGCCTACCGCCGGGCGTTCCCGGCCGAGCCGCCATGACGGCCTACCGGTTCAACGACGCCGGCCGTTATCGGATGACGCGTAGCCGCAGGTTCATCGCTCGCGGCGCGTGGGTCAGGCTGAGACGTTCGAGCCTGACGTTGGTCCCACTGGAGTGGTGGAACAACCGGACGCCGTCGCCGAGCATGACAGGCGCGATGAATACGAGGATCTCGTCGAGCACACCCGCCTCGAGGCACTGCCGGGCGACGTCGGCGCCGATGATGTTGACGCACTTGTCGCCCGCCGCGGCTTTGGCCGCGGCGGCACCGCTGTCGAGGTCACCGAGGAAGGTCACCCCCGGCACCGGGGCGTCCGGGGCGTCGTGGGTGAGCACGAACTGCGGTCCGCTCCATCCCCCGCCGAACGGCTCGCCCTCCTTGCTCGTCCCCTTGTGCGGATCGTCCCCGCGGAAACTGCGGTTGCCCACGAGCAGCGCGCCGATCTCACCGATGAACTGATCCACCTCCGGTCGGGCCCGAGATGCTCGGTCAGCCAGGACATGTCACCACCGGGGCCGGCGATGAAGCCGTCCAGCGACATCGATCTCGCGACAAGACGTGTGGAGAGCCGAGCGGTGGGATCTACGTGGCCCTGGAAGGTCAACCGGTCGACGATGGCCGCATACAGCCGCGGGCCGGTGAAGATGGTCATCCATTCGGAGAATGCGGCATTGGAGGCGACCGCGATACCCAACCCGATGAGCCGGGAAACGGCTCATCAACCAGAAGTTCTACCGATTGCCCAGGTTCTTTTCCGGCAGATCGGAGGACCGTAGGTGTAAGTCCTACCAGATTCCGTGAGGGCGATCAGCCTGTCATCATTGAGCGGAACGTCGCATCGGCTGGCCGGGATGGCCAAGCTGATACCCTCCCCCGGTGCGAACGTGGCAAAGGGCTTCGCCTCGTTGTCCCACCTCACTCTGACGGTGTCCTGTGTGCTATTGACGATGCGGAACATGTCCTCTTCGCGGGGCGTGCACGCACTGGGAAATACAGTACCAATTATCACTGATCCAGCGAAGGCAAAACGCGCCAGAGACGAGAGTCGGCTCCTACGCGAGAGATGCTTGTTCTTTTCCATGGTTACTTCTCCGACTCG
Organism: Sphaerimonospora cavernae; assembly: GCF_042435035.1. Taxonomy (NCBI): domain Bacteria; kingdom Bacillati; phylum Actinomycetota; class Actinomycetes; order Streptosporangiales; family Streptosporangiaceae; genus Sphaerimonospora; species Sphaerimonospora cavernae. The sequence goes on from NZ_JBHMQT010000033.1 coordinate 24,349, forward strand.
TCGGCGTATCACTCGTACCATGTAATTTTCTCACCCAAAGCGAGGCTGGGAGAAGATCGCTGCCCACGACCCACCCAATACTAAACTTACTGATCTTTAATTCGTGATGTCGACTCCTGTCGTTATCCTCGATGACTCAGCGGTTGGCCGAGCGCCGTGAAGCTCTCCGCTCGCCGGAGATTTCCATCTGATCGTCCTGTTTATTCATCTGTGCGGCGTGGGGTGCCGCCCGAGGTGCTCGGGTGTGCGGCGGCTTCCATGGGTCCGCGGGGTGGTGCGTCTGACTCCTTCCCTTCTCGGTGGGACGTGTTTTCCCTGGTCAAACCGGCACGGGCAGAGCGCACAGCCGGTTCCAGCAGATCAAGAACGCCTCCTTCCACGGCCAGGTGGTGCTGATCTTCAGGATGCGGCGGCGGGCGTGTTGCACGAGCCGGGCGGGCAGACTACGGCTCAGCACCGACGAAAACCCGGTAGGCGGGAAACGCCGGTCGGCCAACCCTGGTCTGCGGGTATGGGTGACGACGTGGTGACGCTGTTCCTGTGCGGCGATGTCATGCTCGGCCGTGGGGTGGACCAGATCCTGCCGCACCCGGGAGACCCGCTGCTGCGTGAGTCGTACGTCCTGGACGCCAGGACGTACGTCGAGCTCGCCGAGGAGGTGAACGGGCTGATCCCGCGGCGGGCCGACTACTCCTATCCCTGGGGTGAGGCGCTTCGGATTCTCGACGAGGTCGCGCCTGATGTCCGCGTGGTGAACCTGGAGACGAGCGTCACGCGAAGCGACCACTTCGCCCCGGGCAAGGCGGTCAACTACCGGATGAACCCGCCCAACCTGCCCGCCCTGGCCGTCTCCCAGCCCGACGCGTGCGCACTGGCCAACAACCACGTGCTGGACTTCGGCCGCGAAGGCCTCGCCGAGACCCTCGACGCGCTGGCCGCCGCCGGGATCGCGACGGCCGGGGCAGGCCGCGACCTGGACGAGGCGCGGCGGCCGGTGGTCGTGCCGTTGGCCGGAGGCGGCCGGGTGCTGGTGTTCTCGTTCGGCATGGAGTCCAGCGGGATCCCGTCGACCTGGGCGGCGTCCGCCTGCCGTTCCGGCGTGGACCTCGTGCCCGGATCGTCGGAGCACGTCGCCGGCGAGATCACCGAGCGGGTACGGAAGGTCAGGCGGCCCGGAGACATCGCGGTCGCCTCCATCCACTGGGGCTCGAACTGGGGATATCGGATCTCCCGGGCGGACATCCGCTTCGCGCACGCGCTGATCGACGGCGGCGTCGACATCGTGCACGGGCACTCCTCACACCACCCGCGCCCGATCGAGCTTTATCAGGGCAAGCTCATCCTGTACGGCTGCGGCGACCTCATCGACGACTACGAAGGCATCAGCGGATATGAGGAGTTCCACGACGACCTCCGGCTGCTCTACTTCGCCTCGCTCGACCCGGCCACGGGCAGACTGACCGAGCTCCGCATGGCACCCCTGCAGTCGCGGCGCATGCGACTGTGCCGCGCGACGCCCGACGACACCGAGTGGCTGCGCGCCACCCTCGACGAGTTCAGCCAAGGTTTCGGCGTCGACATCCGCTGCGCCCCCGACGGCCTGCTGACCCTGCGGGCGGCCTGATTCTCGGCTCCCGCCCTGAAAGGTTCATCGGTGTAGGTCGAACATCACCGACGTACGGTCGGCTGCCGGGGTTCTCTTGACCAAGACCGCTATCTATGGTGACATTCCCCGTAAATCGGAAACGACCGTACAGCGCGGAGGGCCGAGGCGATGCGGACGAGGACACGGGTGAGCACGGTGTCGGCGGCGGTGCTGGGGGCGGCCGTCTTCGTGGTCCCGCCGGCGGTGGCCGGCGCCGGATCGGCCAATCCGACGCCCATGCCGTCGTCGTCCGTTCCGTACCCCTGCAAGACCTCCCCAGCGCCGTCCGCGACTCCGGCCAACACGCCGCCCACCGCGCCGGGAACACCCGAGATCGTCCGCACCACGCTGAACGTGGTCCGGCTGCGCTGGGCCCCGGCCACCGACTCGGACGGCATCGCCTGCTACTACGTGCGGGAGGACCGGGGGGACGGCACGTTCGCCGTCGTGGCCAGCTTCCAGCCCGCCGTGACCGAGGGCGACGTCTACCTGCCGTGGCCGCCGTCCGGCGTCCCCTCTCAAACGCACAACCTGTACGTCGTGGCGGTCGACACGAAGGGCGCGATAGGGCCGGCGTCCGGCACTGTCGCCGTGACGATCTACAACGACGTCATCACACCGTCGCCGTCACCGTCGCCGTCGCCGAGCCCCGTCTGCCAGGTGAAGGCCACCTCCACATCCTGGGACAGCGGGATGACCACGAACATCACGATCACCAACACCGGGTCCACGACCGTGCGGGACTGGCGGCTGACCTTCACCTTCCCCAACCCCGGGCAGCAGGTGACCTTGGGATGGTCGGCCACCTGGTCACAGACCGGCGCGGCGGTGACGGCGACCGCCATGTCCTGGAACAAGGACATCGCTCCCGGGCAGACGCTCTGGATCGGCTACAACGGCACCCACACCGGCGCCAACCCCACCCCCGCCGCGTTCCTGCTCAACGGCGCGTCCTGCACGTGACCTCACACCCCGACGTACGGCACGCGACGGGCATCCGTCCTGCCGCTGTTAGCGGCTTTTCAGCCGTGACGCGCCGGTGAGCGGAAGACCTGCCGGTTGTGCCAGTCGATGTACTCGAGTTCGACGTGCTCCAGGCCGGGCTGAGGCTCACGGGCCGGACGCCCGGCCAGGGAGAGCACCATCTCCTTGGCCGTCGATGTCCGGCCGACGAATCTTTGCGAGACGCTGATCGTGCGATCGGAGCTCAGGCCGAGAACCCCCTTGTCAAACAGCTTGTGGTGCAGCACACACAGGCACAGCCCGTTGGCCAGGTCGTCCGGGCCTTCGAAGGCCCACCAGCGCACGTGCGCGGCGTCCAGGCCGATCGCGGTGCCGTCCAGCCAGCCGTCGTAGCCGCAGAACGCGCAGCAGTACTCGTAGGCGATCAGGACCTGTTCACGGAAGGCCGGATTCCGCCGCACGGCCCTGGCCTTCGGCCGGGTGATTCCGCCGGCTACCGCGGTTTCCAGGTCGGTCAGTTCAAGACCGGCGGCCAGGCAGATGTCCGGGTGCAGCGACGGCTCGAAGTTCGCATCCAGCAAGGCCCGGGCGATCTGCGCGACCAGCCGGGAGTCGTCGTGCAGTGCGCGTACGAGGTCGGGGTGCAGGCGGCCCGCCGCCTGACTCTCGCGCAGCCGGCCGAGCTCCGAGCCAGGGCTGCCCGGACCTTCAGCCGTCTCCACCAGCCAGATGCCGTCATTGGTCAGGTGGTGGAACGGGTACCCCGGATTGGTCTTGCGTGGGGGGCCGAACTCCTGGAGTAGTCGTTTCAGGTCCGCTTCGGCAGCGCTGAACGGGATCGGACGACTGCCCTGGCGTTGGAAGCACCCGAGGGCGTAGAGCAGGAGCAACGGCTTGTGCGGAGCGCGTTCGCCGCCACGTGACCACCGCCGGATATCGGCGATCCGCTCGACCCAGTCCATAACGCGACAGCATAAGACGATCTTGCAGATCACGGAAGAGCCGAGATCGGCACTTGTGGGAGACTGGCCAGATCAACTGCCCGAATTACGCGGAAATTCCAGATATAGGATGCCCGCGTGAACCCCTCTGATCTTCCTCTCCATGACCGGATCGAAACTTTCATCACTCCGTACAGGTCACCTTTACTATGTGCCATCAGCGCCGTCTCAATGCTCTTCTTCACAGCACTCATCCCCCTCTCCTTCTTCAGTTTGACTAGACGAGAAAATGGTTCCAAAGCCATCTCCCTTTGTTGTCTCACGCCACCCCGAAGGCCAGACACGAATATTCGACGTGCCCAACGGAAAAGTTGCACCAGACAGGCCGTCACCACTAATGCCGGCATCCGTAAAGTCAACATTTCCCAAAAAATTCACATCATTAAATTCCAAATATTGAATATCAGGTGGAGAGGCAGTGCGACGCACCAGCAGCCAGCGAATTAACTGCTGGATAGCAGATATTCCCTCGTCGGCAGTCCTCATGCTCCTATCAACATGCACACCCCCCGCTTCCGGATCCATTTGATAGGCAATGCCGCGCGATGCAACACCAACAAAAGAAGCGTCACCACGGAAGGATGAGTTCCTAAAACTGGCGCGTCCAAAAAATGTATCGTCGAACCGAGCCGAATCAGAGAAGTGCACTCCATCGAAGAGAACACCACCCCGAAAGGTTGCTTCACTTAGATCCAACTTTGACCGGAAGGCCACGCCTCCAAAGTATCCCGCAAAAAAATCTGTATTTCGAAAATTTGAGATCTCCCCATTGAAGCACGCCTTATCGAACCGCACAGTACGAAAGCGGGATCCCTGAAAGTCGACGGAGTCGAATTTCGCCTCACGGAAGTTCGACTCACGCCGAAAATCCGCATACTGGAAGATTGCGGCGCTAGCGAAAGTCGCCCCCATAAAGTGGGCCCCCGAAAATTTGCTGGCACCGAAATCTGCAACACCTTCGAACACAGCTCGCTCAAAGTTGGCCCGTCCCTGAAAACTGCTACCTGAGAAGCGTGTTTGTCCGATGAACGCCGCACGCTCGAAACTCGCCGAATCGACCTGACAGTCACTGAGATCAAAATTCACTAAGTAGGCTCTGGTGAGATCTAATTTCATTCCCGGCCAATAGTCTTCTCCACCAATCTCGTTAGAGGAGCGCCAGCTGTACAATAACTTGGATCTAAGGTGCCTCGACAGAATATGTTGGGCGGTGAGGCGAACCTCTAGGTCGAGATGGTCTCCATCGTCATCGCGCTCCTGGCATTCAATCCCGTCGCCATCCTTTGATGCCTCAACCTGCTTCGAACTACCGCCTCGCTGATCAGTTGCCGGGGTTCGTAGATATGCACAGATTACATCAAGAATGGATTGCCGGTGCTCGGGATTGTTCCGACCCAATCGCTCCAATGCATACATCGCGGCAATTCGCACGCCCGCCTTATCAGAACCTAACTGATCAACAGCCTTCGAGTATAGATCGGTAATCCGTTTTTCTGTGGCATCGTATTCCTGATAGGTCTGGGTGCGCTCACCTAGCCATTGCCGGCGAACTGCGAGTAGCAGCGCTACTCCTCCAGCCGCTCCAGCACCTACCGTCAATCCACTCTTTATCGCATCAAGACGCAGGGCGGGATCCGTCCCTGCCACGTTCGTGAGGACTGCGGTGGCTGTATATGTCGAAACTATGACGGCTACAAAGCCACCTAATATCCACCATGGCGACAGCACACGCATGGGCGTGAGCAGCTTCTCAGATGAAGATGACACCCGCCTCGAAATCAGCAGACCTAATCCTGTAAAGAATAAAATTAGACCCGCAAGTACGAGAATTTCTCCGCGTGGAATGCGCGCGAGGAGAGCGAAATATTCGTCCCGATAGGCGGAGAAAAATATCACAGCCAAGCCCGCCATCAGGACGATGACTCCTGCCATCTTTCGCAATTTGACCCCCAGCTATCCCAAGGTACACGCCACTGTAGCCAACAGACTACTTAAGGCCAGAGATTCATTCTGCTCAAGGGCGAAGCTCTTGCTGCGACGACGAGAGTCAAACCTCCGTAACGCTTTGCCGCTATCCCGAACATAGCGAGGCCCCAAAACCACCTCGGGTTCTCACACCCCAGCCCCGCTTGACTGACCCTGCTTCGTACTGGCCGCAGGTGCCATCTGGCGGTAGCCGTGCGGCAATGCTCAGGCGGGGGCGTCGAACTCGCCGTCTTTGACGCCGCCGATGAAGGCGTCCCATTCGCTGGCAGTGAAGGCCAGGACCGGGCCGTCGGGGTCCTTGGAGTCACGGATCAGGTAGAGCTGTTCTACGTCCGCCTTGTGCTCGTCCCCGGCCTCGCCGGCATCGGCGATCGCGACCTCGACACAGTCCTGACCATTCCCGCTGCGTACGCTCTTCTTCCATTCGACGCGAGACAGCTCCGGCTTGAACATCCCACTCTCTCCTCTCATGCCGACCGGCCGAGTCCAGTCATCGTCTCGGTAAGGACACGCCGGGACTGGTCCGGGTCCAGCGCCTTGGCGCGAAGGTGGTCGAACATCACCGTATATCGGTAAACATCCGTCTCCTGTTCCACATAGAGACTGCCCGTGAAGTTCTCCAGGGACACCACATCTGGGTGGGCAGGCTCGGGAAACTCCAATATCTGGAAGGCGCCGTTCGTCCCTGGATGCGCTCCGGCAGCGAAGGACAGGACTTGGACGGTGATGTTGGGTAGATCGACCAATTCGAGGAGCCGCCCGAGTTGGGCCCGCATGTCAGCAGGGCTGCCGATGGTCCGGCGAATGACCGCTTCATCCAGGATGGTCCAGAGGCGAAGGGGTTCGTCCTGAGTGAGCAGTGCCTGCCTGGCCATGCGGACCTCGACACGACGCTCGACCTCGGCCGGCGATGACAGGCCCATCAGAGCCGAACGGATGATGGCACGTGCATAGTCCTCGGTCTGGAGGATGCCGGGGATCACCGAGGGGGCGAAGCTGCACATCGAGGCGGCCTCATCTTCAAGCCCGATGTAGGTGGCGTATTCGCTGGGGAGTTCCCCGTAGGCGTGCCACCAGCCCTTCTTCTGCGCATCCCGTGCGAGGTCGAGCAACTCCTTGCGCTTGGCGTCATCGACCTCATAGAGATCAACCAGGCGCTCGACGTCCTTCAGCGCGACCCCGACGCGGCAGGTCTCGATGCGCGAGACCTTGGTGGCAGACCAGCCGAGCCGCTCGGCGACCTGCTCGATCGTCATCTCTGCTCTCTCGCGCAAACGACGCAGTTCTGCCGCGAGGCGTCGCCTGCGCACCGTCGGGCTGCCGCTTTGCCGCATGTACACCCTCCCTTGAGCCGAGACACAGAGTAGCGGGCTGACGACGAACAGTGTCGAAGAAACTCACAACGCAATTTGCGGATCCCATTGCGCGGCGATCCCCACAGCCGCATGCTCTTCGTATGCGCCTAATCACTCTTCGTGAATACAGGCGCTACACCAAGGCCACGAAGCGACGAGAGGGCAGGTGGGGAGATGCGGGTGCGTGACGTTGGGGTGGAGGCGGGCCATCTGATCCGGCTGGCCGGGGAGCTGCACGATCTCGGGATGGACTCGGTCGTACGGCTGCCGCCGCACCACGAGCCGACCATGGAGATCCCCCTCTACGACGCCGGGTCGCGGCTGCGGGTCACCGCCGTACGGGCCGCGCACGAAGCCCGGCTCGCCGCGACCGCGGAGGCCGTACGGTTGGCGCGGGCAGCGGAGGTCCTGTCAGACAGAGACGACGTCTCTGGCGCACCGGGTGTCCGGGTTCTCTGGAGGGCGCGATGAAGGCCCTCGGCCTGCTCGGGCAGGTCGAGTTGCCCGGCGAGACCGCGTCCGTACCCAGGGCCCGCCGCTACCTGCGGGTGCTGCTGGCCGCCACCGACCACCCCCGCGTCGACGACGCCCTCCTGCTGACCACCGAACTGGTCGCGAACGCCGTACGGCACTCCGACTCCGCCCGCCCCGGCGGTCAGGTCACCCTCGCGGCCGCCCTCCGCGATGGAACGCTCCACGTCGACGTCATCGACGCCGGCTCCCCCGTCAGCGAACCCCGGGTCCTCCCCGACGACCTTGTCGACCAGCCGCGCGACGGAGGCCGCGGCCTCTGGCTGGTACGGCGACTGGCCACCACCTGGGGCTGGCACGACGCCGAGACCGGCCGCGTGGTCTGGTTCCAGCTCACCGACGCCGACGCCTGAGGTCAGGCGCTCGCACGAGCCGGGCCGAGGCGGTCGTGCAGGGCGTCCATGTCGGGGACGAACCACAGCTGCGTGCCACGGTTGCTCTCGTAGACGAAGTCCCGCAGGGCGGTGCTGGCGGCGGTGTGCCGGGAGATGTCGCCGACGACGGCGAGGCCCATCCGGTAGTTGACGAACTTCTGCGCGATCTCCCCGGCGACGCGCGTACGCAACCGGAAGAAGTCATCCGGGAACCGGCCGGCCGGGACCGCTACCCACGCGGCGCCCTGATAGGAGGCGTTGCCGATGAGGTCGACGGCGTCGCGCTCACCGCGCAGCGGTTCGCCGTCAGCCGCGCACACGAAGACCGGCGTGCCGTTGATCTGCTGAAGGGTGTCAGTCATGGGGGTGCGTACCTCCTGGTGTTCGCCGAACTATCGGCAGAGCCCGGCCCTTGAGGAGGACGGTGTGGCTGCCCTTCATTCCGCCTCCCCGACCAGCACGTCGATGATTTTGATCAGCTCCGCTGTGCTGTCCAGGCCGCCGAGGATGACGACCTTCAGGCTTTCCCGTTCCTCGTCGTAGACGGCCTCGACGCGCATCCGTCCGTCGCCGTCCGGTCCGTGGGCGATGGCGGCCATGACCGTGTTGGTCAGCCGGGTGACGGCCTCGCGGTCGATCCCGTCGATCCGCACGATCGTCGACGCCTCGGCATACGGGCCGCCGCCCCGGCCGGCGGAGGGCGCAGCGTTCCCGGTGAACGCCTCCAGGTCCTCGCGTGCGATCCGATATTGCTTGCCGATCCGGGTCGCCTTCAGCCGGCCGTCCCGTACGTAGGCGCGCACGGTCTTCACGTGGAGGCCCAGCAGCGCCGCCACCTGGTCGACCGAGTAGTACTGCCGCGGCACCGCTCCCCCTCCGCTCACCGCTCGCCCCCTGCCGGGCACTCCTCAAACTTCCCTAACACTCCCTAACATTATGCACGATCGGGAATGTTAGTTAGGTTCACGTGCCGAGCCGCGTTCGAAAACGCGTTGCCGCCCCCTGGCCTCCTCCCTAGACTTCCGCCCTGTGCTTCACCCTCGCCACCCCATCACCACCCGCCGCCTCCTGCTGCGCCCCTTCACCTCCGGCGACCTCGACGCGATCCACGCCTACGAGTCCCTCCCCGATGTCGCCCGCTACCTCTACTGGCACCCCCGCGACCTCGACGCCTCCCGCGCGTCCCTCGACGCAAAGATCACCCGTACCGCCCTGCACCAGGAGGGCGACGTCATCGAACTGGCGATCACCCTGGCCGACAGCGGCGAGGTCATCGGCAGCATCCTGCTCATCTGGACCAGCCGGGAACACCGCCAAGGCGAGATCGGCTACATCCTCCACCCCCACCACCACGGCCGCGGCTATGCCGGCGAAGCCGCCCGCGAGATGCTCCGCCTGGGCTTCGACCAGCTCGGCCTGCACCGCGTCACCGGCAGGCTGGACGCCCGCAACACCGCCTCGGCCGCCGTCCTGCGCAAGCTCGGCATGCGCCAGGAAGCCCACCTCCTGGACAACGAACACGTCAAAGGCGAGTGGACCAGCGAGATCGTCTACGCCGTCCTCGAACACGAATGGGCCGCCCAGGCCACTGTCCGGCATCTGGCCCTGCTCACCGACTGGGACGCCGCCCGCCAGGCCGGCGAATACCGCGTCTCCACCCTCGGCCGCACCCTCGAACAGGAGGGCTTCATCCACTGCAGCCGCGACTCCGCCCAACTGCGCAACGTCCACGACACCTTCTACAGCGGCGTCACCGAGCCGCTCGCCGTCCTGCACATCGACCCCACCGGCCTGGACATCCGCGTGGAAGACGGCTTCCCCCACCTGTACGGGCCGCTGCCCGTCGGCGCGGTCATCGCCGTACATCCCTGTCCCCCGGCCGGCTGAACCCCGCCGGGCGCCGCATCCTGCGGGCCCACCTCGATCCGATACCGCAGCCGGAGCGACTGACGGCCCATTCCGGAGGCGTACGGCGAGGCGGGACGGCCGGAGCCGCCGGCGCAGTACGGCCCGGCCGTCGTCATGGACGCCGTCGTCATGGGCTCAGCGGAGCAGGCCGACTCCCGCGAAGCCCACGACGCCCGGGAGGCGGGGAAGGTGGGGCTCCCCCTCCTCGGGGCGCCACTCCTCGGTGGGCACCAGGCCCGGCTCGACCAGGTCGAACCCGTCGAAGAACGTCATGATCCCCGCGTACGAGCGGGGCGTCGCGGAGCCGGCCGAGGTCTTCTGGTAGAGCGCCCTGCCCTCGCGGATCTGCTCCTCGTCGAGGTCGCCGTACGACAGGTGGCTGATCGCCATGCCGCTTCCGGGTGCGAGGCGGTCGCGCAGCGTCTTCACGATCCGCTCGGCGTCCTCGTCCTCCGGGACGAAGTGCAGCACGGCGAGCATGAGCAGGCCGACCGGCTGATCGAAGTCGATGTGCCCGGTGACCCTGGGGTCGTCGAGGATGGCCTCCGGCTCCCGCATGTCGCCGTCCACGACGATGGTCTGCGCGTTGTCCTCCAGCAGGGCGCGCCCGTGGCTGAGCACGATGGGGTCGTTGTCGACGTACACGATCCGGGATTCGGGCGCCGCGCGCAGCGCCACCTGGTGCACGTTCTCCTGGGTGGGCAGGCCGGTGCCGATATCGAGGAACTGCCGGACACCGTTCTCGCACATGAGTCGTACGGCCCGGCTGAGGAAGCGCCGGTTCGCCTGCACCCCCTCCCGGGCGTTGGGGGTCAGCGCGATCAGCTTCTCGGCCGCCGCCCGGTCGGAGGCGAAGTTGTCCTTGCCGCCGAGCAGGTAGTCGTAGATGCGGGCCACACTCGGAACAGTCGGATCGACTCCCGCCGGCACTTTTTCCATGTCAGCCATCCCCGCCTGAGACGCGTCTTTTGTGGATCTTAGCCGAGCAAACGAGCGAGGTAACCCTTCCGCGGCGGTCTGGTCGCGTTTGCTCAACGCCATCGCCTAGGGCCTGGCCCAGGCGCCCACCCACCTCGACGAGGATCACGACGAGGAGCAGCGGCAGCGGGAGCTGCGGGAGTTGCGCTCAGCCGTTGGCCTCGAAGACAAGGAAAGCGCCCAATTTCCCGTCACGCCCTTTCCATCCACGTCATCGGCCACAGCGCGAACCATAAGCACGGATTCCACGACACACAATAATCGCCCTTTCAGTCAAAAACAGGCTGATATCGCATCATAACTCAATTATGCTGCAGGAAGGGGACAGACCACAAACAGAATTATGAACCGGGCATGCTCGGTGACGAGCACACCCTGACTGGATAGAGCGGCAGATGTGCGGTCTACTTGCCATGGCACCACCTACCCGGGATCTGCTGCCTACCCAGCGAGGGCCGTGGCATGAGACTGTTGACGCCGATGGGGCGACAACTCACCACCGTAGAAGCCAGAAGATGGTTGGCCGTTCACGGCATCGTCCTCGTGGCCGAGGCCACCGTGGCGGAACTCACCTCGTTTCTTGGCGATTGGACGGTTCCCTACTCCCATCCTCATGAGAGCAACCCCGGGATCACCGTCATCCAGCCACTCGCGGTGAGCGACGGCAACGGCAACGGCTTCACACGCCGGTCTTTGCCTCTCCACACCGATCGCGCACATTCACCTGCGCCACCCACGATAGTGGGATGCCTCTACACCCAGCCTTCCTCCAAGGGCGGTGAGTCCCTTCTCTTGGATGGGGCAGAAATTGTCCGGGCCGCCGAGCGCAGTACGTTGGTCTCAGAGGCACGACATGTCGTCTTACGATCCAGGGGGCGCCCCTGGTTGCCTGTCATCTCGTCCTCTACCGACTCGAAGCGCTACCGCATCCGGTACAGATCCGATCAGATGGCGCAGCCGCACGCCGCAACCGTCGGCGCCCAGCCCCTGCTCACCATGATGCAGGGCGCACTTACGACGCCCGCCGTCCACTTATTTGAGGAGGGGCAGGGCTACCTGATTCACAATCAGAGATTTCTACACGGCCGCAGAACATTCACCGGGAATCGCGAAGCCATTAGGATAATGGCGGTAGTCATGGGCTCCTCCGCACACTCCCACATGAACATCGGATTCGAATTGACAAACGATCGCTCCGACCAACTCCAGGGTTAATGCGTGCGTGCTCCAAAGAAATATGGTGCCGTCATTCGGGAGCTCAGATGCTTACCTGAGCAGACATCCCCGGATTTCCCGCAAGCCATACGGGGCGCCATCGAGCGCCTCCCCGAACCAGAAGAGACATTACGTGAGATACTGGAACTTTCCAGACTTGAACCATCCACACGTTTTTGTGCCTTATATGGCCTGCTCCTCCGAATACGGCGAGAAGAACGGCACACCGACTACGAGCAAACAGTGGCACGCTACGCCAAACAGTTCTCCAGAGAACCCTACTTCGTTACTTTCCTCGCCATAATCGAACGCAACCGCGGGGATGTCGCCAGTCTACGCAAAGCAGTGGAATATTCTCGTAGGGCGACTGTCGACATGCCCAACGTCGCTGGAGTTGTGCACCAACTGGCCGCCTTCATGGCAGAATACCTCGAACGGAGGTCAACCCCGCCAACGAAAAACGAGATCGCAGAAGCGGAGCAATGCGCAGACAAAGCCATAATATCCTCCAATGGGCAGGTCGCTCATTATCATGAAACAAAAGCACGCATCCTGGCACTTCGGCGAGATTTTGATTCGGCTCGCGTTTCCCTGACTCGGGCCATCGAACTGGAGCCGCGCGACGGCCGCGATCATCACAGGCGGCTGACTCAGTACCACACCACACGAATACGGATCGACCTGCTGGAGCAGCAGGCTCGCTGGGACGAAATGCAAGAAAGCGGTAGACGGGAGTTGGCGGAGTTCAAAAACCAACAGCTCCAGTTGATGGGGTTGCTCGCCGCGGTCGTGGCATTGATCGCTGCGGGAGGAAGTATCGCCAGCCAGAGCAAACCCGCGGACGGCGTAGCTCTCATCCAAGTGATGGCAGGCTCCGTCGTCATCGTCTTCTCGGCCTTCTCATTGATGACCGCGCGCTCGTTGTGGCGCGTGCTGGTCTCGTTCCTGGCCGGCGTGGCATTGATAGTGATACCGCATCTGATAGGACGGTGACGAGACCGTTGAAAGTCCTTGATCTGACGCAGAGTCCCGGCTCGCGGACGAAGCCGACGGAGGATCGGGCAGGGGCATCGGGAAACCTCGCCTGGGTGATAGACGGAGCAACCGATTTCACCAATGAAATGACACTGCCTGCGGCATCAAATGTCCAATGGCTGGTGGATCTCGTTCAGCAGCGTCTGCATGTAATCGGTTCTGGCGCCGACGCGAAGACTGCCGGCGACGTTTTCGATGCTCTGGGGAGAGACGTGCGCACCCGACTGGCAGATCTTTCTCCGCACGACCTGCACAATCACCCCTGTTGCTCGATCGGCCTCGCCGTAATACATGACGACTATGTTCAACTAGGGCGCATCGGCGACGCCACTATTATCGCCTATCGCGAGTCAGAGGTCGCCCGGGAGATCAGTACCGATTTCTTTGAGGCTCGTGAAGCGGGAGCGGTCGAGCGGGCCAGGTCACAGCAGCAAACAAGGCAGGAGATCGTAGACGCGATGTTCGCACGACGAACGGAGTACATCAAAGGCGTCTATGAAGAATCGGTTTTCTCCGGCCATCCCGACGCGGTTTTCAAAGTCCACGCGGAGACGCTTCCGTTGGAGAGTATTGACACACTGCTGCTCTGTACCGATGGCTTCGCCCGCGCTGTTGCGGACTATCGGATATTTCCAGATTGGCATAGCCTAGGCCACCACGCGCGCGAGGATGGTCTCGACAGCATCACCGCCCGGATCAGGCAACGCGAATCAGGTCCGACACAGGCGGCAGCGGCGAAGAAATTCAAGAATGCCGACGATTTGGCGGCGATTCTTTTGACCCTTGAAAGTGAGAACTGATATGGACGGACCGGACCGCCTTCGGAGCAACGGCATGCCGGAATATCTGGTCGAGCGCAACCCGGGCTACTTCGAATATCAGCTCCCGATATCCGTGAAGCTCGTCATCGACATGGGCGGCAAGGTCCCGCTGCTGATGAACGAGCGCGACGAGTGGGAGTTGCCCGGCGGGAAGCTCGAGGTGGGGGAGACCCCGGAGGTCTGTGTCTGCCGAGAAGTCTTCGAGGAACTCAACATCACCGTGTCCGTAGAGGAGATCATCGACACCTGGGTCTACGAGATCACGCCGCTACGCCATACGTTCATCGTGAGCTTCGGAGCGACCTATACCGGCGACGAAGAGATCCGCAGCTCCAACGAGCACAAGGAGCTCGGCGTCTTCGCCTACGCCGACGTACCGGCCCTCCACATGCCGGAGCCGTACAAGCAGACGATTGAGAAGTGGCAGAAGACTGTTTCCGCTCGCTGATTTCACTCACCGCTGAGCCGGGGCATCCCCGGAGCCGCCCGGGCTGCCACACGCCGCCCGGGCGGTCCTGTGCCTCGGATCGTCACGAGCTGGTCTCACTCTGCCCGTTCCGGCTGACTTTCCGTACGCCCGATGTCATCTTCCAGGCAGGTGTAGGAGATTCACACGGCCAGCAGGGAGTGACATGGCGAACGACCCACTCGGCTACGCGGTCATCGATGTGGAGACGACCGGATTGGCGCCAAGGCGCAACGATCGCGTCATCGAGATCGGAGTCGTCCACCTCACGCCCACGGGTGAGGTGACCGGCGAGTGGGCCACACTCCTCAATCCCGAACGCGATCTGGGCCCGCAGCACATCCACGGCATCCGCGCCGCCGACGTACGGCACGCCCCGACCTTCAAGGACATCGCCGGGACCCTCGCCGAGCTCCTGCACGAGCGCGTCGTGGTCGCGCACAATCTCCCCTTCGACCTCGGGTTCGTCTCGCAGGAGTTCAGCCGGCTCGGCGCGGACGTCCCGCTCCGACGTGACCTCGGGATCTGCACGATGGCCGAGGCCGCCCGTTATCTTCCCGAGGCTCCCCGCGCGCTCGCGGCCTGCTGCGCGATGGCCGACATCCCGCTCAACGGCCACCACGACGCGCTCATCGACGCGCGGGCCGCGGCCGCGCTTCTGCGGCACTACCTGGGCCTCGCCGCTCCGGCGGTCCCCTGGCGGGACCTGCTCCACCTCGCGACCCAGACCTCATGGCCGCACCTGCCGCCCTCGGACACCCCGGCGGTACGGCGTGGCGCCGCGGCCGACCGCAACGGACATTTCCTGGCCCGCATCGTCGACCGGCTCCCCCGCGTGCCACATCCGGCCGCGGCCGACTCCTACCTCGCGCTGCTGGACCAGGTGCTTCTCGACCATCACATCTCCGCGGCCGAGGCCGACGCCCTGGTCCAGCTCGCCACGGATCTCGGGCTCGGCCGCGCGGACCTGGAACGGCTGCACCGCGGCTACCTCGCCGCGCTCGCCGAGGCGGCGCTCGCCGACGGCGTCGTCACCGAAGCCGAACGCCGCGAGCTGGAACTGGTCGCCGCGCTACTCGACCTGCCGCCCGCGGCGGTAGAAACGGCACTGAGCCGCACGGCGGGCGAGACGACGCCGGCGATCTCCCGCTTCCAGCTGACGCCCGGCGACCTGATCGTGTTCACCGGGGAGATGGACGGCGGCCGCGAAGCATGGGAGGCACGGGCCCGCCGAGCCGGCTACGCCCCCCATCCCAGCGTGACGAAGAAAGTGCGGCTCCTTGTCGCGGCCGATCCCGACACCCTTTCCGGCAAGGCCCGTAAGGCACGGGCGTACGGGCTCCCCATCGTCACTCCGGACGCCTTCAGCCGCATGATCAACTGACCAAACGGTTCAGGGCGGTGGCCTGACCTGTTGTCGACGCCGTGATTACATCGACATATGCCGCCATCTTCGATTCCTGGCGTCGCCGAGCTGATCGTGGTCAGGCATGGCGAGAGCACCGCCAACATCGCCTTCGCGGCCGCGCGGGCGAGTGGTGCCCTCGATTTGGGGCTCACCTGTCGGGACGCCGCAGTGCCGCTCTCCCCTCTGGGATGTTGGCAGGCGGCGCGGCTCGGCGTACGCCTGATGGAGTCGCCCACCGATGAGCGTCCCGAGGTCGTGCTCTGCTCGCCATACGTACGTGCCAGGCAGACGCTCGGCATCGCGTCAGCGGTGGTCGCCGCTTGCGGACCAGCCCTGCCGCCACCGCGTTTCGACGACCGGCTGCGAGATCGGGTGATGGGTGAGCTGGAGCTGCTCAGCGACGCCGCGATCGGGGCCCGCTTCCCGGCTGAAACCCGGCGGCGCCGTACCGTCGGGGAGTTTCATTACCGGCCACCCGGCGGGGAGTCGTTCGACGATGTCACGGCCCGGCTGCGGGAGGTCCTCGACGACCTGCACGTACGCCATCCGGGGCGCAGGATTCTCCTGGTGGCCCACGACGCCGTGGTGCTGATGCTCCGCCGCCTGATCGAGGGACTGTCCTGGCAGGAGGTCGCCGACATCGTCCGGGACGGCCCGGTGGCCAATGCCTCCCTGACCCGCTGGCGGCATGCGAACGGCGCCCTCCGGCTCGTCGCCTACAACCAGGTCGACCACCTCCACTCCCCAAAAAAGAGAGAAGAGAGGACACGAGAAGCCCGTGATCTTGCGAATTCTCGCAGTCTGCCCCTCTGAACTGCCCAGATCTCTTTCGTGATCTTGCAGATACTCGCACACGACCCACCTGAACTGCGACTCCATCCTTCGTGATCTTGCACTGCAAGATCACGAAGGACATCGCTCCTGGCCAGAGACCATGCGTGCGAGTAATTGCAAGATCACGAAAGGGAAAGGCGCAGGTGGGGACGGCTTGGTGCGAGAAAGTGCAAGATCACGGGGGTGGGGTGGGGGGTGAGGGTGGGTCGACGAGTTGAAGAAATCTTCAATTCGTCACATACTGGATTGGTGAGTTTCGGACTTATCCAACTTCTTCGGTGTACGTCGCTGACGGTGCGACGCGGCTTAGGCACGGGCTGACCATGTCCGTGCCCCTCCACCAGGTCAAGGCGGAGTTCTTCCGCACGCTCGGCCATCCAGTGCGCGTACGGGTGCTCGAACTGCTCCAGGACGGCCCGCTGCCGGTGCGTGACCTGCTCGCGGACATCGAGGTCGAGCCGTCGAACCTGTCGCAGCAGCTCGCCGTGCTGCGCCGCGCGGGCCTCGTGACCGCCACCCGTGAGGGATCCACCGTTGTGTACGCGCTGAGCTGCGGCGACGTGGCCGATCTACTGCGCGCGGCCCGGCGGATCCTCACCGAGGTACTCTCCGGCCAGGGGAGGGTGCTGGCCGAGCTGCGGCAGGAGGAACAACCCCGGTCCCAATGAGATCATCCGAGTTGGAAGCAGGAGTCGCCGCGTGAGCCTGTGGCGCAAGATCAGAAAGACCGGACGGGTCGCCGAGCCCGCGCCCGAGCGCCCCACCGGGGAGGCCCCGCCGGAGGCGGCCGAGTTGCGTGGGTCCGTGCAGTTCCGCCACGTGGACGCCGGGTCGTGCAGCGGCTGCGAGGTGGAGATCGGCTCGGCCTTCGGCCCCGTCTACGACGCCGAGCGGTACGGGGCCCGGCTCGTGGCCTCTCCCCGGCACGCCGACGCGCTGCTGGTGACCGGCCCGGTCACCCGCAACATGGAGGTGCCGCTGCGCCGCACCTACGAAGCGGTGCCGCAGCCCCGGCTCGTCATCGCCGTCGGAGACTGCGCCCGCGACTGCGGGGTGTTCGCCGGCGCGTACGGCGTCGCCGGCGCGGTGGGCGACGTGGTCCCGGTCGACGCCGAGGTGCCCGGCTGCCCGCCCGAGCCCGAGGCCATCGTCGCGGCGCTGCGGCGGCTGACCGGCCGATGAACCTCCCCGGGACGCTCTTGACGGTCGCGCTCGGCCTGTGCCTGGCGACGGCCCTGCTCGCGCCGGCCGTACCCGCCCGGATCCGGCCCGCGCTGTCGGGCCTCGGCACGGCGGCGGCGGGCGCGGCCGGCGCGGTGGCGGGCGGGGCCGCCATGGCCGGGCACGCCTGGTCGGCATGGCTGCCCGATCTGCTGCCGCTGGCCGGGGTGCGGCTCGCGCTCGACCCGCTGGGCGGGCTGTTCGTCGCGGTCACCGGAGGCGTGGCCGTCTGCGCGGGCGTCTACGGGATCGGCTACGCCCGGCACGGCCTTTCCGGCCGGGTGGTGCAGGCGACGCTGCCGCTGTTCGTCGCGTCGATGCTGCTGGTGCCGGCCGCGGCGAGCGTGAGCACGCTGCTGGTCGCCTGGGAGCTGATGGCGATCACCTCGCTGCTGCTGGTGCTGGCCGAGCACGGCCGCCGTACGGCCGTGGGCGGCGCGGGGCTGTGGTACGCCGTGATGACCCACCTCGGGCTGATCGCGATCCTCGCCGGGCTCGCCGGATTCGCGGCCGGGGCCCACGGCGAGGCCTTCGACCAGCTCCGCGCGGCGCACCTGCCGCCCCTCGCCCGCGACGCGGTGTTCCTGGCGACGTTCGCCGGGTTCGCCTCCAAGGCCGGTGTCGTCCCGCTGCACGCGTGGCTGCCGCGGGCGCACCCGGAGGCGCCGAGCCACGTGTCGGCGCTGATGAGCGCGGCCATGGTCAACATGGGCGTGTACGGCATCGCCCGGGTCGGCCTCGACCTGCTACGCGGCTCTTCGGAAGGCGGTGGCCCGGCCTGGTGGTGGCTGCTGGTGCTGGCCGCCGGCGGCGCCTCCGCGATGTACGGCATCCTGCAGGCCGCGGTCTCCTCCGACCTGAAGCGGCTGCTCGGCTACTCCACCACCGAGAACATGGGGCTGGTGCTGATGGGCCTCGGCGCGGCGGGGTTCTTCGCCACGCGCGGCGCGCCGCGACTGGCCGCCCTCGCGCTGGTGGCCGCGCTGCTGCACGTGGTCAACCACGCGGCGTTCAAGACGCTGCTGTTCCAGGCCGCCGGGTCGGTGCTGCACGCCACCGGAACCAGGGACCTGGACGTCCTGGGCGGACTACGCGCCCGCATGCCGTACACGACGGCGCTGTTCGCGATCGGGGCGCTGGCGGCCTCCGCGCTGCCGCCGGGCAACGGGTTCGTCAGCGAGTGGCTGCTGCTGCAGAGCCTCGTCCACGCGATCCCCGCCTCCGGCGTCGCCGGGGCGGTGGCGCTGCCGCTGGCCGTCGGGGTGGTGGCGATGTCGGCCGGGCTGGCGGTCGCCACGTTCGTCAAGGCGTTCGGCGTCGGTTTCCTCGCCCGGCCGCGCAGCCCAGAGGCGGACAGGGCGGTGGAGAGCCCGCCGTCGATGCTGGGCGGGATGGGCCTGGCCGCGCTCTGCTGCGCCGCCCTCGCGCTTGGCCCCACCGTGATCGTGCCCGGCCTGGCCCGCGCGGTCGGCACGCTGCTCCCGGGCGCCGCACCGGCCACCGGCCCCGTCTCCGGGCCGGCGATGGAGACCGTGACGCTGCACCTGTCCGGGATCGCGGGCACCATGTCGCCGCTGCTGATCGCCGTGGCCGTGGTGGCGGCGATCATCTTGCTCGCCGGGGCCGTACGGATGCTCGCGGCGCGCGGGCGGCGGGTCGCGCGGCTGTGGGACTGCGGTGTCGGACCCATGTCGACGCGCATGCAGTACACGGCGACGTCCTTCGCCGAGCCGCTGCAGCGTGTCTTCGACGACGTGCTGCGACCGGAGACGGACGTCGATGTGACCCCGAAGAAGGAGTCGGCCTACCTGGTGGAGCGGATCCGCTTCCACGCCCTGGTCCCCGACCGGATCGAGCGGCGGCTGTACGGCCCGCTGCTGGCCGCCGTCGAAGCCGTCGGCCGCCGGGCGCGGGCGCTGGCCAACGGCAGCGTGCACCGCTATCTGGCCTACGGCTTCTGGACGCTCACCGGCCTGCTGATCCTCCTGGCGGTGATCCCATGAGCGATGGTTTCATGAGCGGCCTGATCGCGACCGTGCTGCAGGTGGTGCTCGTCATCGCCGGGGCGCCGCTGCTGGTCGGGCTGATGCGCCAGGTGCGCGCCCGCATGGAGGGACGGGCCGGAGCCGGGGTGCCGCAGCCGTGGCGGGACCTGCGCAAGCTGCTGCGCAAGGAGCCGACCACGCCGCGGGACACCGGATGGCCGTTCCGCCTGGCGCCGCTGGTGCTCGCCGGCACGGCGCTGGTCGTGGCGGCCGTCGTCCCGCTCGTCAGCACGGCGTCGCCGCTGGACTCGGCGGCCGACCTGTTCGCGGTGACCGCGCTGCTCGCGCTGGGATCGGTGGCGCTGGCGCTGGGCGGCCTGGACACCGGGACCGCGTTCGGCGGCATGGGGGCCAGCCGGGAGGTCACCGTGCTCGCGCTGGTGGAGCCGACCATCCTGGTGTCGGTCTTCGCCCTGTCGGTGCGGGCCGGGTCGACCAACCTGGGCGCGATCGTCGACCTGACCGCGGCGGACCCGATGCGGGTGCTGTCCCCCGCCAGCCTGCTGGCCGCCGTCGCCCTGGCCGTGGTGACGATCGCGGAGACCGGCCGGATCCCGGTGGACAACCCGTCCACCCACCTGGAACTGACGATGATCCACGAGGCTATGGTGCTGGAGTATTCCGGCCCCGACCTCGCGCTGATCGAGTGGGCCTCCGCGGCTCGGCTGACCGTACTGCTCGGCCTGCTGGGCAGCCTGTTCCTGCCCTGGGGTGTGGCCACGGCCGGTACGGGAGCGCTGGCCGTGCTGATCGGTGTGGCGGCGTTCGCGGTGAAGACTGCCGCCCTGGGCGTGCTGCTGGCCGTCGGTGAGGTGTTCATGGCCAAGCTGCGCCTGTTCCGCATCCCCGAGCTGCTCGCCGGGTCCTTCCTGCTGGCCCTGCTGGCGGTCGCCGCGTCCTTCTTCCTGGCGGGCGGTGCCTGATGAGCGACTCGATGTACGCCCAGTGGCTCGCGCTGGCCTGCGGAGCGTTCCTGCTCGCGGGGGTGCTGGTGCTGTGGCGGCGCGACCTGGCGGCCATCGTCAGATTGTTCGCCCTGCAGGGCGTCGCGCTCGGCGCGATGGTCGTGGTGCTCGGCCTGCGCCAGGGGTCGGTCCATCTGGTCGCCGTCGCGGTGGGAGTGGGGGCGCTGCGCGCCGGCCTGCTGCCGTACCTGATGCGGCGTGCGCTGAACACCCCGCCACCCGGGAACGGGACGGCGGGTGAGGAGGCGCGTGAGACGCGGCCGCTGGTCAACGTGGCGACCTCGCTGCTGGCCGCGGCGGTGCTCGCGCTGGTGGCCTACGCCGTGTCCCAGCCGATCGTGCGGCTGTCGCCCGACCCCGCCACCCAGGCGGTGCCGGTGGCGCTGACCGTGCTGCTGGTCGGCTTCTTCGTGCTGGTCACCCGGCGGCGGGCGCTGTCGCAGGTGGTCGGCTTCCTGCTGATCGACAACGCGATCACGGCGACCGCGTTCCTCACCACCAGCGGGGTGCCGCTGGTGGTCGAGCTCGGCGTGTCGCTGGACGTGCTGCTGGCCGTACTGGTGCTGCAGGTCCTGACCACGCGGATGCGCGCCGCCTTCGGCGGGACCGACCTCGGCGAGCTGCGCGAGTTGCACGACTGATGGAGGAGGACCTGTCGTGACCCTGCTGGTGGGCGCACCCGTGCTGCTGCCGGTGCTGGCCGGCTGCCTGTACGCGGTCCTGGGCTGGCGGCCCGCCACGGCCTGGCTCGGCGCGGTGGCGGCCGCCGGATCGCTGGCCGCGGCGATCACGCTGGCCGCCGTCACCGCCGACGGGTCGCGGCGGGCCCTCGGCGGGCTGCTGCGCGCCGACTCGCTGAGCGCGTTCATGCTGATCGTGATCGGGGCCGTCGCGCTGCTCGCGATGCTCGCCAGCCCCGCCTACCTGGCCGCCGAGTCGGCCACGGCGTCTGCCCACTCTGGGCACGCCGGGCCTCGGGCGGCCCGCCGGTACGGCATGTTCACGCAGGGTTTCATCGCCGCGATGGCGCTCGCCGTGCTGGCGGCCAGCCTGGGCGTGCTGTGGGTGGCGGTCGAGGCCACCACGATCCTGACCGCGTTCCTCGTCGGGCACCGCCGCACCCGCGAGGCGACCGAGGCCGCGTGGAAGTACGTGGTGATCTGCTCGGTCGGCATCGCGCTCGCGCTGCTCGGTGTGGTGCTGCTGCACTACGCGGGGCAGCACGCCGGTGTCGACGCCGGGGCCGGCCTGGATTGGGCGGTGCTGGCCGGGCAGGCCGCCGCGCTCGACCCCGGCGTGACGCGGATGGCGGTCGCCCTGCTCGTGCTCGGCTTCGGCGCCAAGGCCGGGCTCGCCCCGATGAACGCCTGGCTGCCCGACGCGCACAGCCAGGCGCCGGCGCCGGTGTCCGCGCTGATGTCCGGCGTGCTGCTGTCGGTGGCGTTCTACGCGATCCTGCGGGTCAAGGTGATCTCCGACGCGGCGCTCGGCGCCGGTTTCGCCCGGACGCTGCTGCTGGTCGCCGCGCTCGGCTCGCTCGCCGTGGCCGCCGCGCTGCTGATCGCCCAGCGTGACTACAAGCGCATGCTGGCCTACTCCAGCATCGAGCACATGGGCCTGCTGGCCCTGGGCGCCGCCATCGGCGGCCGGCTGGCGCTCACCGCCGTCCTGCTGCACATCCTCGGGCACGGCCTGGCCAAGTCGGTGCTGTTCCTGTCGGCCGGCCACATCACCCTGGCGGCCGGCAGCAGCCGGATCACCGCGATCCGCGGCCTGGCCCGGCGAGCGCCGCTGCTGGCCGGGGCCTTCGGCCTGGGGCTGGCCGCCGTGCTCGGGCTGCCGCCGTTCAGCCTGTTCGCCAGCGAGATCGGCATCGTACGGGCCGGGTTCCAATCCGGCACCTGGGCGGGCTGGGCGACGGGGGCGGCTCTCGTGCTGCTGCTCGTCGTGTTCGCCGCCGTCGCCCGCCACGCCGGGCGCATGCTGCTCGGTCCGCCCCAGGCCCCGGAAAACCCTGATGTTCCCGAGGCCGCGGACTCGGCCGACCCGGCGGGCGCCGTACGGCTGCTGCCGCGCACGGCCGCCCTGCCGCTGGTCGCCGGGCTGGCCGCGGCCGCCGTGCTCGGCGTCTGGACCGGGCCGCTGCGGCCGCTGCTCGAAACCGCCGCGACCACCATCACCAGCGCCGGAGTCACGCCATGACCGAACGCCTCGTCCTCGACATCGGCCCCGGCGAGCTGCCCGGCCACGCCGCGCGACTGCTCGGCGACGGCGGCCACCGGCTGGCGCTCGTGTCCGCGTGCGAGCAGGCCGGCGGTTTCCGCGTCGTCTATCTGTTCACCGCCGCCGGCTTCGATCAGGGCCCGGAACGGCGTACCGAGCTGCGGGTACACCTGCCCGTCGGCGATCCGGTCGTGCCCAGCCTCGCCGCGCTGTCGTTTCCCGCCGGGCGGTTCGAACGCGAGATGCGCGACCTGTACGGCATCGTGCCAGCCGATCATCCACTGCCGCGCCGCCTGGTGCGCCACCACCACTGGCCGCGCGGGTGGTATCCGATGCGCTCCGACGCCGGGCCGCCGCCGTCGTTCGGCGACCCCGAGGGGCCCTTTCCGTTCGTGACCGTGACCGGGCCGGGTGTCTACGAGATCCCCGTCGGGCCCGTGCACGCCGGGATGATCGAGCCGGGACACTTCCGGTTCTCGGTCGTGGGCGAGACGATCCTGAAGCTGAAGGCCCGGCTGTGGTACGTGCACAAGGGCGTCGAGAAGCTCTTCGAGGGCCGCGCCCCCGCCGACGGGCTCGAGCTCGCCGAGCGGGTGAGCGGCGACACGTCCGTCGGTCACGCCCTGGCGTACTGCCTGGCCGTGGAGGAGGCCACGGGATGCACGGTCCCGCGGAAGGCGCAGCTCATGCGGGCCGTCCTCCTGGAGCTGGAACGGCTGTACAACCACGTCACCGACCTCGGCGCGCTGTGCAACGACGTGGCCCACGCCATCCTGAACGCCCATGCCCAGCGGGTCCGTGAGCGGCTGCTGCGGCTCAACGCCGGGGTCACCGGCCACCGGCTGCTGCGCGGCGGGGTCATCCCGGGCGGTGCCGAGCTGCGCGTCCTGCCCGATCCCGCCGTCATGTCGGCCGTCGCCGCCGACGTCGCGGAGATCGTCGATCTCGCTCTCGGGCACACCGTCGTCCTCGACCGGTTCGCGGGCACGGCCGAGCTGTCGGCGGAGGCGGCGCGGGACCTCGGCGTCCTCGGGTACGTCGCACGGGCCAGCGGCCTCGACGCGGACGCCCGCCGCGACCACCCGTTCGCCGACATCGGGCCGCTCAGCGTGGTCACCCGTACCAGCGGCGACGTGCTCGCCCGGTTCCAGGTGCGCGCCGAGGAGATCGCGGTCTCGGTCGAGCTGATCAACCGGCTGGTGGCCGGCCTGTCCGCCGGCGTCCAGCTCGGCGATCGCGTGACGGCCGGGGGGCCGGCGTCGGGCGTCGGGATCGCCGAGGGCTGGCGAGGGACGATCGTCCATCGCGTCGAGCTCGCCGGAGACGGGACGCTGTCCCGCGTGAAGATCGTCGACCCGTCGTTCTTCAACTGGCCGGCCCTGCCCGTCGCGCTGAGCGGCGCGATCGTCCCCGACTTCCCGCTGGTCAACAAGAGCTTCAACCTGTCCTACGCCGGCAACGACCTCTGACCCGCGTCGGCGCGTCGGGTCGCGGTGGCGAGAGCGATGCCGAGCACCGCGTAGGTCACGGCCCAGATGCTCTCGGTCAGCATGGTCGGCTCGTGACCGGCGAAAACCGGGACGAGGAGCACGCCGACGTAGTACAGGGCCAGGAGCAGCGGCCACCACCGCTGCCAGCCGGACCACCGCCCGCTGCGCGCGACGGCGATGCCGGTGGCAAGAGAGGCTACGCCCTGGAGGAGTCCGCCGATCCCCAGCAGCGGGTTGTCGTCGCCGCTGAGGTCGGCCAGCAGGCTGAGCAGCTGGCCGGCCAGGATCACCAGCCAGGCCGCGGCGAACAGCCCGGTGATGGCACGGGCCACGCGTCCGGGGCCGGCGGGCCGAGCCCGATGGACGCCGATGAGCAGGGCGACGTATCCCGCGATGGCGATGGCGAACCCGATCTGGTTGACGAGCCGTGCGCCGATCAGCGGACCGTCCTGCAGGCCGGCCTGGTACTCCCAGACGGTCAGGACAGCCCAGAGAAGACCGGCGGCGATGCCGGTCAGGCCCAGCAGGCGGGCAGGTCGAGTGGCGACGGTCGATGTCACACCGGTCGGGATGGTGGTACTCATGATGTCCTCCTGTCGTCGAGCACCGGATGTGTCCCAGCGTGGGCTGGTGCGGCCCGCCTTCGACAGAGATACTGACCGGGACCGGCCGGGAGGCTCTCCCGGCCGGACCGGGAACGTGTTCCCTGGGGGTGCCCGCCAGCGGTCCGGGAGGATATGACGGTGGACGACGCCACTGTCGCCGGGCCGATCGGCGCAGAACGACCGCCGACGGTCAGATGGTTGCTGCCGGGGCTGGCGCGCGTGATCTCGCTGATCGACGTCGTGTTGCTGCTGTCGGCTGGAACACTGTGGATCACTGGGCGGGTACCGCTGCGTGAGCTGGTCGACGCGTACCTTCTCGGCGACGCCGCGATCGGCGTCTCGTTCGCGGTCTGCGGCGCCATCGTCGCCACCCGGGTGCCGGGGAACCGGCTGGGTTGGCTGATGCTGGGCGGCGGCACGCTGTATCTGATCGCGGCCGCCGTAGGCAGCATGGCCTACGCCCGCATCGCCGGCGGCGACGGCGGCGCGGTGTCCCGGGTGCTCGCCATCGTCTTCTCGACCGTGTGGATGCCGGCCATCGCGATCGGCCTCCCGCTGGTTGTGCAGACGTTCCCGACGGGACGGCCACTGGGCCGCGTGGGCCGTTGGTTCGCGGTCGTCACCATGTTCGTCGGCGTGACCGCGACGCTGGGCTGGGTCACGAGTCCGGACCTGCTGGCCGGCATCGAACTGGACGATCCGGGGCCACTTCTGCCGGCCCGGGTGGCCGACGACCTCGCGGTGATGCTCGGACCGATGCTCGCGGTGGCGGGGGTGGTCGTGCTCGCGTCGTCGGCGGTGCCGCTGGTGCGGCTCGTCCGCCATCGTGGTGAGCAGCGGCTGCAGATGCTGTGGCTGGTCTGGGCGGGAGCGGTCGTCATACTGGTCAACACGCCGGGGTTCGTCGGGTCGGCGCCGCCGGCGCCGGTGCCGCTGCTGACGTTCCCGCTCATCCCGGCCGCGATGACGATCGCCATCCTGCGGTATCGCCTGTACGGCATCCGCGTCCTCATCAACCGCACGCTCGTCTACACACTGCTGACCGGGGTCCTGCTCGGCTTGTACGTGGCTCTGAGCATCGGCATCGGACAGTTGGCCCAGCCCGGCCCGTTGCCTCAGGTGATCGCCACCGGGGCGGTGGCCGTGGCGTTCTCTCCGGTGCGCAGTGGGCTGCAGGCCACGGTCGACCGGCTCTTCTTCGGCGACCGTACCCGGCCCTACGCCGCCCTGGTGCGCCTCGGCCGACAGCTGGAGACGCCGATGGCTCCGGGCGCGGTCCTGCCGGCGATCGCGTCCGTCGTGGCCACGTCGCTGCGCCTGCCGTACGTACGGGTCGCCGCCGGCCGTGAGGGCGGGCCGTACCGGGTGGTCGAGCACGGTTCGCCCGGTGGAAGCCTGGTCGAGCTGCCGTTGAGTCACCGCGGGGAGCCGGTGGGCACACTCACCGTCGCGCTGCCGCCTCGTCAGCTCACTTTGGACGACGGGCGGGCCGCCCTCCTGGAGGACCTGCGTCGCCAAGCAGGCCCCGCCGTCCACGCCGTGGTCCTCACCGAGGATCTGATGCGCTCGCGGGAGCGGACCGTCGCGGCGTTGGAAGAGGAGCGTCGACGCATCCGCCGCGACCTGCACGACGGAATCGGCCCCGTCCTGACCGGATCGGCGTTGAAGGCCGACGCCGCGCGCGGGCTGCTGGGCGATGACCAGACCGGTGCCCGGCAGTTGCTCGATGAGGTGGTGCGAGACAGCCGGTCGGCCATCGACGAGATCCGGCGGCTCGTGTATGGACTGCGCCCACCGGCCATCGACGACCTCGGCCTGGTCGGGGCGCTGCGCCAGCACGCCGAAACCCTCGCCGTCACGACCCGTACGGCCACGACCCTCACAACCGCGACCCGTACGACCGCGACCCGTACGACCGCGACCCGCATCACCGTCACCGCACCCGCTCCGGTTCCGTCCCTGCCGGCCGCGGTCGAGGTCGCCGCCTACCGCATCGCCACGGAGGCGATCACCAACGTCCTTCGCCACGCCGACGCCGGCCATGCCGAGATCCTCGTGTACGCCGATGGTCTGCTGCACATCGAGGTCAACGACGACGGCCGAAGCGGCACCGGGCCGTGGCGACGCGGGGTCGGGTTGACCTCGATGCGGGAACGCGCCGAGGAACTCGGCGGCGGCTGTGAGGCCGGCCCCACACCCGACGGCGGCCGGGTGCACGCCGCCCTCCCCCTGGAGCTGCCGTGACCGATGACCATCCCGTCCGCGTGCTGATCGCCGACGATCACCCGATCGTACGGGAAGGCCTGCGCGCCGTCCTGGGCAACCGATCCGATGTGCAGGTCGTCGCCGAGGTCGCCGACGGCGCCGCGGCGATCCGGGAGGCCGTGCTGCAGCAACCCGACATCGTGCTGCTCGACCTTCAGATGCCCGGGCTGGACGGTCTGCAGGCCGCGCGCCGGTTGCGCGTCGAATGCCCCGGGGCCGCCGTGCTCGTGCTCACGATGTACGACGACGACGCCTCGGTGCTGCACGCCATGCAGGCCGGTGCCCGCGGCTACCTCCTCAAGGGCGCCGGACAGCAGGAGATCCTGCACGCCATCCACGCGGTGCACCAGGGCCAGGCCATTTTCGGCGCCGCCGTCGCCGCCCGCATCACCACGCTCCTCGCCGGTGGCGGTGGCGGCGGCGGCGCATCCGGCTTTCCCGACCTGACCTTCCGGGAGCGCCAGATTCTCGGCCTCGTAGCCGAAGGCCACGGCAACGCCGTGATCGCGCAACGGCTTGGCCTGTCCAGAAAAACCATCGCCAACCACCTGTCCACTATCTACCGCAAGATCCAGGTGTCCGACCGGCCTCAGGCCATTGTCAAAGCCCGTGCCGCCGGCCTTGGCCAGGATCTCCACGACCAGTGACCGCGACTGATGTGGGGCCGTTCACGGCCGCGGCAGGGCCCTCGTCATCCGGCGACCACGAGATCATCGTGCTTCGATCTGTGGTGAGATATGCCGCGTGCGACAGACGTTAACAGTGATCTTGAACTCGATGCTCGTCTCCTGCCTCGTGGTCGTCCTGATCACCGGCGGTTTCCTCGCGTTCTTCTACACCCCGGACGGCGGGGCGGTCTCCTACGACGGCTCCTACACCCCGCTGCACGGAGTCCAGATGAGCGAGGCCTACGACTCGACCCTGCAGATCAGCTTCGACGTGCGCGGCGGCCTGCTGATGCGGCAGTCGCACCACGGGTTCTCCCAGGCCCTCCTGGTGCTGATGGCGCTGCGTGCGGTGGCCGGCCTCACGGCCCGGCAGGTGCTGGCCGGGGTCGCGCTGCTGGGGCTGGGCACGCTCACCCTGGTCGTCGGCTACGCGCTGCCCGACGACCTGTTCTCCGGCACGGTCATGGGGAGGATCCCGATGCCCGTGTGGTACAGCGCCCACCTGCTCCTGGCGCTCGCCGTGGCGGCGGCCTTGGCGATCGTCTGGCGGCGGACGAGCGCCGGACGGCCCAAGTTGTGGCTGGTCCTGGCGGCCTGCCTCATCCTGGTCCTGCTGCCGATCGCCGAGCCCTTCATCTGACCGCGGGCGTCGCTGTCGGTCAGCGGATGCTGAGGCGGAAGCGGGCCGGCGGCTGGGATCGTGTGCGGCGGAACGCGCGGTTGAAGGCGTAGACGGAGGTATATCCGACGGATCGGGCGATGGTCTCGATGCTGTCGTCGGTGTCGCGTAGCCGGCGGGCGGCGAGGTCCATTCGCCATCGGGTCAGGTACGCACCCGGGCTCTGTCCGGTGACGTCCTGGAAGCGTCGGGTCAGGGTGGAACGGGACACCGTGAGGTCACGGGCGAGCGTCTCGGTGGTCCACGACCGGGCGGGCTGCTGATGCATGCGGACCATGGCTTCGGTGACCAACGGGTCGGCGAGAGCCCCGAGCCAGGAGCCGCGGGCGAGGTCCGGGCAGGTGCTCAGCCAGCGGCGCAGCAGTTGGACGAGGATGACGTCGACGAGCCGGTCGAGCACGACCGTGGTGGCGATCTGCGGGTCACAGATCTCTCGGGTGAGCAGGCGCACCGTGTCGTCGAGGGCGCTGTCCACGCGGCCGGCTCGGAGGCGAGCTCGACCTCGAGGGCCTGTTCGACCGCCTCAGCTGAGTCATGTCGCGGCGTGGCCCACCAGGCGGCAACCGGATGGGCCACGCCGGGGATGCGGGCGCTGCTCGTCACCCGAGCCCGTACGCCCGCTTTCCTCGCCCATCACGGCATCGGCCAGTGTCCATTGGTAGTCAGGGGCGCGGTGCTCTCGCGAACCCGAATACTCAGTGAACGGCAAGCTCATGCACGAGGCGGATACAGGTCCTCCAGTCCGATCAGGCGAACACCGGACTCGGTGCGCAGCGCAGGGTCGAATCCGGCCCCGCTGAAGCAGGCCAGGACGGTGTCACGAACGTCGAGCCCTTTGGCGGCCAGCAGCTCTCGGGCCCGCTGCAGGCGGGCGGCATGTTCCAGAGTCAGGCGCTTGCCCCACTTGACTTCGCCCAGGGCCAGGACTCTGTGCGGCTGGCCCGGCACGGCCGGGGCGAACACCACCACGTCCACCTGGATCTGACTCCGCCTGGAGGGGTCGGCCACCACCCCCGCCCCCACCTCGCCGGGAAGCTCACCGAAGACCGGCTCGACCCGTGCGAACTCGCGGCACAACTGCTCGAAGTGGGGGCCGATCACCTGATCGCGGAACCGCGTCCGCGCGTCCAGCCAAACACTTCGCGCTCTGCCGCTCTCCAGCAAGCCCCACTGCGGTCGCATGACCATCTGGTAGAAGGTGATCAGGGGTTCGCAGACGCGGTAGATCGAGCGCCCCTGCCGGAAGACGTCGGCCTCCTTGCGCAGGAGGCAGCTGTCTTCCAGGACATTGAGGTGGTGCCCGATGTCGGCGGCCTTGCGGCCGATATAGCCGGCGATCCCACCTCGTGTCCCATTGCCCGCCGCCACAGCCGCCAGCACCGAGTGATACAAGGCCGAGTCGCGAACGTCGGCTTCTTCCTCCAGAAGATAGCGGGCCTCTCGGAACAGCGGAGTGCCAGGATCGAGCACCGTTCGCTGCACCCAGTCGTCGAAGTCGTCGAGTCCGGCGGGTATGTCGTCGTTGACGAAGCGGAGATAGGCGGGCGTGCCACCCACCACCGCATGGGTGAGCACTCCCAGTCTGGGGTCATCGATGCGCCAGTATCGCGCCGCAAGCGGATAGTCGAACGGGCGTACGACAAGCTCCAACGACGCGCGCCCGCGTAGCGGCGCGCTACCGGAGAGCAGACCACCCATCACGGACATGGCGGAACCGCAGAGCAGCAGGGACACGGGAGCCCTTGACGACACCGCACGATCGATCTCCCGCTGGATGATCGAGGGCAGCGCGGGTGACACCTTGCTCAAGTAGGGGAACTCGTCGATCACCAGTGGACGGCGTCTGTCCGCGCCCACCAGGAAGAGCTGCCTGATCGCCTCATCCCAGCTCGCGAAGCGCATCGGGACCTGAGCGTCCGCGTAGTCGGCGAGCGCGTCGGAGAACAGCCTCAGCGACTCGGTTTCCGTCGCCTCGGTGGCACCGAAGTAGAACCCGCCGGTCTCCCGGGCAAGCGCTTCCACGAGGAAGGTCTTCCCCTGACGTCGGCGCCCGCTGATCACACCGAGCTGTGGCCGCTCATGGGCGCGTCCAGCGAACGCCGACAGGTGACGCCACTCGAATTCGCGGTCAAAGATGCGCTCAGGCTTGTCGAGCATCCTTCTCCAATAGATAGAAGTGTACTTCGTCGAAGTGTACTCCTATCTATTTCAGAGAGACGGAGGAGTCATAACTGTGGGGCCAGCGGGCTTGCGACCCAGGGGCGGGCGACTCGGCCGGCCGCCTCAGGGCTGGGTGACTTCGCCGTAGAGGTGGGGGCGGCGGTCGGCGAGGACGTCGTTGCGGGGGGAGATCCGCTTGTCGGCCGCCTCGGCGAGGGCGCAGTCGGCCAGCAGGATCTGCTCGCCGCCGCCCGGCTCGGCCTCGCTCAGCGGGAAGCCGTCGTGGCCGATGATCGCCGACCCGGACACCCACTCCACCCCGCGCTCGGTGCCGGTCCGGTCGGCGACCGCCAGGAAGATCCGGTTGACCGATGCGCTCGCCTGCGCGCGCACCACCTCGATCGGCCGCTCCCCCGGCGGCCGGGGCTCGGCCGGCCAGTTGGTCGGCGCGCACACGATCTGGGCGCCCCGCAGCGCGGCCAGCCGCAGCCACTCCGGAAACTCCAGGTCGTAGCAGATGACCAGGCCGACCCTGCCGAGCTCGGTGTCGACCACCGGAGGCGGGTCGTCCCCCGGGATGAAGATCTCCTTTTCCCGATCCCACAGGTGCGCCTTGCGGTAGACCGCGCGCAGGCCGTGGGCGTCGACCAGCGCGGTGCTGTTGCGCAGCAGCCCGTCGGCGTCCAACTCGGCGAAGCCGAAGCAGACCACCAGGCCGCGGTCGCGGGCCGCCCGGGCGAGGGCGACCACCGCGGGTCCGTCCTGCGCCTGCGCCGTCCCGCGTGCCTCCGCCTCGTCGGCGAACACATAGCCGCTGGTCACGAGCTCGGGCAGCACGACCAGCCGGGCTCCCCGGTCGGCCGCCGCCGACACCGCGGCCAGCGCCAGGTCGAGGTTGCGTTCAGGGTCGCCGACCACGGGAGCCAGCTGACACGCGGCCACCCGTACCGTCATGACCGCACCGCCGACTTGGGATCCGCCTCGTCGTCCAGTTCGACCTCGGTCAGGCGCAGCTCCGGCGGGCGCCGGGTGAACATCCGGGTCAGCCCGAGCAGGTAGATGAACCCGGCCGCGACCCAGGACAGCCCGACGATGAACGTCAGCCCGGACAGGCTGGTCCACAGCCACAGGCTGAGCAGCACGCCGATGGCGGGCACCACGCCGAACTTGACCAGGTCGGCGGCGGTCCGCCGGCCCTCGTCCACGACATAGTGCTTGATCACCGAGAGGTTCACGAACGAGAACGCGACGAGCGCACCGAAACTGATCATCGCCGAGGCCAGATCCAGGCTGATGAACAGCGCCACCAGCGACACCGCGCCGACCGCGAGGGTGGCCAGCACCGGGTTGCGGAACCGGGGATGCAGGTAGGCGAAGAACCGCCGCGGCAGCACGCCGTCGCGGCCCATGGCGTACAGGATGCGCGACACGCTCGCCTGGGAGGCCATCGCCGAGGCGAAACACCCGGAGATGTAGGCGGCGGTGAAGAAGGCGGCCATGGCGGCGCCGCCGATGTGCTTCATGACGTCCAGCGCCGCCGAGTCCACGTCGGTGAACGACTGCCAGTTGGGGAAGGCCAGGTGGCCGACGTAGGAGATGACGATGAACATGACGCCGCCGGCCAGCGTCGTCAGCATGATCGCCCGGGGCACCCGCCGCCGCGGGTCGTGGGTCTCCTCCGACAGTGTGGAGACCGCGTCGAACCCGAGGAAGGACAGGCACAGGATCGCGGCGCCGCCGAGGATCTTCGAGGTGTCGGCGCCGTCGCTGAAGAACGGCGCGGTGAGCGACGGCAGCGGTTCGCCGGCGACGGCGCGCAGGGCGCCCACCAGGAACACCGCGATGAACACGATCTGGATCGCGATCAGGATGAGGTTCATCCGGCTGACCATGCGGATGCCCAGCACGTTCAGCCCGGTGACCAGGACGATCGCGGCGAGGATCCACACCCAGATCGGGATCATGTCGAAGGCGGCGTGCAGGTAGATGCCGATGACCAGATAGTTGATCATCGGGAGGAACACGTAGTCCAGCATCAGGGCCCAGCCGGTCATGAATCCCAGGTGCGGGCCGAAGGACTTCTGCGTGTAGGTGTAGGCCGATCCGGCGTACGGATGCGCCCGGACCATCCGCCCGTAGCTGTATGCGGTGAACAGCATGGCCGTGAGCGTGACGACGTACGCCCCGGGCAGGTGCCCCTCGGTCAGGTCGGTGACGATCCCGTACGTCGTGAACACGGTCAGCGGCACCATGTAGGCCAGACCGAACAGCACCAGCGAGGGCATGCCGAGCACCCGCTGCAGATGTGTCGTCGTGGTGGTGGGGGTGGAGTGGGGGGTGGGCTGGTTTGGCATCGAACCCTCCTCAGGGCTCCTTACGGACTTACGGGCGCTCGTACACGACGGAGCCCGCGGCGATGGTGTAGTCGACGTGCGCGTCGCCGACCGGACCGGCGGCGCGGCTGAACAGGTTGCGGTCGAGGACGGCGAGGTCGGCGCGCCTGCCGACGGCGATGGCGCCGGCGTCGTCGTCGTGGTTGACGTAGGCGGAGCCGGCGGTGAACGCGGCCAGCGCGACCGGCAGCGGCAGCGCCTGCTCGGGCAGGAACGGCGCGTTGCCGCGGTTGTCCGGGTCGATGCGGGTGACCGCGACCTCGATCTCCTCCAGCGGGTTGGCGGTGGTCACCGCCCAGTCGCTGCCCATCGCCAGCGTCGCGCCGGTGCGGAGCAGGTCGCCGAACGGATATTGCAGGTCGGCGCGGTCCCGGCCGAGGAACGGCAGCGTCAGCTCCTCCATCTGCGGTTCCATCTGCGCCCAGTACGCCTGGCAGTTGGCGGTGACGCCCAGTTCGCGGAAGCGGGGCACGTCCTCGGGCTGCACCAGCTGCAGGTGCGCGATGTGGTGCCGGTGGTCGCCGCCGCCGTTGGCGGCCCGAGCTGCCTGTACGGCGTCGAGCGCGTTGCGTACGGCGCGGTCGCCGATGGCGTGCATGTGCACCTGGAAGCCGAGCCGGTCCAGCTCGGTCACCGCCGCGGCCAGCAGGTCGCGTTCGACGTACGACAGGCCGTGGTTGTCGGTGTGCCCGCCGCAGCCGTCGCAGTACGGCTCGAGCAGCGCGCCGGTGTAGTTCTCCATCACCCCGTCGGTCATGATCTTCACGGTGGTCGGGCGGAACCGCTCGGTGCCTGCCTCCCGCTGGCCGAGGAACTCCGGGATCTGGTCGAGTCCGCGATGCCGGTCCCACCACAGCGCGCCGACCACCCGGGCGGTGAGCCGGCCGGAGGCGTCGAGCGAGCGGTAGGCGTCCAGCGTGGCCGGGGTGACCCAGGCGTCCTGCCAGCCGGTGATGCCGAGGGAGTGCAGGTGGTGTTGGGCGTTGAGGATCGCGGCCTCCCAGTCCTGCCGGCTGGGGAGTGGGACGTGGCGGTCGTTGAAGCTGTAGGCGGCGCCCTCGTGCAGGGTGCCGGTCGGCTCGCCGGTCCGCGGGTCGCGCTCGATGCGGCCGTCGGCCGGGTCGGGGGTGTCCCTGTCGATCCCGGCCGCGGCGAGCGCGGCCGAGTTCACCCAGGCGCCGTGCACGTCCCGGTTGAACAGGAACACCGGCCGGTCCGGCACGATCGCGTCGAGGTCGTCCTTGCTGGGCGTGCCGCCGGGGAAGTACTCCATCGCCCAGCCGCCGCCGACGATCCAGGGCACGTCGGGGTCGGCCGCCGCGTAGGCGGCGATGCGGTCGAGGTAGGCCTGCCGGCCGACCAGGCCGTTCAGGTCCACGTTCAGCCGGTTCCGGCCGGCGAACGGGGCGTGGACGTGCGCGTCCTGGAAGCCGGGCAGCACCATCCCGCCGCGCGCCTCGATCACCCGGGTGCGCGGGCCGATGAGCTCGCCGGCGGCCGCCGCGCCGAGCGCGACGATCCGGTCCCCGCGCACGGCCACCGCGTCGGACCAGCTCCGGGCCGCGTCCACGGTGTAGACGTCGGCCCCGGTGATGACAAGATCGGCGTACGGAGTCACTCGGTGCGCACCTCCTGGTTCTGAGAGAGATTGAGGGGTTTCAGAGGAAGTACAGGCGGGACAGGGACACCCGTTCGGCCGGTCTGGAGGTGAGCGGCTCACCGTCCAGGTCGACCGCGCCGGTGCCGGGATCGACGTGGACCCGCCCGGTGCGGGTGTTGCGCACCATGTCGGGCAGGCCGATGCCGCGCGTGCCGCGTACGGCCACGCGGCGGCGGCGGGTGGGCAGGCGGTCCTCCCCGGCGTCGCGGGCGGACCGGCTGACGAAGGCGACGGCCAGCTCGGCCGGGGCTGCGCCGTACCCGCCGAACTGCGGCCCGAGGACCAGCGGCTGCGCGCTGTCCACCGCCGCGTTGGGGTCGCCGGTCACGCCCCAGGCGGGGAACCCGGCCTTGAGCACGAGGTGCGGGGTGGCGGCGAACCGGGCCGGCTGCCACAGCACGAGGTCGGCGAGCCTGCCCACCGCGATCGAGCCGATCTCGTGGCCGAGGCCGTGCGCCAGCGCCGGGTTGACGGTGAGCTTGGCCAGATAACGCAGCACCCGGGCGTTGTCGTGCCGGTCGTGCTCGGCTCCCCGCTCGGCCTTCATCTTCGCGGCCAGGGCGAAGGTCCGCCGGACCGTCTCCCCGGCCCGGCCCATGCCCTGGGCGTCGGAGGAGGTGATCGGGATGACGCCAAGGTCGTGCAGCACGTCCTCGGCGCCCATGGTCTGCGCGCGGATCCGGTCGCGGGCCATCGCCTCGTCGCTCGGCAGGTCCGGAGACAGCCCGTGGCAGGAGACGATCATGTCGTAGTGCTCGGCGACGGCGTCCCGGCCGAACGGCAGCGTCGGGTTGGTGGAGGAGCCGATGACGTGCGGCTGCCCGGCCAGGCTGAGCACGTCGGGCACGTGCCCGCCGCCGCAGCCCTCGATGTGGAAGGCGTGGATCGTGCGCCCGTCCAGCACGGCCAGGGTGTCCCGTACCGAAAGGCTCTCGTTCAGGCCGTCGGTGTGCAGCGCGACCTGCACGTCGTGGTCCTCGGCGACCCGCAGCGCGGTGTCGAGCGCCCGGGCGTGCGCGCCCATGTCCTCGTGCACCTTGAAGCCGCAGGCACCACCCTCGGCCAGCGCCTCGACCAGCGGCTCGGGCCGGGAGGAGGAGCCACGGGCCAGGAAGCCGATGTTGACCGGCCAGGCGTCGAACGCGGCGAACGCGGTGCGCAGCGCCCACGGCGAGTTCACCCCGACCCCCCACACCGGGCCGAACTCCTGGCCGAGGATCGTCGTCACCCCGGAGGCCAGCGACGCCTCCATCACCCGCGGGGACATCAGGTGGACGTGGGTGTCGATCACCCCGGCCGTGGCGATCAGGCCCTCCCCACTGATGATCGTGGTCCCGGTGCCGACCACCACGTCGACCCCGTCGAGGGTGTCGGGGTTGCCCGCCCGGCCGATCGCGGCGATCCGGCCCGCCCGGATCCCGATCGAGGCCTTGCGCACCCCCAGCACCGGGTCGAGGATCAGCACGTTGGACACGACCAGGTCACAGGTGTCGCGCACCGAGGTCGCCTTCAGGTGCAGGCCGTCGCGGGCGGTCTTGCCGAACCCGGCCAGGAACTCCTCGCCGTACCGCTGCGCGTCGGCCTCGACCTCCACCACCAGCCCGGTGTCGCCGAGCACCACCCGGTCCCCGGTCGTCGGCCCGTACACCGCCGCGTAGTCGTCACCGTTCATGCCCGCTCCCCCGCTCCCAGGTAGCCGCAGGCACGGGCCCGTTCCAGCGCCGCCTCCCGGGCGCCGGGCGCGTCCAGCGGACCGTCCACCAGGCCGGCGAAGCCGACCGCCACCCGCGCGCCGCCGATCGGCACCAGCCGCACCTCACTGGCCGCGCCGGGGTCGAACCGTACGGCCGTTCCGGCCGGTACGGCCAGATGCCGCCCGTAGGCGGCGGCCCGGTCGAAGCGCAGCCGCGGGTTCACCTCGAAGAAGTGGAAGTGCGAGGTGACGCTGATCGGCACGGCCGCCGTGTTGACGACCTCCACCGTCACCGCGTCCACCCCGTCCACCCCCTCCACCGCGTCGTCGCCGTACGGCTCGGCTCGCGGCTTCCCGGGGATCACCGCGCCGGGCCCCCTCGGGTCGGGCCCCGCCGGGCCGAACGGCCCGGTGACCACGGCCAGCCGGGTCCCGTCGTCGAAGACCGCCTCGACCTGCACCTCGGTGACCACGTCGGCGACGCCGGGCAGCACGTCCTCGTGGGTCAGCACCGAGCGGCCGGCCGCGATCGCCTCGCTCAGCCGCCGGCCGTCGCGCGCCGCCTCGCACACCGTGTCGGCGATCAGCGCGGTGGCCTCGGGCACGTTCAGCCGCAGGCCGCGGGCCCGCCGCGCCCTGGCCAGCTCCGCCGTGGTGAACAGCAGCAGCCGGTCGCGTTCCGCAGGGGTGAGATGCACGACTGTCACCTCCGTGTCCAGGGCGTGGGCGCAGGGGGTCGGAGAAGGTGAGCGCGATTAGACCACGCACAGGAACGTTCCTGCAATAGGGTTGAAGGAACGTTCCGCCAATGTGGTCCGGATCGTTACCACAGGGGATGGCAGCCGATCTTTGCGAGTACCGTTGACCTCGATGAACGAATCCCGACCGATCACCCTGCAGGACGTGGCCCGCGCCGCGGGGGTGTCGAAGACGACCGTGTCGGACGCGCTGAGCGGACGTGGCCGGCTGCCCGCCGCCACCCGCGAGCGGGTGGCCGCGATCGCCCGTGAGCTGGGCTACGTCGCCAACCGGAGCGCCCGCAACCTGCGCGGCGGCCGCACCGGGGCCATCGGCCTGTACTTCCCGGCGCGCACCATCGGGCTCGAGTACTACATGGACCTCGCCATCGGCGCCGCCGAGGAGGCGCTCGCGCACGACCTGGCGCTCACCCTCATCCCGGCCCCCGCGGACCCCGGCCGCACGCCGCCGCCGCACATCGACGGCGTGATGGTCTCCGACCCCGTGCTCGGCGACCCGATGCTGGAAACGCTCACCGACCTGCGCGTCCCGGTCGTCACCTGCGAGCGGGACCTGACGCCGGGCGCCCGGCACGCGGGCCGGGTCGAGTCCGACCATCGGGCGGGGACCCGCGCCCTGCTCGATCACCTGTCCGGCCGCGGCGACCACATCGCGCTGCTCTGCCCGGGTGCGGAGACCTCCTTCGGCCTGGACATCCGCACCGCCTACCGGGCCTGGTGCGCCGACAACGGCCGCGAGGCGCTCGTCTACGACGTGCCCTTCGTCTGCGATCCGGAGGACGTGAACCACGCGGTGGCCGAGGCCCTGCGCGCGCCGGGCGGAGTCGGCGCGATCGTCTCCGTCCCCGACGGCGGCGCGACCAGCGCGGTGCACGCCGCCCTCCAGCAGGGCCGCCACGTGCCCGCCGACCTGCTGGTGGCCTCCTACGTGGACAGCCCCTCACTGCGCGGCCTGGCCACCCCCATCACCGCGGTCGACATCGCCCCCCGCGAGATGGGCCGCCGGGCCGCGCGGCTGCTCGCCGGCATCCTCGCCGGCCACGTCGCGCCGGGCACGGTCGAGATCCTCCCCACCGAACTGATGATCCGGGCCAGCACGTCACACTGAAGCCTGTGCGGATTTCGGATCTTCGGACGGGGCGGGCCGACCGCCGAGAGCGGCGGACGCGGGCTGGAACTCTCGTCGCGCTGAGCGGGATGGCGGGTCGCCGCAGCGTGATCTTCACCGGTTGGATGCCGCCCATCGACGCCCGAGGAGACGCACAGGTGAACGACACCGCCACAGGACGTGGCGGACCGGCTGTATCCCCCACAAGGAGGAACACTGATGAGCACCACGCGTCTGGCCTGGATGTCCCGGGCCATCGCCGTAACCGGGACGGTCGCCCTGCTGACCGCCGGCGGAATCACCACCGCGCAGGCAGGTAGTGCCGAAGGCAACGGGACCGGCCACGCGATCGGCAACTCGTCCCATCAGTCTGTCCCGCCCGGCCAGCGAGGCAGGCTGCTGCGCAGCACCAAGCTGACCGGCGCCACCGTCCTGCCCAGCGCCGCGTCGAATCGCCTGGTCCGCTACGTCTCCGTGGGCGCCCAGGGCCGGCGCATCGAGGTCACCGGCGCGGTCGCGATCCCGCGGGGCAAGGCGCCGGCGGGCGGCTGGCCGGTCATCAGCTGGGCGCACGGCACCGTGGGCAACGCCGATCAGTGCACCCCCACCCGCCAGGACGGCGGCTACATCGGAACCGTCAGCCAGACACTCGACAGGTACGTGGCCGCCGGCTACGCCGTCGTGCAGACCGACTACGAGGGCCTGGGCACCCCGGGCGTCCATCCCTACCTGAACGGGCAGAGCGCCGCCAACACGGTGGTCGACATCGTGCGCGCGGCCCGCGCCCTCAACCCGCACGTCGGCAAGAACTACGTCGTGATGGGCCACAGCCAGGGCGGGCACTCCGCGCTCTGGACCGCCGCCCAAAGCGGCCCGCGCCGCGACGTCCGGCTCCTGGGCGCGGTCGCCCTCTCCCCCGGCGGCCACAACCTGAAGGTCACCACCTCGTACTTCTCCGCCATCC
This sequence comes from Sphaerimonospora cavernae, assembly GCF_042435035.1. Taxonomy (NCBI): domain Bacteria; kingdom Bacillati; phylum Actinomycetota; class Actinomycetes; order Streptosporangiales; family Streptosporangiaceae; genus Sphaerimonospora; species Sphaerimonospora cavernae. The sequence continues at coordinate 63,766 of NZ_JBHMQT010000033.1, forward strand.
CGTACATGCCGCGGGCCCAGGCGATCGCGGTGCTGGCCTTCCTGCCGACCATCCTGAGCGGGGCCGAAGCGGCCGATCCGTCCATCGACGCCGCGGCGATGCTGATCCCCGAGGCGCAGCCGCTGCTGGAGGTCGGCCGCAACGGGTGCATCGACGACTCGTACGCGGTCGCCGAGCAGGTGTACGCCGCCGCACCGCGCAACCCCTTCGCCGACGGCACCGAGACCGAGCAGGCGAAGCTGACCGCCTACCTCGACAGTCAGGCGTCCGAGCACCTCAGACTACGGGTGCCGACGATGGTGGTCTCCAGCTGGGGCGACACGCTCGTCGATCCGGCGACCCAGGTGAACCCGCTCATTCCGCGGCTGTGCGCCAGCAGCAGGCCCCTGGTGGACTACTTGCTGCTGGGCTCGCCGCCCGCCACCGGGCCGGACCACAGGACGACCGTGGCGGCCTCGTACGGCGAGGCCCGCGCCTTCGCCGACGCGGTTTTCGCGGGACGGACGCCGGCCAAGCACCAGGCGTGCTGACCGGCTGAGTGACGACGGGCCCCGGTTCCAGCTGGAACCGGGGCCCGTCCGCTCCATCCACCCGGCTGGAGATCCGAGCCGGGCGCGGTGTTTCAGCCGGCTCGGGGCGCGACGATGACGCCGCGGACCTCGCCGAAGGAGACGGCGCCCCCGCCCGATCCCGGGGCTGTGGCGGTGATGACGACCTCGTCGCCGTCTTCGAGGAACGTGCGCTTGCTCCCGTCAGGCAGCTCGATCGGCGACTCGCCCGCCCAGGACAGCTCGATCAGGGAGCCGCGCTCATCCGGCCGGGGTCCGCTGATCGTGCCCGAGGCGAACAGGTCACCGGTGCGCAGGCTCGCGCCGTTCACCGTCATATGGGCGAGTTGCTGGGCGGCCGTCCAGTACATCCCGGCGAACGGCGGCCGCGACACCGCGTGGCCGTTCAGCCTGACCTCCAGCCGGATGTCCAGCCCCCAGCCTTCCATGCCCGCGTCGTCCAGGTAGGGCAGCGGCCTCGGATCGCGTACCGGCGGCTCGACCCGGGCGCGTTCGAGCGCCGCCAGCGGGACCACCCACGGGGAGACCGACGTGGCGAACGACTTGCCGAGGAAGGGACCCAGCGGCACGTACTCCCACGACTGGATGTCCCGGGCCGACCAGTCGTTGACCAGGCAGGCCCCGAAGACGTGGTCGGCGAAATCCTCGACCGGCACCGGCGTGCCCGGCTCGGAGGGGGCGCCCACGACGAATCCCAGCTCGGCCTCGATGTCCAGGCGGGTCGACGGGCCGAAGACGATGTCGCCGTCCGGGGTACGACGCTGCCCGCATGGCCGTACGACCGGCGTGCCGGACACCACGACCGTGCCCGCCCTGCCGTGGTAGCCGATCGGCAGGTGCCGCCAGTTCGGGGTCAGCGGCTCCTGGCCGGGGCGGAACATGCGGCCGAGGTTGGCGGCGTGGTGCTCTGAGGCGTAGAAGTCAACGTAGTCGGCGACGGTGAAGGGCAGGTGGAGCCGCACCGCGTCCCGGTCCACCAGGTGCGGCCGCACGGCGCGCTCATGGGCGGCGTCGGTGAGCCAGCCGGTGACGCGCTCGCGGGTCTCGTCCCACACGGCCCGCCCCCGGGCCATGAAACGGTCGAGCGTGCCCTCGGCGAACGTGCCGGCCATGGCCGGCCACAGGTCCCGCGCGGCGGCGGCCAGGTCCAGGACGTGCCCGCCGACCGCCACGCCCACCCGGCGGTCCGGCCCGTCGGTGGAGAACACTCCGTAGGGCAAGTTGTCCAGGCCCCATCCGTCGTCTCGAAGGTCGATCCAGGTCACAGTCGCTCCTGTACGGTCGCGGTCCGAATGCTGATCAGGCGGGTACGGTGATCAGGCGCAGCGCGGCCAGGTCGTCGAGAGGCTCGTCGATGCTGCAGGTGCCAAACGATCGGAACATCCGGCGGGCCGCCGCCACATCGTCGTCGCCGAGGGCGCGGATCCGGTCGGCCACCGCGACGGCATCCCGCTCGGCGAGCACCTCTGCCACCTCGTCCGCCGCCACACCGTCCAGGGCCGCGCTCGTGGCGAGCAGCACGTTGAGGAACCCGTGGTGCTCGAAACCCGTGCCGGGTGCGGTGTGCCGTACGGCATGGTGCAGCCCGGCGGTGCACTTGAACGGCAGGCCCCGGTCCGCGCAGGCGACGATCGCCCCGGCCAGCTCGGCCTCGGACGGGAACGCCTGCGGCTGAAGGCCGCCGGTACGGAACTTCGCGAGGAACGCCGTGCCCGCGAGCACGTCCAGCACGGGAAGGGACGCCTCGCCCCGCGGGACCTCGACGAACCCGGCCGCGCCCCTGTCGGGATCGCTTGTCCGGCCGCCGCTCGCCCGGCCGCCGCTCGTCCAGTTCCGCAGCGCGGTCACGGCCGCCGCCGCGTCGGCCGGATCCGCCACGCCCGAGACCTCCAGCGCCACCGCGTTCGGCAGCGGGCCGAGCCCCTCGCTCAGCCCCTCGCCCAACCGCTCGATCGCCGCCGGTCCGCCCGTCACCACGACGCTGATCGCCACGTCCGCCGGGAGCTCGGCCAGCCGGGTGTCCGCGCAGATGAACGGGCCGACGAAACGGGCGTACCACGACGCGCGGTGGCGGCGATGCGCCGGTACGGCGTCGGCCATGGGCGCGTTACCGGGCGGGAAGAGCGCGGCGTCGTCGAACAGCGAGGCGAACAGTTCCTCGCCACGGGCCTCGCCACCGGAGAACGTCACCTCGTCGCTGTCCACGATCGCATGCTAGTGGACCTTTACCCCGCTGATCAGCACGAACTCGCCGGGGCCAGGCCGTACCGGGCAATGTGCCCAGACCGTCCAGCACCAAATCAATCTACGCCAGACAATCTGCACAACCACCCCCCATACCTTGGCCGTGATCTTGCAGTTTCTCGCAGACCTACCCCGTGAGCAGCACCAACAGGGTCAGTGATCTTGCACTTCTCGCCATGCAAGATCACCGAAGTCGTCTGCGCACGTCAGGAGGCCTACGTGCGAGAAACTGCGAGATCACCAAATTGAGCTGCGCAGGTCACGATGCTTGTTTGCGAGAATTCGCAAGATCACGGCCAAGGGGTGGGGGGCGGGGGTCCGTGTTCAGCGCAGTCCGTGTTCAGCGCGGCGAGCCGATGTCCCGGCGGTCCCCCTCGTCGAGCGGATCCTCAGGCGCCGTGTCGGCGGTGTCGGCGGTGTCGGCGCCCCGGCCGCGAAGGGCTGCGACGCCGGCCATCACGGCGGGCACCAGGATGATCGCCGCGGCGATGTTGACCGCGTGGAAACCGCCGAATGCGAGGATCGGCCCGGCCAGCGCGGCCGCCGCGGCCCCCGCGTAGCTCATGCCCGCGTCGGTGACGCCCTGCAGGGGCACCCGGACCCGGGCCGGCGAGGCGCTCGTCAGCAGCGCGGAAGCGGAGATCACCGACGCCGACCAGCCCGCCCCGAGGACGGTCAGCGCCACCGCGGTGAGAGCCCCGCCCGCCGGGGTGGCCGCGGCCAGGAAACCGAGCACGAGGGCCACCGAGAGCATCGCGATGCCGCCGAACGCGACCCGGACCACGCCGAGCCGGTCGGCCAGCCAGCCGAAGACCGGGCTGAACGCGTACATCCCCAAAATGTGCAGGCTGATGACGATGCCGACCACCTGCAGCGTCATCCCGTGGTGCTGCAGGTGCAGCGGGGTCATCACCATCACCGTGATCATCACGGCGTGTGCCGCCGCGATGAGCACCATCGCGAACCGTGCCGTCGGATGCGCCGCCGCCCAGCGCAGCGCCGCCATCGCACCCACCGTCGGCTCCGTCCCGGCGGACCCCGCCGGGACGGCCGCCGCCGCCTCCCGGGGCCGTACGGCAGGCCGGAACAGCAGCGCCACCACCGCCGCCGCCAACACGAAGGACAGGACCGAGAACAGGTAGGGGCCGGACAGAACGGGCAGCCCGAGCCGTACGCCGAGCCTGTCCCCCACCTCGCTGAGGTTGGGGCCGGCCACCGACCCGATGGTGGTCGCCCAGATCACCGTCGACATCGCCCTGGCCTGGGTGGCGGGCGGGACGTCGTCGGCCGCCGCGTACCGGGTCTGCAGGTTCACCGCCTGCGCGACGCCGAAGAAGGCCAGCGCGGCCAGCAGGACGACGATGTTGGAGATCATAGCGGCGGCGATGATCAGAGCGCCGCCGATGGCGGCGAGCGCATAGCCCAGGGTGAGCGACCAGCGCCGCCCGTACCGGGACGCGATCGCGGCCAGCGGCACCGCGGCGACCGCCGCGCCGAGCACGTTCGCGGCCGAGCCCAGCCCCGCCATCGTGGTGCCGCCGACCGCTTCGATGAGCAGCGCACCGACCGCGACCCCGGCGGCGACTCCGACTCCACCGAGCAGGTTGGCGGCAACAAGGACCCCGATTCTGCCTAAACCACCCACTGGGCCACCTTTCGTTTGCCTGTCGCCATCATCCGGCATTCAGGTAGGAGTCCGGCACAGGTTTTCCGGCCGCGGCGACCGGATCAACAGGGCGTAGTAGGCGTCGACCGCAGGCTGACCAGGGTGATCGGGACCGTGGGGAGGCCTCCTCACTTCCGTAGATCGTTTCTTTGTAGGATGCGGGAGACGACGCTCGTCACGCCCAACTGACCCGGGGGTCGACCGTTATGCGATTCGAGACCGGCATCGACATCGACGCGTCTCCGGAGCGGATCTGGCGGGTCATGACGGACGTGGCCAGGTGGCCCGAGTTCCTGCCCACGGTGACCGAGCTCGAGTTTCTCGGCAACGGTCAAGGGGACGGTCCACTGGGCCTCGGCAGCCGTGTCCGGATCAAACAACCGGGGCTTCCCGTGATGGTCTGGCAGGTGACCGAGTTCACGGAGGGCGACTCCTTCGCCTGGCAGGCGACCAGCGGAGGCGTGACCACGGTCGCGGGGCACCCGATCACACCTCGACCGGGCGGCGGATCGCTCCTCCTCACGATCGACCAGTCCGGCCTGCCGGCGCCGCTGGTGGGCCTGCTCACCGGCGGGCGGACCCGCCGGTACATCCGCACGGAGGCCAAGAGCATGAAACTCCGCTGCGAACTCGACCGCGACTCCGGCTCGCGATAGTCCGGCCGATGACATGGGTGAATCTTCGGGGGGCATGAGAGGCGTCTGGCTCGCGGCCGCACTCGCCGGGCTCGCCGCCTGCGGGACGGCGTCCGCGGCGTCCGCTCCCCCGACGCGTTACCAGGCCGACGGATTCGTGCTCGCCGACGCGCGACACGGCCCACAGCTCTGCGCCGGCGTCGCCTTCTCCATGCCGCCCCAGTGCGCCGGGCCCGACATCGTCGGGTGGGACTGGAACACGGTCGAGCACGACGCCCAGGGTGGCGTGCGCTGGGGCGACTACCACGTGGTCGGCACCTGGGACGGCGAACGGCTCACGCTCACCGAGCCGCCTCGCCCCGCGAAACGCCCCGATGCCCCACCTGATCGGTCTGGCTTCACCCCGTCACCGTGCCCGGAGCCCATCGGGGGGTGGCGCCCGGTGGACCCGGCGAAGGCCGCGCCGGCGGCAGCGACACAGTTCCACACGGTCATGGTCTTCACGGCCCGGTTCGCCGCCCCTACGGCGGTGCTGACGAGGGGGAATCCCTCCGCCCTGCCGGGGGCGCTGATCATGACCTTGCCGGACGCCTGCGCGGCCACCCCCGCCGCTCGCAGTGCCGTTCCGATATCCCGGACGGGTGTCAGGCGGCGGAGCCGCACCGCCTCGTCCTGCTGTCCGGCGGCCCGCATCCATGCCGCCAGGCAGGTCCGGACCAGCCAGTCCTGCGCGAGGCGGACGCGGTCCCCGTCCCTGCCGTCATCGGCCGTTCCCGCGAGGTGGGGAAGCACCGGGCGGAGTCGCAGGCAAAGCTCGTCGGGGAAGGCGGCGTCGATCACCTGCACGGCTGAACTCAGGACCGGCGAGATGTCGTGGACCGCGGCGTCGCGGAAGAAGTCGCGTTCGTAGGTCATGAAGGTCCTCTGGCTGTCAGGGGACCCCCTTACCGGGAGAGGCAGGGAGATCCGCGCTTGCCACTGCCGATGCCGGCAGCGGCCAGGTCTTCCCTGGAGGGCACCTTGCGCGGTGAGGCGAGGTTGCCAGCCGACGATCGTCCAGGGGCGCGATCGGCTTCGTGACCCAGCACCGATCCTGGCACGCCCACCGTCTCCTCGTCCACCTCAAACTCTCCGTGTATTTGATTCACTCTCACTACCGACAAAACGTTCATCGCAGTTCAACCTCGGCCCCGCGGTCGGTGAAGATGCCGAGCAGGTCTTGCAAGGTGATCGCCGGGCCCCAGGATCGCTGGTCGTAGGCCGGGCGGTCATAGCCCGGCACGAGGTGCCGACGGGCCACGTCGGCGTCGCGCCAGATGAGCCGGAACGGCGGCGCAGCCCCCCACTGACCGCGCAGGCAGTCATCAAGCGCGGAAAGGTTCCAGCCGAAGTAGCCGCCGGGGCCGTTGATGGCCTCACCCAGAGCGCAGTAAAAGCCCTCGATGTCGGTGACGAACCGGCCGTCGAGGTGGTAGGTGCCTCCGGCGGGCCGGTCAGGCTGCCCGTCGGGGTGGTGGCACAGGGCCGCGCCGGACCATTGGTGCCGCAGCGCCCGGTCGTAGCCGGCCCACAGGTTGGGCCGGATCGGTCGGCCTATGTGCCACAGTTCCCAGATCGCGCGGGCACCGCTGGGCAGGGGCTCATAGAGCCCGTCGTCGAGGATGAGGTCGATCAGGCCCGTGCCGAGGCGGGAGGGGCCTGCTCCGGTTACGGTGGCCGACACCATCTTGGCCATGGCCACCGTGCGCCCGCTGCGGTCGACGGCGTGAATCACTGCCCGCAGGTGGCGCCGCCGGGCCGATCGCCGCTCCAGCAGGGCCTGCAGCGGCGGCTCGGGCCGACAGCCGATCAGGGTGAACTGCTCCGGGACCGGGGGCGGCGCGGGCTCGACGAACAAGCCGTCGATCTCGGCGCACAGCGCCAGGGGGACGTCGGAGTCGTCCACGCCGCTGCTGCCGTCATCGATCAGCAACCACCGCAGCGGCACATCCTGCCCCCAGGTCCATGCCTGATCCATCCGGCCTCCGGTTCGAGATGATGCCGTCACCCGGCCGCGACTCTACTGCCGTTCACTGAGTATCAGTGTTTCTCAGTGTTTCTCAGTGATTTCGCCCGTTTCCTGGCGAAGGTCCCCGCCTCCCAATCTCGGGTCTGACTACGTGGTCGTCACACCCCGTCGCCCAGGACAAGAGAACGTTGGGGGCGATAGCAGTCAGGGCCGCACCGCACCGGTCTTCCTGTCTCTGGCGATCTCGAACTCGGCCGGTTGGTGACGTACGGCCCTACTGCTGGGACCATGCGCGGACGAAGGCCGCGACGACCTCGCCCAGCTCGTGTCCGGCGTCCTCCTGCAGGAAATGACCGGCGTTCGCGATGACGGGGTGATCGAGGCCGGCCGCGCCGGGGATCGTCTTCTTCAGGATCGGCGCCATGCCACCGGTGATCGGGTCCCGGTCGGAGAATGCCACCAGGAATGGCAGGTCGAGCGTGGCGAGGACCGCCCAGGCGGCCCGGTTGGCCGGCGCGGCGGGATCATCGGGCGTGGTGGGCACCAGGTTCGGCATCGCCCGCGGCCCGGCCTTGTACTCCTCGGCCGGGAACGGCGCGTCATAAGCGCGCAGGACGGTGTCCGGCAGCGTGGTGACGCACCCGGACCGAACGAGCCGGGCGACGTCGAGCACGGGCGCGTTCCGTACGGTCTCCCGGAACCGGTGCCACACCTGCGGCATCGGGATGTCACCGGTCGGCAACCCCGTGTTGGCCGCGACGACCCGGGCGAAGCGGTCCGGATGCTCGGCGACGAGCCGCAGCCCGATCAGGCCACCCCAGTCCTGCCCCACCAGTGTCACGTCCCGCAGGCCGAGCGCGTCGAAGGCGAGCGACCTGACCCACTCCACGTGCCGGGCGTAGGTGTGATCCTCCACCCTCGACGGCTTGTCCGACCGGCCGAAACCGATCAGATCCGGGGCGATGGCCCGGCAGCCCGCCTCGGCGAGCACCGCCATGACGTGGCGGTAGAGGAACGACCAGCTCGGCTCGCCGTGCAGGAGCAGCACGACGGGTCCGTCGGCCGGGCCGGCCTCGACGTACGCCATCCGCACGTCACCGGCCACCTCGGCATAGCGGGGTTCATAGGGGAAGCCGGGCAGATCGGTGAAGCGCTCCTCGGGAGTACGTAGGACGTCCATGGGCCCACCTTCCGGAACGTGCGCGCCGGCGGCCACGCGTTCCGATCCTAGATTCACCCACCGCGGAGCTCCACGCCATCGCTGCCCCGCGGAGTCGGCGAGTGTGATGTAGCAAGATCACCGGGTGGTCTGCTCCTTGACCGGCTTCTTCCATTTACCTAAAGTACTAGCATCGTAGATAAATGGAGGAAGTGGTGATCGAGTTCCACCTGGACGGCAGGTCCGGCGTCTCGCCGTACCTGCAACTCGTCCAGCAGGTGCGGCACGCGCTGCGGCTGGGCCTGCTGCGTGAGGGCGACCGGCTTCCGACGGTCAAGGAGGTGGTGGCCCAGCTGGCGATCAACCCCAACACCGTCCTCAAGGCGTACCGGGAACTCGAACACGCCGATCTCGTCGCCGCCCGCCCGGGTGTCGGGACGTTCGTCACCCGGACGCTGACCGACGCCACGCTCGCCGCGCACGGACCGCTGCGGCAGGACCTGCGGCGCTGGCTGGACAGGGCCCGCCGGGCCGGCCTCGACGACGAAAGCATCGAGGCCCTGTTCATGACCACCTTTCGGACCACCGCCAGAGAGGACATAGCGTGACCGCCGTCTTGCGGGCCCGGCACCTGGGCAAGAAGTACCGGCGGGGCTGGGCGCTGACCGGCTGTGCGCTGGACATCCCGGCCGGGCACGTGACCGGCCTGGTCGGGCCCAACGGCGCGGGGAAGTCGACGCTGCTGAACCTGGCCGCCGGGATGCTGGCACCGACGACGGGCACGATAGAGGTGTGTGGCGGCATGCCCGGCAGCGGCCCGGCACAGCTGGCGAAGGTCGGCTTCGTCGCCCAGGACACCCCCACCTACGCCGGCCTGACCGTGGCCGACCACCTGCGCCTCGGGGCCAGGCTCAACCCGAGCTGGGACGACGCCCTGGCACGCCGCCGGATCGAGCGGCTCGGCCTGGACCCGGGCCAGCGGGCCGGGAAGCTGTCGGGCGGTCAGCGCGCCCAGCTCGCCCTGACCCTGGGCATCGCCAAGCGACCCGAGCTGCTGATCCTGGATGAGCCGGTCGCCGCCCTGGACCCGCTCGCCCGGCGGGAGTTCCTGCAGGACCTGATGGAGGCCGTCGCCGAGCACGGACTCAGCGTCGTGCTGTCCTCCCACCTGGTCGCCGATCTGGAACGCGTCTGCGACCACCTCGTCGTGCTGGTCGCCGGTCAGGTGCGGCTGACAGGAGAGGTCGAGGAGCTCCTGGCCGCCCATCATCGGTTGAGCGGGCCACGCCGCGATGCCGCCACGCTGCCCGCGGACCAGGAGGTCATCTCGGCCAGCCACACCGACCGGCAGACCACGCTGATGATCCGCACCGAGGCGCCCATCCTTGATCCTTCCTGGACCGTCAGCACGGTCGGCCTGGAGGACCTCGTGCTGGCCTACATGAGCCGTCCCGCCGAGGCCGGCTCCGGCCCGCGCCCCACGCTGGAGGTGCTGCGGTGATCTGGCTGACCTGGCGGCAGTTCCGCGCTCAGGCCGCGGCGGTGTACGGCCTCCTTCTCGTGCTGGCCGCCATCCTCGTGATCGCCGGGCGGCCGCTGTCCGGCGTCGTGCGGCTCACCCCGGCCGACAGCAGGCTGTACTACGCCGGCATCGTGGCGACGTACCTCCTGCCCGCCGTCATCGGCGTCTTCTGGGGCGCCCCGCTGGTCACCCGGGAGCTGGAGGCCGGCACCCACCGCCTGGTGTGGAACCAGAGCGTCACCCGGGCCCGGTGGCTGGCCGCAAAACTCGCCCTCACCGGCCTGGCCGCGGTGGCCGCGGCCGGGCTGCTCAGCCTCGCGGTCACCTGGTGGGCCGGTCCCGTCGACGCCGCCAGCCAGCCGTCCACGGTCCCGGTCGGCGCCGACATCGGCACAGACGTGCCCGACGCCGAGTCCTTCGCCGCGCGGATCTCGCCGCTGCTGTTCGGCGTGCGCGGGATCACGCCCGTCGGCTATGCCGCCTTCGCCTTCGTGCTCGGTGTCACCGCCGGAATCCTGCTGCGCCGCACCGTGCCCGCCATGGCCGTCACCCTCGCCGTGTTCGCCGCGGTCCAGATCGCCGTGCCCTTCGCGGTGCGCCCGTACGTGATCCCCGCGGTCCAGCAGACCGTCACGATCACACCGGCGAACATCTCGAAGCTGGGGGTGAACAGCTCCGGCGGGGTGGAGGAACTGGCCGTGGCCGGACCACGGGGAGCGTGGGTCCTGGGCAACGAGACCGTCGACGCCACCGGACGGGTGGTCACGGCGCCGTCCTGGGTGGCGGCCTGCCTGCTGCCACCGATGCCGTCGGAGCCGCAGGGGCGGGCTTCCCCCGGTCCGGTGGCCGAGGCCGACCAGGAGTGCCTCACGAAGCTCGCAGACCTCGGTTACCGGCAACGGGTGACCTACCAGCCCGCCGACCGCTTCTGGGCCCTGCAGGGGATCGAGACAGCGATCTTCCTCGCCCTCTCCGCCCTGCTGGCCTGGCTCTGCCTCCGATGGATCCGCAACCGCGTGTCCTGACCGGTCCCCCTTCACGTTGCCATCCCCTTTCGAAAGGACCGCTGCCTCCATGAGTCATGCGATCGAACCGCGCCATGCGGCCAGGCGACACGACCGCGGCGGCCTGGCCGCCGTCACCGGCCTGCTCGCCGTCGTGGCCACAGCCGTCTGCGTGTCCGCCCCCGCCTCGGCCGCGCCTGCCGCCGTCACGCCCACGGCCACGCCGAGCGGCACGCCGTACCTGCCCAAGCCGACCGGCACGCACCCGGTCGGCACCACGGCCCTCTACCTGAAGGACGCCTCCCGCCCCGACCCGTGGGTTCCCGAGATGAAGGCCAGGGAGCTCATGGTCTCCCTGTGGTACCCGGCGAAGTCACCGGGCCGCCACCGGGCGCGGTACATGACACCGAAGGAGTCCGAGCTCCTCTTGAAGGACGGAGGGATCACCGGAGTGCCGCTGGATCTGCTGAGCAGGACACGGACCAACGCCTTCACCGATGCCCAGCCGGCTGGGCGCAGGTACGGCCTGCCTCTCGTCGTGCTCTCCCCCGGCCATTCCAAGCCCCGGTCCGAGCTCACTTCGCTGGCCGAGGACCTGGCCAGCAGGGGCTACGTGGTGGCCGCGATCGACCACACCTACGAGAACGTCGCCACCACCTTCCCCGACGGACGGGTGACCACCTGCGTCACATGCAAGATCAAAAAAGACCCGGCGTGGTGGGAGAAGCTGGTGAGCAGCCGGGCGGCCGACGTCTCCTTCGTGCTCGACCAGCTCACCGGGTCACACCCGAAGTGGAAAGGCGCCCGGCTGATCAACCGATCCCGGATCGCGATGGCCGGCCACTCCGTCGGCGGAGCGAGCGCCATCCCGACAATGATCGAAGACTCCCGCGTGCGCGCCGGAATCGACATCGACGGCATGACGTACGCCCCGATCCCGGACAGCGGGCTGTCGCGGCCGTTCCTGTTCCTGGGCAAGCCGTCCTCCAACACCCCCGGATCCGGCGAATCACAGGCCGAGAGCTGGGAACGTGACTGGAAACTCATGACCGGATGGAAGCGCTGGCTCCTCGTGACCGGGGCCGCGCACACCTCCTTCACCGATCTCGGCGTGCTGGCCGACCAGTTCGGCATCGACCTCGGCGCCGACATACCCGGCGCCCGATCCATGGAGATCACCCGCAGGTACGTCGCGGCCTTCTTCGACCTGCACCTGCGCCACAGGCGCCAACCTCTGCTCAGCAAGCCGTCGGCCCGCTACCCCGAGGTCAAGCACTGCTCGGTCGCGACGAAGACCTGCCGTTAGCCGATCAGGCCCGCCTCGTATGTACTGACCTGGAATGAGAGAGGGGGCACGGGCGGATGCCCGTGCCCCCTGTCGTCACTGCTTTCAGTCACACTCCTCCTCGCTGGACAGGCTGTACGACTGGCTGGACAGGCCGGACTGGCTCGACCAGCTGGCCTCGCTCAGGCCCGACTGGTGACTGAACGACGCCGGGCTGTTGAAGGACACCTGCCGCGACTCGGTGACCAGTTGGGTCTCGCTGACCGGGTGGCTCTCGCTCACCAGTCGCGTCTCGCTGACCGGGTGGCTCTCCGTGACCAGCCTGGTCTCGCTGACCGGGTGGCTCTCCGAGACCAGCCGCGTCTCGCTCACCGGACGCTGGAAGGTGACCTGCTCCGTCACCGGACGCGACTCGGTGACCATCCGCGTGTGCGTGACCGGACGCTGGTAGGTGACCCATCGCGTCACCGGACGCGACTCGGTGACCATGTGCGTCTCGGTGACCGGACGCTGGAAGGTGACGTGCCGCGTCACCGGACGCGACTCGGTGACCATCCGCGTGTGCGTGACCGGACGCTGGCTGGTGACCATCCGCGTGGTGGTGACCGGACGCTGGCTGGTGACCATCCGCGTGGTGGTGACCGGACGCTGGGTGGTGACCATCCGCGTGTGAGTGACCGGACGCTGGTAGCTGATCGTGCGTGAGACCGACACCGGATGGGCGTACGAGGCCTCCTCACTGATCGTCCGACTGCTGATGGATCCGACCTGGACGGATGCGAGCCGGCTGGAGCCGAGCCGGCTGTAGCCGGACTGACTGATCAGCTCGCCGCTGTACGAGCTCTCCTGGGCGTATCCGCTCTCCGATTCCTCCTCGCCGTATCCGTAGGCGCCGGGGATCGCCGCGCTGGGCGAGGCCACCGCCGCCGCCAGACTCGGAGTGTGGGTGGTCGTCGAGGCCGAGGCCGCCGTCGCGGGCCAGAGCGCGACAATTCCGAGTACCGCCGGACCGAGCAGTAATGAGAATCGATTGCCGTGCATAGAGATACTCCTCTTCGATCAGATCGCATTGGGCGATCAGCTCGTATCTCAATCGTTGGCACCGCTGTCCGAGCACGTCCAGCCAAATTGACTGTTCCTGGGACGACCAGATCATCATTCCGGGTATTTCGATGGGCATGCGCTGGCTTCCGCCGCCCCGTGATGGCGCTGGGCTTGCCTCGTCATTTCGAACACGATGCATTCGGTCCGCTGGCGGCATGTTTGCCGGTCCCGCCTTGCGGTTTTACCCAAACACCCGCACAATTGTTTCTTCTTAATATCGGGGAAGCCGCGGCTTCCCCGATCAGGCGTCGCTTTCGTCAGACGTTTCGGCGGTACTGGCCGCCGATCTCGAACAGCGCCTCGGTGATCTGGCCGAGTGAGCAGACCCGGGCGGCGTCCATCAGCACCTCGAACGCGTTGTCGGCCGACATGGCCGCCCGCCGCAGGCGGTCCAGGGCCGCGGGCGCGTCATCGGCGCGGGCCTTGTGGAAGGCGCACAGCCGCTCCAGCTGTGACTGCTTCTCCTGCTCGGTGCCGCGGGCCAGCTCCAGCGGGCCGTGCTGGACGTCGCCGTCGGGGTTGCGGAAGGTGTTGACCCCGATGATCGGCAGGCTGCCGTCGTGCTTGCGCTGCTCGTACAGCATCGACTCGTCCTGGATCTTGCCGCGCTGGTAGCCGGTCTCCATGGCCCCCAGCACACCGCCGCGGTCGGAGATGCGCTCGAACTCGGTCAGCACGGCCTCTTCCACCAGGTCGGTCAGTTCGTCGATGATGAACGACCCCTGCAGCGGGTTCTCGTTCATGGCCAGGCCCCACTCGCGGTTGATGATGAGCTGGATCGCCATGGCCCGGCGCACCGACTCGGCCGAGGGGGTGGTGACGGCCTCGTCGAAGGCGTTGGTGTGCAGGCTGTTGCAGTTGTCGTAGATCGCGATCAGCGCCTGCAGCGTGGTGCGGATGTCGTTGAAGTCCATCTCCTGGGCGTGCAGCGACCGGCCCGAGGTCTGGATGTGGTACTTCAGCTTCTGCGCCCGCTCGCCCGCGCCGTACCGCTCGCGCATCGCGACCGCCCAGATCCGCCGGGCGACCCGCCCGAGCACGCTGTATTCGGGGTCCATGCCGTTGGAGAAGAAGAACGACAGGTTCGGCGCGAAGGCGTCGACGTCCATTCCCCGCGCCAGATAGGCCTCCACGTAGGTGAACCCGTTGGCCAGGGTGAAGGCGAGCTGGCTGATCGGGTTCGCTCCGGCCTCGGCGATGTGGTAGCCGGAGATCGACACCGAGTAAAAGTTGCGCACTCCGTTGGCGATGAACCATTCCTGGATGTCGGCCATCATCCGCAAACTGAACTCGGTGGAGAAGATGCAGGTGTTCTGGCCCTGGTCTTCTTTGAGGATGTCGGCCTGCACGGTCCCCCGTACGGTCGACAGGGTCCGGGCGCGGAGTTCCGCCGCCTCCTGCGCGGACGGTTCGCGGCCGTGCTCGTCGTAGAAACGGTCGAGCGCCTGGTCGATGGCCGCGTTGAGGAAGAAGGCCAGGATGGTCGGCGCCGGACCGTTGATCGTCATCGACACCGAGGTATTCGGCGCGGACAGGTCGAACCCGTCGTACAGCGCCTTCATATCGTCCAGCGTCGCGATCGACACCCCAGATGTGCCGACTTTTCCGTAGATGTCGGGGCGTTCGGCCGGGTCGTGGCCATACAGGGTGACCGAGTCGAACGCCGTGGACAGCCGCGTGGCCGGCTGGCCCTCCGACAGGAGCTTGAAGCGCCGGTTGGTACGGAACGGGTCGCCCTCGCCGGCGAACATCCTCGTGGGGTCCTCGTCGTCCCGCTTGAACGGGAAGACCCCGGCGGTGAACGGGAAACGGCCCGGCAGGTTCTCCGCGCGCAGGAAGCGCAGCAGGTCGCCGTGGTCGGCATAGCGCGGCAGGGCGACGCGGGGGATCCGGTTGCCCGACAGCGTGTCCCGCCACAGCGGCGTGCGCAGCTCCCGGTCGCGGACCTTCACCACCAGTTCATCGGCCCGGTACGTCTCGGCCGTCGCATCCCACTCGGCCAGCAGGCCGCGGCTGCCCGCGTCGATGCCGACCTCGGCCCGCTCAAGCAGCACGTCCAGGGTGTCCAGGGCAGCGGTGTCGGCGCCCTCGGCGGCGACCAGTTCACGGGCGTGCGCCAGGTGCTGCCGCCGGCGCACCGCCTCGGCCTGCTCGCCGGTGTGGGCGTGATAGCCGCGGACGGTCTCGGCGATCTCCGCCAGATAGCGCGTACGGGACGGCGGCACGACGCCGGCGGTGACCTTCGACGCCGTCCCCTCCACCCGCGGCAGCAGGCAGGGCCCGGCCGGCAGCCCGTGCTCGCCGAGCAGGTCGCGAAGCCGCTGGTAGAGCGCGGTCACGCCCTCGTCGTTGAAGCGCGAGGCGATCGTCCCGAAGACCGGCATCTCCTGGGGCGGCACCCCGAACGCCTCCCGGTTGCGCACCAGCTGGCGGCGCACGTCGCGCAGCGCGTCCTGCCCGCCCCGGCGTTCGAACTTGTTGATCGCGACCACGTCCGCGAAATCGAGCATGTCGATCTTCTCGAGCTGGGACGCCGCGCCGAACTCCGGTGTCATCACGTACAGGGACACGTCCGCGTACGGCACGATCGCCGCGTCGCCCTGGCCGATGCCCGGGGTCTCCACGATGACCAGGTCATACCCGGCCGCCCGGCACGCCGCGATCACGTCAGCGGTGTAGCCGGGCAGCTCCCGGGCGTTCCTGGTCGCCAGCGACCGGAAGTAGGCCCCGCCACCGGCCAGGCTGTTCATCCGGATCCGGTCGCCGAGCAGCGCTCCCCCGCCCCGGCGGCGGGTCGGGTCGACCGCCACCACCGCGACCCGCAGCTTGTCCTCGTAATCGATCCTGATCCGGCGCAGCAGCTCGTCCGTGAGGGAGGACTTGCCCGATCCGCCCGTTCCGGTGATGCCCAGCACGGGGGCCCGGCGGGCGGCGGCCGCGCCGCGCAGCTCCGCGAGCCAATCGCCGGCGGCACCGGACTCCACGACCGTGATCGCACGCGCCAGTGCCTGCTGGTCGCCCTCCGTGACCGCCGCGATCGCGGGCGGCTCCCCGGCCGCCAGGTCCACGTCGCACGCCGCGACGACCGTGTTGATCATCCCGGCCAGGCCGAGCCGCTGCCCGTCCTCCGGGGAGAAGATGCCCGCCACCCCGTAGGCGTGCAGGCGCTCGATCTCCTCGGGGATGATGACCCCGCCGCCTCCGCCGTACACCTTGACGTGCCCGGCGCCGCGCTCGCGCAGCAGGTCCACGAGGTAGCTGAAGTATTCGACGTGGCCGCCCTGGTAGGAGCTGATCGCCACGCCCTGCACGTCCTCCTGGATCGCCGCGGTGACGACCTCCTCCACCGACCGGTTGTGCCCCAGGTGGATGACCTCGGCCCCCTGCGACTGGAGGATCCGCCGCATGATGTTGATCGCCGCGTCATGACCGTCGAACAGCGCCGCCGCCGTGACGACGCGGACGGGGTGCAGGGGAACGTGCATCGAAGTCGTCTCCTGTGGGGATCGGGTGGGACCGAATTTACTAGGACGTCCTAAGAAAATACTAGGACATCCTAATAAACGCGGCGAGAATGATCCACGCAGACACGCACGGCGCCCACAGGGGTCACGGGAACACCCGGCCCGGCCGACGGCCTCCCCAGTGATCAGGCGGCGCGGTCCCCGTCCCCGTCCACGTCCCCGGAGAGCTCGAACCACATCACCTTCCCGGCCGGCGTGTGGGTGGCGCCCCAGCAGCAGGCCATGAGGTCGAGGATGCGCAGCCCCCGCCCGCTCTCGTCGAAGTCGTCCGCCTCGCCGGGCTGGGGAAGCAGGTGGCCGGTGTCTTCCACCTCGCACCGCAGCAGGTTCTCCTGCGCGGTGAGTGCGAGCCGGACGGGCCCCCGGGTGTGGCACACGGCGTTGGTGGCCAACTCGCTCACCAGCAGTTCGGCGGCGTCGGACAGCCCGCCCATGTCCCACCGCTCAAGGCTCAGCCGGGTCAGCCGGCGGGCGACGGCCGGCGATCGGCGGCTGGCAGGCAGGTGCCAGGAGGCGGTCTTGATCTCGGGCTCTTCCGCGAGCTGAATGACGATCTCGCCGAGCCGGCGCCTGGCGGCCTGCCAGCACTCCCGTACGCGGCGCCTGTGCAGCGCGGCGGCCCGGCCCACGGCGGAGGTGACGGACGCCTGGCTCATGCGGCCCGCCCCAGCACCTCACGGCGGTCCGGTCGGCGGGAGGGCACACTTCGCCCGTCGGGCAGCAGCTCTCCCCGGTCGTCGAACAGCACGACGCCGTTACACAGCAGGCCCCAGCCCTGCTCCGGATGGAAGGCCATCAGGCACGCGGCCTCGCGGTCGCGGGCGTCGGCGGGCGGACACGGCGGCTGGTGCTGACACATGATCGGTTCCCTTCGGCTGGCGGGTGCCGGTCACTTCGAGGTGCGGGGACGTTCTTTACGACGTTTTCAGAATGCCGTCTCCAAGCCCTGATACTGACGGGGAAAACCCCCACATACGTACGCATTTCCCCCCATACGGGTAGTACGTACCGCCCAGTCCGCCCCCGACGGTAGATCGGCCACGCCACGCCCGCGTCACCGGTCGTACGTCCCACCAACGCCCTCAAGGATTCTCCGGCCCCTGAGACGATCCCCCACCCCCTCGCGTGATCTTGCGAATTCTCGCAGGAATGCCTCCCCACCTGGGCATTCACCTACGGTGATCTTGCAGTTGTTTTCGAGCAACCCCTCCGACCTGCACTATCGCGCGAGTTGATCTTGCATTCGGCCGGAGAGTGCAAGATCATGACGGCCATCAGGCCTGGCCAGCGCCCAGGTATGCCAGAAACTGCAAGATCATGAAGCTCGTCCGAGCAGGTCAACCCTTATGCGTGACAGAAACTACAAGATCACGGTGATGTGGGAGGGGTGGGATTTGGGTTGATGTCGGCTACGGCTGTACGCCGCAAGGATGACGGACATTTCCACCTTTAGTCGGACCCAAGAGTTGTCATCGGTGATCGAGGATTTGGTTATCGATCACTTCAACTGCCGGAGGGCCGATGCGAAGAACACTGCAAGTGATCACTGCGGCGTTATCCGTCAGCGCCGCCACCCTGCTCCCCCACTCCCCCGCCACCGCCGGCACGGGTGCCGCGGGAGCGGGCACCACCCGGTCCATCAACTGGTCCCCGTGCGAGGATGACCCGACCGCCGAGTGCGGCACGCTCCCCGTGCCGATCGACTGGGCCCGGCCCGGCGGCCCGACCATCGACCTCGCGCTGGCCCGGCGCAAGGCCACCGATCCGGCGGCCAGGATCGGATCGCTGGTCATCAACCCCGGTGGCCCCGGCGGTTCGGGCGTCGAAGCCATCATCGGCGAATACCAGATGACGTTCAGCGACGAGATCAACCGGAAGTTCGACATCGTCGGTTTCGACCCGCGCGGCATCGCCCGCAGCCACCCGGTGGTCTGCTCGACGGATCTCCTTGCCCAGATGCCCGATCCGATCATGAAGAGCCAGGCCGACTTCACCGCGCGCCTCGCCTACAACCGGCGGCTGCGCGATGACTGCCGGGCGCGTACGGGACCGCTGTTCGACCACGTCGACACGCTCAGCGTGGCGCGCGACCTCGACGCGATCCGCGCCGCCCTCGGCGAACGGAAGCTCACCTATTACGGCATCTCGTACGGCACCCTGATCGGGCAGGTGTACGCCGAGACCTTCCCGCGCAACTTCCGGGCACTGGCCCTCGACAGCACCATGGACCACACCCTGGGCACCAGGGCGTTCCTCGACACCGAGGCCGCGACCGTCCAGGACTCCTTCAACGAGTTCGTCGCCTGGTGCGAACGGACCAGCACCTGCGCGCTGCACGGCAAGGACATCCGGGCGTTCTGGGCCGGTCTGCTCGCCCGGGCGGAACGCGGCGAGCTGCACTTCCCCGGATATCCGGATGTGCCGTTGAACCAGAGCAGCCTGATCGCGCTGGCCACCTCCGGTTTCTACGGGCCCTTCTGGGCCGAGCTCGCTGACCTGCTCGTCGCGATCGACACCGGCGCCGAGCCTTCCGCGCGGGCCGAGCAGGGGCAGCTGATGAAGCTGCTCGCCCCCCGGCCGATGCAGGAGGAGGTCACCGGGTATTCACCGCCGGTGTTCTGCGAGGACTATCTCCTGCCGATCCGCGACTTCCGGGAGTACGCGACTCATCTTCGCCGGTCGGCACGGCTCGCGCCCGACATGCGGATCAGTCCGCTCGCGATCTCGTTTACCGCCGCCTGTCTCGGCCGGCGCGCCCCGATTCCCAACCCGCAGCACCGCCTGCACGTGCGTACGAACACCCCGCTGCTGCTGGGCAACGCGCTGCACGATCCCGCCACCGCCTACCCCTGGGCGGTGCACACCGCCATGCAGCTCGGCCGCTCAGGCGTGCTGCTCACCTATGAGGGCTGGGGCCACGGCATCTACGGCCGCGGCGACTGCACGACCGGGGCGTTCGACCGCTACCTGGTGTCGCTCGCCCTCCCCGCCCGCGGCAGCCGCTGCCCGGCGGTGCCGCCCACCGAGGTGACCTCGTTGCACCGGTCCCCGATACACGTGCCGTCCGGGCCCATCCCCGGCATGCCCGGCATACCCGGCTGGACCTTCGGTTCCTGACCGTCCTGACGGTACGGCTCTCCGCCTCCGTCTCGCTTGGGGGACGAGACGGAGGCGGAGCCGCTTGTCCGACGTCTGTCGTACAATGAGTGGATGTCGAGCGATGATTTGCGGCAGTCGGGCAAGTGCCTTCCGCAGCCGGATCTGGAGGACATCCGGATCGATCAGGTGATGCGGGCGCTCGGCGAGCCGGCCCGGCTGCGGATCGTCCGCTCGCTCGCCCGGTCCACGGAGCCGATGAGCTGCGGCGCCTTCGACCTTCCGCTGTCCAAGTCGACCACGACCCACCACTTCAAGGTGCTGCGGGAGAGCGGCGTCATCCTCCAGTACCGGGAGGGAACCTGCAGATACAGCCTGCTGCGCCATGCGGAGCTGGAGCGGCGCTTCCCCGGTCTGCTGGCGGCGGTGCTCCGGGCGGATGAGCCGGAGACGGCGGAAGATCCTGACGGGGCCGCGCAGGCGGCTTCAAGCTGACCCCGCGAACGAACGCGTCCGCCGCCGTCACACCCCCATGCACCCTTGTATCGGGTATGTCGGGCGCGGGGATGGGACGGGGGCGGACGACTTTCCGGAGCCGGGGAGCGTCCAGTCCTGTTCGGGTCAGAGGCGTTCGATGATGGTGACGTTGGCCTGGCCGCCGCCCTCGCACATCGTCTGCAGGCCGTACCGGCCGCCGGTGCGCTCCAGCTCATGCAGCAGGGTGGTCATCAACCGGACACCGGTGGCGCCGAGCGGGTGACCGAGCGCGATGGCGCCGCCGTTCACGTTGACCTTCGCGTGATCGGCCCCGGTCTCCTTCAGCCAGGCCAGCACGACCGAGGCGAACGCCTCGTTGATCTCCACCAGGTCCATGTCGTCGATCGACATGCCCGTCTTCTTCAGCGCGTACGCGGTGGCCGGGATGGGGGCCGACAGCATGCGGATGGGGTCCTCGCCGCGTACCGAGATGTGGTGGACGCGGGCGCGGGGCCGCAGGCCGTGCGCCTTCACCGCGGCCTCGGAGGCGATCAGCATGGCCGCGGCGGCGTCGGAGATCTGCGAGGCGACGGCGGCGGTGAGCTTGCCGCCCTCCTCCAGGGTCTTCAGCGACGCCATCTTCTCCAGCGAGGTGTCGCGGCGCGGCCCCTCGTCGGTGGTGACGCCCTCGAACGGGGTGATCTCGCGCTCGAAGCGCCCCTCGTCGATGGCCCGGATCGCCCGCTGGTGCGACTCGAAGGCGAAGGCCTCCATGTCCTCCCGCGAGATGTCCCAGTCACTGGCGATCATCTCGGCGCCGCGGAACTGGGACACGTCCTGCGTGCCGTACCGGGCCTGCCAGCCGCGCGAGCCGACGTACGGGCCCTCGGTGAGGCCGAGCGAGTCGGCGGCGCCGCGCGAGGCGAACGCGATGGGGATCTGCGACATGTTCTGCACACCACCGGCGACGACCAGGTCGCTCGTGCCGGACAGCACGGCCTGGGCGGCGAAGTGCACGGCCTGCTGGGAGGATCCGCACTGCCGGTCGACGGTCACGCCCGGCACCTCCTCGGGGAGCCCCGCGGCCAGCCAGCAGGTGCGGGCGATGTCGCCGGCCTGCGGGCCGACCGTGTCCAGGCAGCCGAAGACCACGTCCTCGACCGCGGACGGGTCGATTCCCGAGCGGGACACCAACTCGTTCAGCACGTGCGCGCCGAGGTCGGCCGGGTGCACCCCGGACAGCCCGCCGCCGCGCCTGCCCACGGGCGTGCGCACCGCTTCGACGATGTACGCCTCAGCCATCGAAACTCCTTAGATTTACGCTGACAGGATCCCGTCGAGGATCATCGTGAGGTACTGCCTGGCGATCTCGTCGGCGGTCAACCGGCCACCGCTCCGGTACCAGCCGGCCGCCACCCAGACGGTGTCGCGGAGAAACCGGTAGATGACCCCGGTGTCGAGCCCGACCCGGAACGTGCCGTCCAGCACGCCCCGGTCCAGCAGTTCCAGCCACATCTGCCGGAACCGCTCCTGAGAGTCGAGCAGGTAGGAAAAACGCGGATTTGTCGACAGATATCGCGACTCGTTTTGATAGATCATGACCGCCGGGCGATGACGGTCGATCATGCGGAACGACTCGGCGACGAGAGCCTGGAAGGTCTCGCGGGATCCGAGCCCGGATGCGAGCACCCTGTCGTAGGCCGCCCACATCTCGGTGAGGAAGGCCGACAGGATCTCGTCGACCATCGACTCCTTGGAGTCGAAGTGGTAGTAGAGGCTGCCGCCGAGCATGCCGGCCGCCTCGGCGACCTCCCGGACCGTGGTTACGGCGTACCCCCGCGACGCGAAGACCTCGGCGGCCGTGGCGAGCAACTCGGCTCGCCGCTCGGCGCGTGCCGCGGCGGTGCTGGCGGAGTCTCGGCGTCTTGCGCTCATGGCGGATCGGACCTCTCCGGGATGCCTCAGGGATGCTGACTGGAGACCGAGACGACCTCTCCGGTCATGTAGGAGGAGTAGTCGCTCGCGAGGAAGACGATAACGTTGGCGATCTCCCACGGCTCCGCGTAACGACCGAAGGCCTCCCTCGTCGTCAGTTCGGCCAGTAGCTCCTCGGTCGTAACCTTGGCCAGGTGGGGGTGCATGGCAAGGGAGGGGGCCACCGCGTTGACGCGTACGCCGTGCGGCGCGGCCTCGATCGCGGCGCACCTGGTCAGGGCCATGACCCCGGCCTTGGCCGCCGCGTAGTGCGCCTGCCCCTCCTGCGCCCGCCAGCCGATCACCGACGCGTTGTTCACGATCACGCCGCGCCCCCTGGGCTGCATCAGCGCCAGCGCGGCACGGGTGCAGCGCATGGTGCCGTTCAGCGTGACGTCCAGCACCCGGGTCCACTGCTCATCGGTCATCTCGACCAGCCGGGCCGTACCACCCAGGCCCGCGTTGTTGACCACGACGTCCACCGGGCCGAGGCGCTCCTCGGCGGTCGCGAACAGGTGCCGGACCTGCTCTTCCTTGGTCACGTCGCATGGCACAGAGGTGACCGCGTCGGCTCCGAACTCCTTCTCGAGCTCGGCCGCGGTTTCAGCGAGCCGCCTCTCATGGGCGTCGCTGATCACTACACGGGCGCCTTCCTCCAGCATGCGACGCGCGCAGGCACCGCCGATTCCGGTACCGGCCGCGGCGGTCACCACGGCCACCCGGCCGCGCAGCAGCCCGTGGCCCGGAACATAGGAGGGTGCCGTCTTCCCCGTCGCTCCTACGGTCATTCCCCCGCCTCCGTCTCCTCAGTGAGCTTCACGTAGGTTACTCTACCAAACAGTTGTTAGAAAGAATCGAGGGGTGCCCGATGAGCGTGGTGCACTACGAACGGCGCGGCCCCGTGGCGGTGGTCACGATGAACCGCCCGGACTACCGCAACGCCCAGAACTCGAAGATGACCTACGCGCTGGACGAGGCCTTCTACCGGGCCGTCGCCGACGACGAGGTCAAGGTGATCGTGCTGGCCGGCGCGGGCAAACACTTCTCCGCCGGTCATGACATCGGCACGCCGGAGCGGGACGCGCATCTGTCCTTCGACCGCAAGGCCACCCTGTGGTGGGACCACGTGGGCAAGGAGGGCGCCGAGAGCCGCTTCGCGCGCGAGTCGGAGGTCTACGTCGGCATGTGCCGGCGCTGGCGGGAGATCCCCAAGCCGACCATCGCGATGGTGCAGGGCGCCTGCATCGCCGGCGGGCTCATGCTCGCCTGGGTGTGCGACCTGATCGTCGCCTCCGACGACGCGTTCTTCGCCGACCCGGTGGTGCGGATGGGCATCCCCGGCGTCGAATACTTCGCCCACCCCTGGGTGATGCCGCCGCGGATCGCCAAGGAGTTCCTGTTCACCGGTGACCGGATGGGCGCCGCCCGCGCCCACGAGGTGGGGATGGTCAACCGGGTCGTACCACGCGAGCAGCTGGAGGCGGAGACCTTCGCGCTGGCCGAGAAGATCGCCGCGATGCCGCGCCTGGGACTGGCGCTGACCAAGAAGGCCGTCAACCAGGCCGAGGACCTGCAGGGCATGCACACCGGGATGGACTCGGTCTTCGGCCTGCACCACCTCGCCCACGCCCACAACGCCGAGACCTCGGCCGACTCCCTGGCCGGGATGGACCCCAAGAGCATGAAGGCGGCCGCCGATGGATCTTGACCTGTCGTCCGTTGCACCGTTCCGCGCCGAGGTGCGCGAATGGCTGCGCACGCACCTGCCCGCCGCCCCGCTGCCCTCGCTGGAGATCGAGGAGGGCTTCGCCGCCCACCGCGCCTGGGAGCGCGAGCTGTACGGCGCACGCCTGTCGGTGGTGTCCTGGCCGGAGGAGTACGGCGGACGCGCCGCGACCCCGCTGGAGTGGCTGGTCTTCGAGGAGGAGTACTACGCGGCCGGGGCGCCGGGCCGGGTCAGCCAGAACGGCATCAACCTGCTCGCGCCCACCCTGTTCCAGCACGGCACCCCCGAGCAGCTCGCCCGCGTCCTGCCGTCGATGGCCTCCGGTGAGGTGATCTGGGCGCAGGCCTGGTCGGAGCCGGGCGCCGGCAGCGACCTCGCCTCCCTGCGCGCCACCGCGACCCGGGTCGACGGCGGCTGGCTGCTGAACGGCCAGAAGACGTGGAGCTCCCGGGCGGCCTTCGCCGACTGGGGCTTCGGCCCGTTCCGCTCCGATCCGGAGGCCCAGCGGCATCGCGGGCTGACGTATTTGATGTTCCCGCTGGACGCGGAGGGGATCACCCGGCGCCCGATCGGCCGCATCGACGGCAAGCCCGCCTTCGCGGAGCTGTTCTTCGACGACGTGTTCGTCCCCGACCGGGATGTGATCGGCGAGCCGGGCGCCGGATGGAAGGTCGCGATGAGCACCACCGGCAACGAGCGCGGTCTCACGCTGCGCAGCCCCGGGCGGTTCCTGGCCGCCGCGGACCGGCTGCTGGACCTGTGGCGGGAGCGGGCCGACCCCGCCGACACCGCGCTGCGCGACCGGGTCGCCGACGCGTGGATCAAGGCGCGGGCCTACCGGCTGAAGGGCTACGAGACCGTCTCGCGGACCGACGACATCGGCGCCGAGTCCAGCATCAACAAGATCTTCTGGTCCGAGCTCGACGTGACGCTGCACGAGACCGCCCTCGACCTCCTCGGCCCGGACGGCGAGCTGGAGGGCGACTGGCTGGAGGGCTACGTCTTCTCACTCGCCGGGCCGATCTACGCCGGGACCAACGAGATCCAGCGCAACGTCATCGCCGAGCGCGTGCTCGGCCTGCCCCGAGCCGGGCGATAGGGAGGCCGCCGTGAAGTTCATCCTCGACGCCGAGCAGCGGCTGTTCGGCGAGACCCTGGACAAGATCCTCACCGAGGCGGACACGCCGTCGGTGATCCGCGGCTGGGCCGCGGGCGCCCACCAGCCCGGCCTGGCCCTGTGGCGTTCACTCGCCGCGACGGGCGTCCTCGCCCTCGCCGTACCCGAGTCGGCCGGCGGAGCCGGGCCGCTGCCGGTCGAGCTGGTCACCGCCTTCCACGAGCTGGGACGGCACGCCGTGCCCGGGCCGTACACCGAGACTGTGGCCGTCGCCACGCTGCTCCACCGCCTGGGCGATGAGCTGGAACGCGGGAGCGAGTGGCTGGAGGGCATCGCGGAGGGCCGGGTCGTCGCCTCACTCGCACTGCCCGCACTGCCCGCACTGCCCGCGCCGCCTCAGGCCGCCGCGCCGTACGCACTGGACGCCGACGCCGCCGACCTGGTGCTGCTCGTGGACGGCGACGAGCTGCGCGCCGCCGCGGCAGGTGAGGTGCGCGCCTCCCTGGATCCGGCCCGCCGGCTGCCGTCCGTCGTGGCGGGCGACGTTCTCGCCGCCGGTCCCTCGGTCGCCGCCGCCGCCCGGGCCGCCTGCGACATGGGGGTGCTGGCCACCGCCGCCCAGCTCGTCGGCGTGGGCCGGCGGCTGCTGGAGGTGAGCGTGGACTACGCGAAGGCCCGGCAGCAGTTCGGGCGGCCGATCGGCGAGTTCCAGGCGGTCAAGCACCACCTGGCCGACGCGCTCGTCGGCCTGGAGTACGCCCGCCCGCTGGTGCACGGCGCGGCCGTCTCCTACGGCTCGCCGGACTTCGGGCGCGACGTGTCGGCCGCGAAGGTCGCGGCGTCGGAGGCGGCGTACGCGGCAGCGAAGATCGCGCTGCAGGTGCACGGCGCGATCGGCTACACCGACGAGTACGACCCCAGCCTGTGGATCCGCAAGGCCCGCGCCCTGCACTCGGCCTGGGGCTCCCCCGCGGCCCACCGCGCCCGGGTGATCTCCGCACTCGCCGGCGTCTGAAAAACCGACCGGCGACCGCACAGCACAGGCCGGGAGCGTGACGGCTCCCGGCCCGCGGCCGTCAGACGCCGCCGGCGACGTGGGAGCACAGGGCACGCCGCCGCCGTAGCCACCGGTCTCGTTGCCCTGGACTACTCCCCGACGTACCGGAAGCTGGGCTTCGGGTGCATGAGGAAGTCATGGTGGGAGATGTTCCACGCGTACGCTCCCGCCATGGTGAACTCCACGATGTCGCCAGGCTTCAGGCTCACGGGGACCCGTCGTGCGAGCGTGTCCTTGGGGGTGCAGAGCTGGCCGACGATCGTGGTGGGTTCACCGGCCTCCCGGATGATCATAGGCTGACTGTGCCCCTTGGTCGCCGGAGTGCGGATGTGATGGGTTCCGCCCGCCACGACGGCGAACAACTCGCCGTGAACGCGCTTGACGTCGATCACCCTGGTCACGTACCGGCCGCAGTAGACAGTGAGGGAGCGTCCGGGTTCGATGCGCAGCACCTCCCCGGGGCGGCGCAGCTCCGCGAGGCCCCTGCCGTACGTCTGCCAGTCGAAACGGCGGTCCGGGTCGGCGTAGGAGACGGCCATCCCCCCACCCAGGTTGATCTCGGTAACGCCGAGCCCCCGCGCGTAGTCGAGGATGGCGGCCGCCAACTCCAGCATCCGGGGGGCGTCAAGGCCGCTGGCCAGATGCGCGTGAATACCGCGAAGCCGGATGACGTCCTGCTCTGCGAGCAGCTGCTCCAGGCATTCGGCGATGCCCTGCGGGTCCATCCCGAACGGCGTCGCGCCTCCGCCCATCGCCAGTGATGCGCCTTCGATCGGGACGTCCAGGTTGACGCGCAGCAGTACATCGGCGGAACGTTCAGAGGCGAGCAGGCGCCGGAGTTCGCTGGGACTCTCCACATGCAGTCGCGTAACCGCGCTGAACAGCTCCTCGTCGGTCTTTCCGGGACCACCGAACGCGATCGGCATGTCGGGGTGCAGCGCCCGTACGTGTGCCAGCTCTCCGCCTGAGGCGACTTCGAAGCCATCGACATGACGGGCGAGCACCTTCAGCAGCTCCGGATCGGGGTTCGCCTTGACCGCGTAATAGAGCTCGATGTCCCCCAGCGCGGCTCGGATGTCCTTCATGTGGGCGTCCAGCTCGGCGAGGTCGTAGACGAAGGCCGGAAGTCGTCCGGTTGTCGCCATCTCGGACATCGGCGTCTGCGTCGGCAGTATGGCTGTCATCTCTACTCCGATCCTGTTCGTCCGGAAGCTCAGGCGAGCGGGAACTGGTTCTCGATCACCAGGTAATTCGCCGGGGTGACCGAGATGGTGACCTCGACGGCCCGACCGTCTGCGATCTTGCCCACATGGTGGATGTCGAGAACGCTCCGTTCGGGGCTGATCTCCAGCGCTTGGACTTCGCCCTCTGTCGGCAAGCGGACCGTGATCCGCTCCGTCGCGTCTGTCTGTGGGTAGCCAAGCTCGGCCAGCGCTGATTTGATTCCGCCGACGATCACGGGCCCTTGCTCTTCCAGCACTGTTCCGGCGGCGATCGTCAACGGGATCCACGACTCATTCAGGCGGATCGGGATGCCGGACGCAAGCAGCCTCCGGCGTCGTACCAAGCAGTTTGCCTGACCGTGGGGGAGCCCAAGGACATCGGCGACGGCGGCTGGCGGCTCGGCTCGATCGGTTCGGATCTCGTGCTCCGGCTGGAGACCAATGGCTCGGATCTCCGCGTCAAATGCCCCCTTTGCGCCGTCACTTTCGCGCGTGTCGCGCGCATAGCGAGCTGGTGTGTGCAGCAACGGAGGAATCCACGTGACGATCGTCCCCCGGCCTTGACGGGAACGGACCATTCCTTCGGCTGCGAGTGCCTGCATCGCCCTGTTGACCAAACTTCGAGACGCGCCGTACTGGGCGGCGAGTTCCGGTTCTGGTGGAAGGAAGGCTCCCGGCGGGAAGCGACCCTCGATGATCGCTTGTCGAATCTCGCTGGCGATCTGCCGGAAGCCGAGCTTGCTGACGTGTTGCATGTCTCCCTCTCCTGTCCCAAGAGATCTTACCGCCAAACGCCAATCGTTTGGAGTTTCTTGACTTCGCACTCTCGCTGGATCCATGAGTGAGACACCAAACGTTTGGCGTTTAGAGGGTACCCGATCGCTCTGTGGCAGGACGGTCAGGGGAGACGATGCGGCTCTGCCTCACGCGGGCTGCACGAACCGGTTGGAGGCGTGGCGTGCGATGACGGTTGACGAAGGGCTCTCCTCAGGATCCGTTGATCGGTTAGAACAAGCCGCAAGCAAGTCCACCCCGGCTGCACCGAAGGTGGCTCGGGTGTACGCCGTTCTACGGCAAAGTCAGGGTCAAGGGGTGAGCGGGACTGCTGCGGTGGTTGTGCTGTCTCCTGCCGGTCAGGTGGCCGAGCGGCTTCGCGCGGAGCTGAAGCGGTGGGGGATCGCCGCCGATGTCAACGAGGGCGAGGGCCTGGCCCTGGTGTCGGTGTGGGTCGACTTGGTCATCTGGTGCGAGCCGGAGACGAATGGCTGGCGCTACCGCTGGTGGACCGGCCGTGTCTCGGCACAGACAGGGCGGCGCGTCTACACCGGATGCCGGGCCGAGGCGGTCACCACGGCCGCGCACCGCGTCGCCGAGCGTTTCACCGAACTGCGGCACTCCCACCCGTTATCGCCGTTCGTCACCGAGTTCTGCGTGGTCTACAGCATTCCCTATCGGCTCGACCGTGGAGAACTGATCTCTTCGTCACACATGGAGGCGGCGAAAAATGACCGAACAGAGGAAGACCCTGCTGGGCGTGGGGGTGTGGGAGGGGTTGTCGGCCGAGTACCAACCGCGCACGGCGGTGGTCTACGTCCGAGATTCGATCGATGAGGAACAGCCGTCGGTGCGGGTGAGCCTGGCACGGTGGACCCGATTGCTCTCCTCGATCAAAGCGGACAGGTTCATGCCTCAGCAGGAGGGCGATGCGATCACGATCGCGATCGGCGACCTGTCGCACACCGGGATCATGCAGCGCCCGAGCTTCGTGACGACCAACCGGCACGCCTGGGACATCTTCGTCAAGGCCGTGAAGAGCGGCAAATTCGATCACCTGGCCGCCCAATGAGCGTGGGGATGGCGACCTGTTCTCGGTGGTGACCGGTTCGGAGATCTGGAGAGAGAAGGGGAGACATGCTTGCTGCCGACTTTTCCGGGGCCGCTTGGTGGAAGAGCAGCCGCAGCGCCAACAACTGCGCCTGCGTGGAAGTGGCACTGATCGCTGACGGCAAGGTCGGCGTGCGGGACAGCAAGGATCCCGACGGTCCCGCCCTGGTGTTCACTCCTGCCGAGTGGGACGCGTTCCTCGGCGGGGTCGAGGACGGGGAGTTCACCCGCGAGCGGCTGGCCGCGAACGCTCAGGCTCCGTCCCTGCCGGTGTAGTCCCGGTGAGGACGGGTGTGGCGGGCTCCAGCCCCTGGACGCCGGCCACCAGCACAACCCCCGAACCGGTCCGGTCCGGGGAGTACCTTCAACACCCCGCTATTTCGGGAGGAGGTGAACTCAATGAACAAGCAGACCTACAGCACCCCGGCCCTGGTGGAGCTCGGTGACGTGCGGTCGGTCGTGCTCGGCAGCAGCAACAACGACACCGCTGACATGTCGAAGTACTACAACTGAGCCTCCGCGGCTCCTGGTGCACCCGCCGCCTCCGGGGGCGGCGGGTGCACCGCCCCATTGAGCAGATCAAGGAGTGGTCATGCGTTGGTTCGCCGGTTGGGTGCCCGGTTCCGACTCCGTCGATGTCGTCCTGCCCACGCCAGTCGGCAGCCGTCGCATCTGGGCAGGAACTCACCCACTGTGGACGGCCGGTGACTGGTCCGGCGAGCGGGTACGCACAGTGCAGGTCGACGGCTGTCAGATCGCCGCGCTTGGGGTGTGCCTGGCCACCGACGCCGAACTGGCCGCCGCTGTCACTGACGCGCAACAGGCTGGAGACTACGCCCGCCTGGCCAAGCTGCCGGGCAACTGTGTGATCGTCGTGGCCGACGAGCAGGCGGTGTCGATCGTGACCGACCTGGCCGGGCTGCACCCGGTCTTCTACACACGGTGGGCGGGCGGATTCTGGTTTGCTTCCTCACCGCTGCCGCTGGCCGACCTCATAGGCGCCGGGCCAGACCTGGACTGGATGACCTCGACGCTGTTGTGCGCTGATGTCCCGCAAGCGGCTGAGGGCCGGTCCTCATTCACCCGGGTTCGCCGCTCCCGGCCCGGTCACGTCCTGGTGCTGGGAGAAGGTGAACCGACTCAGCATCCGATCCCGCTGCAGTTGGGTGGGACGTCTTTCGAGGACGGAGCTGCCGCTCTACGTGCCGCTCTGATCACCGCTGCAGGCCGGCGTGTGGAGATGTGGCCGGAGATGACGGCCGACCTGTCCGGCGGCCTGGACTCCTCTACCCTGGCGTTGCTGGCAGCCGCGTGCCTGCCCTCGCAGTTGCCCGCTGTCACCTACGTCGACCCGCTTTCCGGGAGCGTCGACGATCTGACCTACGCCGAGATGTGCGCCCGCTCAGCACCCGGTCTACGACATGTCGTGGTCCACGGCGACGACACCTGCCTGCCATTTCTCGATCTGGATGCGGCACCGCTGCTGGATGAGCCGTCACAGGAGGTCTTGTTGGTGGCGCGCACCCGCTCCCGTCTCGCTCCTGCTCTCGAACACGGCTCACAGGCGCACCTGAGCGGGGATGGCGGCGATGCAGTGTTGGTCGGGCCGCTCCCCTACCTCGCCGACCTGGTCCGCACTGGGCGTATCCGCGACCTGTTGCGGGAAGCTGGATCATGGGCGCGGCTGCGTCACCGACCCGCCCACGCGATGGTCGCGGCTGCGGTACGGCTGGCGCGGACCAGCTACGCGGATGCGCTCGGGCAGGTCACGCGCCGCCTCCGTGCGGGCGGCCCCCACCGCCGCCGTGGCGTCGAGGACTACCTCACCTGGTGCAGCGTCTCCCCTACTGCCGCGTGGGCACCTGCACCGGTGCGGCATCGCCTGGCCGACCACGTCGACGAGATCCGGCAGTCGGCGGACTACAAGATCGGGGGTGACGAGGCGGCGATGGCGACTCTTCAATGGAACGGCGGTGCCAGCCGGGCATTCGAGCAACTCGCCGATCAGCTCGGCGTGCCGGTGCATGTCCCGTTCCTCGACAATCAGGTGATCGCCGCCTGCATGGGTGTGACCGTGGCGGACCGCACCACCACGGCTGCCGCCAAACCGCTGCTGGCGGCCGCGGTCGACGGGATGGTCCCGGCCGAGCTGCTGACCCGCCGCACCAAGGGCGACTACACCGCCTGCGTGTATGCCGGGCTGCGGCAGGCGGCACCGCACCTGCGGGCGCTGCTCCGCGCCCCGCTTCTGGCCGAGCACGGGCTGATCGATCCGGCCCCGCTGACGCTCGCGCTGGACGACGCCATCAACGGCCAGAACGTGCCCCTGCCCGCGCTCGGCGACGTGGTCGCCGCCGAGCTGTGGCTGCGCCGGATCCACCAGCCTCGACCCGACTTTTGGGCCACTCATGTTCAGGAGGTACACCATGCCGCGACTGGCACCCGCTGAGGGGGTCACGTTCCAGACCACGGACGAGGGCGGCATCCTGCTCGACCGGTCCGGCGGCCAGTTGTACGGGCTCAACCCCGCCGCTGCCGTCGCGTGGAACGCCCTGGTGGCAGGCGGAAGCGTCAACGAGGCCGTGGCCGCGGTGCTGAACTGCTTCGATGTCGACGCCGACACTGCACGCGGCGACATCGAGCGGCTCACGGCCACCTTGCAAGACCGTGGGCTGCTCACCTCGACGCCATGAGCAGCCACATGGCGCTGCCCGCGGCCACGCCACGGCTGCCGGTGGTGGATCGGCTCATCGCCCTGGCCGCCTTCGCGGCGGCGGTGCTGCTACTGCGGCTGCCGTTCGAGCGGACGACGCGGGTCGCTGCCTGGGTGAAACGCCGCTGCCGTAGGCCCGCCACGCCCGAAGAGGCGGAAACGACCGCCGCTGCGGCACGCTGGGCCGGACAATGGTTCCCCGGCCGGGCCGCGTGCCTGGAACACTCCCTGACCGCCGTACTCGCCGCCGCGTGCAAGAGACGGGCCGTGGACTGGTGCATCGGGGGCCGCATGTCCCCGTACGCCGCCCACGCCTGGATCGAGACCGACGCCGGCCCGGCAGGGGAGCCCGAGAACCCGGATCGGCCCTATCTGCTGCTGCTGCGCATCTGATGAGGAGACGCACATGACCTTCAGCCCGCCCGTGGAAGCCGCTTTGGCGGCCGTCGATGAGGGCGCCTACACGACCGGCCCCGACGGTGCCCGCCTCCCGCAAACGTCCTCCCCGACGGTGATCGCGACCATGCTCGACCTGCTCGATGTCACCCCAGGTGCACGAGTGCTGGAGATCGGCACCGGCTCCGGCTACTCCACCGCGCTGCTCTCCCATCTGGTCGGCGACGCCGGCCACGTGACCACGGTCGAGGTCGTGCCCGAGCTGGTCACCCGCGCCGAGGAACTGCTTCACAATCACGGCCGCCGCAATGTCGAGCCGATCTGCGGGGATGGTGCCAAGGGCGCCCCGGGCCGTGCTGACGAGTTCGATCGGGTCATCGCGTGGGCGACCTCGGCGCGGATCCCCGACGAGTGGGTGGTACAGGCCACCCCGCAAGCGGTCATCGTCACTCCCGTGAACCTGACCGGCATGGCGAAGACGTTCGGCGTAGCCCGCGTCCGCTGTGAGGGTGAGGAAATGGTGGCCGAGCAGCTCGTCCCCGGAGGGTTCGTCGAGGCGCATGATCAGGTCGTCGACCAATGGCTGGTGCCGCCCTACGGAGCCGACGCCGTCACCCGAGACGGTGAGGGCTGTTCATGGTGGCTGTCGGCGGAGTGGCTGCGCACCCGGCAAGACAGCGACACCTTGGGCCGGGCCCTGCTGGACCGGCTCATGCTGGACGGTCGCCCGGCGCCGGGACCGTTGGACGAGTCGGAGGACCACAACGGCTTCTACGGCTTCCTCCTCGCTACCCGACCCCAGGGGCTGACCACCGCCGCCTGCGGGGAACCCGTCTGGCGGATCGGCTATGCCTCACCCAGCGAGGCCGCGCTGATCAGCTTCAGCGATGCCCAGCGCGCGTTCCATGCGGGCGACGGCCACGCCCTGCAGGTGCTGGCAGGCTGGGCTGACAGTTGGCGCGCGCAGGGACAGCCAGCCTTCGCCGACCTGCGTCCCACTCTCCGGCGCATCCAGGACGGCTGGCAGGTCCGCGTCCACCTGTGACCTGACCACCGTTACCAACGCGTCGCATGGCTGCGATGCTCTTCGCTCAGGTCGAGGGCTCGAAGGCGATCCCCACGTCATGGAGATCTCATCGAAAGTCCCACTGGCGAGCTGGGTATCGGGCCGGCCCAACTGCGAAAGCACGCCGCCGCCGTAGCCCACCGCCCATTGGAGGACTTCTGCGACGAGATCGTATGACGAAGGCCCTCCGGAGCCACCGACGACGGCACCCCGGACGTCTTCGTCCACTACTCGGCCATCAATGCCGGTGGTTACCGGTCACTGGAGGAGAACCAGCGGGTCGAGTACACC
This sequence comes from Sphaerimonospora cavernae, assembly GCF_042435035.1. Classification (NCBI taxonomy): domain Bacteria; kingdom Bacillati; phylum Actinomycetota; class Actinomycetes; order Streptosporangiales; family Streptosporangiaceae; genus Sphaerimonospora; species Sphaerimonospora cavernae. Next base: position 97,506 of record NZ_JBHMQT010000033.1, read on the forward strand.
GCGGGCCAGGGGGCCAAGGGCCCGCAGGCCGAGCGTGTCCGACCGTTGTCGCCTGGCACGTCGCTCGACGGACATCCGGCCCCGAACTCTCACCCGAGTCCGGGGCCGCTGTCGTGGAGGCCTATCGCGGCACGCACTGCGGCGTCGAACTCCTCGTCGCCGAAGCGGGCCCGGAATCCCGGCTCGCCTATCTCCCCGTCCTTCACAACACCCTCCTTCTCGCTTATCTTTCATATCGATAAACGATAAGGAGGGGATTCCGTGGGATGGGGGCGAGTGCGTGTATGGACGGGCCGCACCTGGTGGGCGATCTTTGAGAACCTGGCCTACCTGGCTTTCGCGCTCGGAGTCATCGCCCTGCTCGGCACGGCGTGGATGGCTTCGGGCGTGACTTACACCGGCCCCGCCACCATGGAGGTGCCCCAGTTGCTGGACTGGCCCTTTCTCAATCCTCAACAGGTGGGGCCATTGAGAATCGGCCTGAGCTACAGCGCCTTCATCTCTCTCGATCACCCGGAGCGTTGGCAGACCCTCCTGATGCACCTGCCGTCGGTGGTGACGGCGCTGTTAACCACCATCCTCACTTTTCTGCTGTGGCAGGTCGCCCGAACGCTTAGGCGAGGTGACCCTTTCGTGCCTCGCAACGCCCGGCGGATCTTCCTCATGGCCGGCTGCGTGGCCGGATACGGCCTGCTCGTTGAACCGCTCAGGACGATGGTCGCGGTGATCGTGGTGGGCGGCACCCCCGCCGAGGGGATGATCGACACCGACTGGCCGTTCGCTCCGGCCCCTATCGGGTTCGCCCTGCTCCTGGCCGCACTGGGCACGATCTTCAGGAGGGGCGCCGCCCTGCGGGAAGACACCGAAGGGCTGGTCTGACATGCCATCCGACACCGAGCACCACATCCACGTCCATCTGGACCGGTTGCTCGCAGAACGCGGGATGACACTCACCGAACTGGCCGACCGGGTTGGCGTGACGATCGTCAACCTGTCGATCCTGAAGAACGGCAAGGCCAGGGCGATCCGGTTCTCCACGCTGAGCGCGATCTGCCGCGAACTCGGGTGCCAACCGGGCGACCTCCTCACCTACGGCAGTTGAGCCGAGAGTCCCACGCCTATCGCGGGGACGCGATCGGGGATAATCTCGGCTTCACTTTTCCCGTGATCGTCACATAAGGGAGACAGCATGGCCGCCCCCGAGGTCGTCGAAGAGGAGTCGCCGCAGTCGCGGCGGCGTGAGCACCGCGGCTGGTTCTGGTACGACTGGGCGGACTCGGCCTTCCAGACGACCGTCCTGACCGTCTTCCTCGGGCCCTACCTGACAGCGGTGGCGACGACGGCGGCCGGCGGGGAGGAGGGCTTCGTCGCGTTCCTCGGGCTGGATCTGCGGCCGAAGGCGTACTTCACGGCCCTCGTGACGATCTCGGTGCTGCTCCAGATCGTGACCATGCCGATCGTGGGCGCGCTCGCCGACCACACGGGCCGCAAGAAGCAGATCATGGGCTTTCTGGCCTATCTGGGCGCGGCGGCCACGCTCGGGTTCTACTTCGTCTCCGGCGACCGCTACCTGCTCGGCGGCTGGCTGTTCCTCCTCGCCAACGTCGCCTTCGGCGGGGCTCGGGTGACCTACGATTCGTTCCTGCCGCAGATCGCGGAGGCGGGCGAGCGCGACGACGTCTCCAGCCGGGGCTGGGCGTTCGGCTATCTCGGCGGCGGCCTGCTGCTGGCGGTGAACCTCGCCCTCTATCTGAGCGGCGGAATCGACGAGGGCCTCGCCGTACGGATCAGTCTGGCCTCGGCGGGACTGTGGTGGGCGATTTTCGCGATCATCCCGATGCTGCGGCTGCGCGACCGCCCGGGCTACGCTCACGACGCCACCGTCTCCCGCGCCGTGTCGGGCAGCGTCCGCCAGCTCGGCCGTACCATCGCCGATCTTCGCCGCTACCCGCGCACCCTGCTGTTCCTGGTCGCCTACCTGCTCTACAACGACGGTGTGCAGACTGTCATCAGCTTCTCGTCCACCTATGCGGAGCACGAGCTGGAGCTGGGCAAGAGCACCCAGATCGGGGCGATTCTCATGGTGCAGTTCGTCGCGTTCGGCGGCGCCCTCCTGCTCGGCAGGCTCGCCCTGCGATACGGCACCAAGCGCACGGTGCTCGGCAGCCTCGTCATCTGGACCGCCGTCGTGGGCGTCGCCTACTTCCTGCAGAAGGGCGCGGCGATCCAGTTCTTCGCGATCGCGTTCTTCATCGCGATCGTCCTCGGCGGCACCCAGGCGCTGTCGCGCTCGCTGTACTCCCTGGTGATCCCGCCGGGCCGGGAGGCCGAGTACTTCAGTCTGTACCAGATCAGCGACAAGGGATCGGCGTTCCTCGGCTCTCTGGTGCTGACGCTGGCCCTGCAGGTAACCGACAGCTATCGCACGGCGATCGTCTCGCTGGTCGTGTTCTTCGTGATCGGCTTCGTGCTGCTCGTGATCGTCGATCTTCCGCGGGCCATCCGGGAGGCCGGCAACGAGGTCCCCGATCACATCTAGCGAGTGATGCGAAAGTGCGGTTGGAGCAGGCCACTCCTGGGAATCCACAAACGGTATCAGGCGTTGTACGCGGTGGCGACATAACCCCTCTAGGCGGGGACCTCAGGAGGCTTGGAACATGGGAGAGCGTGCACTTCGCGGCACCCGGCTCGGCGCGACCAGCTACGAGAACGACCGCAACACCGACCTGGCCCCACGCCAGGAGGTGTCCTACACGTGCCCCAAGGGCCATCTCACCACGGTTCCACTCGCCGTCGAGGCAGAGATCCCCTCGTCCTGGGAGTGCCGCTACTGCGGCACCACGGCGCTGCGCGTCGACGGCGAGCAGCCGCAGCAGAAGAAGGCCAAGCCCGCGCGGACGCACTGGGACATGCTGCTGGAGCGCCGGTCCATCGAGGACCTGGAGGAGGTGCTCAACGAGCGCCTGGCCATCTTGCGGGAGCAGCGCCGCAAGAGCGCCTAGCCTCTCGTGAGAGACCGCCGACCGGCTGAAGACATGAGTGGCTGAAGCCACGAAAGGGACGCCCCCGGAGACCGTTTCCGAACGGTCTCCGGGGGCGTCTCACGTTCCCAGCGGTGCTTCACCGGACAGGCGCTGCTTCACCTGGTGGGCTTCACCTGATGGCGGGCCTGTCGCCGTCGCCGCCGCGCGCCGTCTCACCGTCGTCCGTGATCACTTCGCCGTGCACCACGCGGGCGTGCCCGGCGCGGCTCCCCGACCCGCCGGCCGCGCCCGTACCACCGAACGGGCCGCCGAACCGATCGCCGAATCCGCCGGTGTGGTCCAGCAGCGGACCGTACGGCGAGCGCGCGGCCAGCGAGCGGACGCGGCGGCCCAGGAACCACGCCAGCCAGCGGCGCGCGATCGGCCGGGTGACCGGCAGGATGAAGAAGAGGCCGAACACGTCGCTGAGGAAGCCGGGCGCCAGCAGCAGCGCGCCGCCCGCCATCACCAGAGCGCTGTCGGCCAACTCGCGGTCGCACTGCCGCCCGGACCTGATCGCGCTCTGCAGCGCCGCCCAGGCCCTTCTGCCCTCCCGGCGCATCAGCCAGGCGCCGAGGAGGCCGCCGGCGATCAGCAGGCCGACCGTATTCCAGCCACCGATGACCGATCCCACCTGGATCAGGACCCATATCTCCAGGACGGGGACGACGAGGAACGCCAGAAACAACCCGATTCGCAGCATGTCACCCCTCAATCACACGGCGGCCGTACCTACAGACCGTACATACAGGATGAAACGTCTCCGCCGCCCGAGTGGTTCCAGTCATCGCCGACGGCGAAACCGCCGGTCCATGCCCTGGAACCCCCAGACGGTGATCCGCCACAGGGCCTCCTTCATGATGTCGCCGCTCATCTTGCTGGCGCCGACCGTGCGCTCCACGAACCTGATCGGGACCTCGGTCACGCGCAGGCCGTGCCGTACGGTCCTGAGCGTGAGGTCGACCTGGAAGCAGTAGCCCTGCGACTCGACGTCGTCCAGGCCGATCTTCCGCAGCGTCGAGGCGCGGTAGGCGCGGAAGCCGGCGGTGGCGTCGCGGACCGGGATGCCGAGCATCAGCCGCACGTAGATGTTGGCGCCGCGCGACAGCAACTCGCGCCGCAGCGGCCAGTTGACGACCTTCCCGCCCGGCACCCACCGGGAGCCGATCGCGAGGTCGGCGCCGCGGCCCACCGAGTCGACCAGCTGGGGCAGCTCCTCCGGCTGGTGCGAGCCGTCGGCGTCGATCTCGCACAGGATGTCGTAGCCCCGCTCCAGCCCCCACCGGAACCCGGCGATGTAGGCCGCGCCGAGGCCCTGCTTGCCCGGCCGGTGCATGACGTGGATGTGGTCGTCCCGCCCGGCCAGTTCGTCGGCGATCTCCCCGGTGCCGTCGGGGCTGTTGTCGTCGGCGACGAGCAGGTCCGCGTCGGGCAGCGCCTCGCGCAGCCGCCGCGTGATCACGGGCAGGTTCTCTCGCTCGTTGTACGTGGGGACGATCACGAGCACTCGCCCGCCAGGCCGCTCCATCAGCTGTTCCTCCGCGCTTTCGCAATCGCCGCCACGGTTGCAGTCGCACCAATGAATATCAAAATCCATTCAGGCAGCGCACCCAACCTGGCGGCGAGCGTGGTCCCCGTCCTGACGGGGACGTCCACGACATTCATGTCCGCGACCAGTTCGCCGGTCCGCCACGCGATCCGGCCGTCCGGGGTGACATAGGCCGAGATCCCCGTGGTCGCCGCCGTGACCACGGCCCGGTTGAACTCCACCGCACGCAGCTGCGACATCGCGAGCTGCTGGGGCGGCAGGTTGGTGAGCGCGTAGCTGGCGTTGTTGGTCTGCACGACCAGCGGGGTGCCGCCGGTGGCGACGGTGTCCCTGACCATGCCGTCGAAGGCCACCTCGTAGCACTCCACCACGCCCACCGTGACCGGCCCCATCCGCAGCGCGCCCGGCGTCTCACCCGCCTTCGACTGCCGGCCGACCAGATGGGCCCGTTCGGACAGCGCCAGGACCAGGTCCTTCATCGGGGTGTACTCGCCGAACGGCACGAGCTTGCGCTTGTCGTAGTACGCCCCCGGCCCGGTGACCGGGTCCCACACCAGGCCGCGGGTCGCCCGGTACTCGGTCCCGATGTGCACGACGGCCCCGACGAGGATCGGCGCCCCGATGTCCTTGGCCGCCGAGTCGATCACCTCACGGGCGAACCGGTTCTCGTAGGGGTCGATGTCGGTCGAGTTCTCCGGCCAGACCACGAGGTCCGGCTTGGGCAACTTCCCGTCCTGTACGGCCCTGGCCATACGGTGCGTCTCATCCGCGTGGTTGCGCAGCACCACGGCGGGCTCGTCCCCGAGGAAGTACATCCCCCGCCCGGGGACGTTCCCCTGGATCACGCCTATCCGCACTGTTCTGCCCTCGTCGCCGGGCCGGGGCACCGCGAACCCCAGCACCGGTACGGCTATCGCGCCCAGCAGCGTCCCGGCGACGACGCCGTCCCACCGCATCCCCCCGGGAGCCCTGACGACCCTGATGACCAGCGCGGACAGCAGCGTTCCCGACAGGGCGACCGTGAAACTCACAAGCGGGGCGCCGCCGAGCGCGGCGAAGGGGGTGTACGGCGACTCGCCCTGGCTGAAGGCCAGCCGCGCCCAGGGGAAACCGCCGACCGGGAACAGGCCGCGGGCCCATTCCTGGGCGACCCACAGGCAGGCCACCCAGAGCGGCCAGGCGCGCGATCGCATGACGTAGGTGACCGCCACCGCCAGGGCGGCCCAGAACAGGCTCTCGATGCCCACCAGGGCCAGCCAGGCGTCGTTCCCGATCGGGCGCACCCACGACAGCGTGGGGAACAGGAACGCCAGGGCTCCCACATATCCGATCCAGGCGGCGCGGCGCCAGGCCGTGCCGTACAGGGCGAGGGCGAGCAGCGCGACGCCGACCGGCGCGCAGAACCACCAGCCGATGGGCGGGAAGGCCAGGTAGAGCACCAGGCCGCCGGCGACGGAGGCGGCCACTTTCAGTAACACGGGCACACTCTACGGCGGAAGGGGGCCCGGGCTGCCCTTCGGACCGGATCCGTCCCGCCGGCGGCGGGCGCGGAGACCGTTGTCTACTGGGTGCCCGGACCCCTTCCCTGGGTCCAACCCCCCGGCCGGCTGGGGTGCCCCGGCCCGGCGGAACATCGGTCTGCGCCTGGCTGTGAAGACGGAGTCACTCTCCGTCACGGACGCAGGAGCCGATGGCGCCAGGAGACGGCCAACCGGTCAGTCCCGTGCTGGACTCGCAGCAAACTACCGACCTCAGCGTAGATGTCAACCGCACCCCCAACAGGGGTAATGCCAACTTTGCCCAGCTGGAGGGTATCTGACAAATTCCGCCCCGACTGCCTGGGGCGATGTGGCCGTCATCGGATCCGGTCCGCCATACCGGTCAGAGCGGCGGGCAGCACGCCGGTGTGCACCACGCCGAGCCGCCGGGTGGCCCGGGTCACCGCGACGTAGAGGTCGCTGGGCCCCCGGGGTGACTCCCTCAGGATCCGCGACGGTTCGACCACGATCACCGAGTCGAACTCGAGCCCCTTGGCGTCCGCCACGGTCAGCACGGCGACCGGGGCGTCGAGGGCGGCCGGTCCCGGCACGGCGACGGCGCCCGGCACGGCGGCGGTGACCAGTGCCCCGATCTCGCGCTCCGCCGAGGCCGGGACGATCACGACCAGGCGGCCCGCGCCGCCTTCCTCATCCCGGACGATCTCTTCGCGGACCAGCGGGCCCAGCTCGGACAGTTCCGCCACGCGCAGCGCCCAGGGCCGCTCCCCGGTCTCGCGCACCGACTCCGGGGCCTTCAGGTCCGGGCCGACCAGCTCCAGCACCCGGGCCGCGACCGCCATCGACTCGGCCGGCGTGCGGTAGTTCACCGTGAGGACGGCCTCGCGCCAGCGGCCCCCGACGTACGGGTCCAGCATCCGGCCCCAGCTGGCCGCACCGGCTGACGAACCGGTCTGGGCGATGTCGCCGACGATCGTCATCGACCGGCTCGGGCAGCGGCGCATGACCATGCGCCAGGCCATCTCCGACAGCTCCTGCGCCTCGTCGACGATCGCATGGCCGAACGCCCAGGTGCGGTCGCGCGCCGCCCGCTCCGCCGTGGTCAGCTGCGTCTCCTCGGCCTCCTGGCGGGCCGCGAAACGCTCGGCGTCCATGATGTCGGCCATACCGGTCAGCTCGAGGACCTCCCGGGCGTATGCGATCCGCTCCCGGCGCTCCTCCTCGGCGATCCGGGCCGCCCGGACCACCCCCTCGTCGATGTGGCCGAGGAGCTCGGCCGCCTCGTCGAGCAGCGGGACGTCGGCCTCGCTCCACCAGGCGCCGCCCTCACCCGGCCGGGGCGGCTCCCGCAGCAGCGCCTCCCGCTCCCGCTCGTTCAGCCCGGCGGCGGCCATCCGCTCGGCGGAGGTGAACAGGCCGATCAGCAGGCGCTGCGGGGTGAGGTACGGCCAGAGCCGGTTGAGCGCGGCCCGAACCGGCTCCTCGGTCCGCAGGTCCTCGCGCAGCTCGGCGAAGTCGGCCTCGTCGAGCATGCCGCGGCCGAGCTTCCTGGCGGCCTGCCTGGTCAGGGTGTTCAGCAGATGCCTGACGAACACCGGGCGCGCCTCGTTGTGCGGCTTGCGGGCGCGCAGCGCCTTCGCCCGGGCGGCCTCGAAGGTCTTGACGTCGAGCCGCAGCGTGAACTTGTCGAGCCGGATCTCCAGCGGCCGGTCCGGGATCCGCTGCCGGTCGCCTACGGCGGCCGCCACCACCTTGGCCATCCGGACCGATCCCTTGATCGCGGCGGCTTCGGGGGGATCGGAGCGGGCGGCGGTGACCCCGGGGTAGAGGTCACCGATGGTGGACAGCAGCACGTCGGTCTCGCCGAGCGAGGGCAGGACCTGGTCGATGTAGCGCATGAACGTCGGGTTGGGCCCGAGGACCAGCACGCCCCGCCGTTCCAGGCGCTCCCGGTAGGTGTACAGGAGGTAGGCCGCGCGGTGCAGGGCCACCACGGTCTTGCCGGTGCCCGGGCCGCCCTGGACGACGAGCACGCCGTTCAGGTCGCTCCGGATGATCGCGTCCTGTTCGGCCTGGATGGTGGCCACGATGTCGCGCATCCGCCCGGTGCGCCGCTCGTCCAGCGCGGCCAGCAGGGCGGCCTCGCCGTTCAGCGTGGCGCGGTCGGCGTCGGTGAGCCGGTCGAGGTCGAGCAGGTCGTCGTCGACCCCGGTGACCTTGCGGCCCTTGCTGTGCAGGTGGCGTCTGCGGGTCAGCCCCATCGGCGCGGCCGGGGTCGCCCGGTAGAACGGCTGGGCGACCGGTGCCCGCCAGTCGATCAGCAGGCGGTGCTGCTCGTCGTCCGACAGGCCGATGCGGCCGATGTACAGCGAGGTTTCGTCGGCGTGGTCCAGCCTGCCGAAGCACAGCCGGTTCTCCACCGCCCACAGGCGGGCCAGGCGCTGGGCGTACATGACGGCGAACGTGTCACGCTCGGACCGGTTCTGATGCGTGCCGGAGGCGCCCTGGGCCAGCACGTCGTCAAGCTGTCTGCGCGTGCGCTCGCGCAGCACGTCGAGGCGCTCGTACAGCGCGGCGACGTACTTCTGTTCCCGGGCCAGCTCACCCGCCGAAGTCTCAGGCATAGGCCGACAGATTGTAGTGGCCCGGTGGTCGTCGGTGGCCCTGTCCGGGTGCGGGTCACAGGTCGGTTGCGGCGCCGCCGGCCCGTTGACATCGGCAGCCGGGGCCTCTATAAGTTAGGAAACTTTACTAATAGAAGATTAAGCGCAGGTTGGAGGGACGGCCGGTGAGCGAACGGCCCATGGGTGGAACGCCCAGCCTGCTGCGGGCGATCAACGACGGCGCCGCGCTCCGGGTCCTGCTGGAGCGGGGTCCCCTCACCCGCCCGGAGCTGGGCGCGCTCATCGGGCTGTCCAAGCCGACCGCCTCCCAGCTCCTGGCCAGACTCCAGGAGGCCGGCCTGGTCGTGCTGGACGGCATCCGCGGGGGCATGCCGGGCCGTACGGCCGAGCTGTACCGGATCAATCCCGGCGCGGCGCACGTGGCGGCGCTGGACGTGACCCCGGCCAGGATCGAGGTGGCCGTCGCGGACATCACGGGGGGCGCGGTCGCCACGCACCGCCTGCCCACCCCCGGCCGGAGCGGCGGCGACGTGGTGGAACGCGTGCGCTCGGCGCTCACCGGCGCCTGCTCCCCCGCCGGGCTCGATCCGCGGACGCTGAACCGTGTCGTCATCGGCATCGGCGGCGCGATCGACCCCTCCACCGGCCGCCTGGGGTACGCGGCGCACATCCCCGGCTGGCACGTCCCGGACGTGGTCGGCACGTTGCGCGACGGGATCGGCGTGCCGGTCGACATCGAGAACGACGTGAACCTCGCCGCTCAGGCGGAGCGGTCGCGGGGCGCCGCGCGGGGCCACCGCGACTTCGTGCTGCTGTGGGCCGAGGAGGGCCTCGGCGCGGCCCTGGTCCTGGACGGGCGGCTGCACCGGGGCGCGACCGGAGGCGCGGGCGAGGTCGGCTACATGCCGGTGATCGGCGCCCCCACCGCCCGCGATGTCGGCAAGCGGTCCAGGCATGGTTTCCAGGCGCTGTCCGGCGGCATCGCCGTACTGAACATCCTGCGTGCACACGGCCTGCGCGGGCCGAGCCCGGCGCAGGCCGTGCGGAACGCCGTGGCCGCGATCGAGCGTGGCCGGCCGGAGGCCGCGCGGGCGAACGCGGCCCGGGCGGCGCTCGCGGAGGTGGCCACCCGCCTCGCGCTCGGGCTCGCCTCGGTCACCGCGGTCGTCGACCCCGAGATCGTCGTCCTGTCCGGCGGAGTGCCGATGGCCGGCGGCGAGATCCTGCGCGAGCTCGTCGAGCGGGAGCTGCACGCGCTGACCATCCCCCGACCCCCGGTGCGGCTGTCCGCCGTCGAGGGCAATCCCGTCATCGCCGGCGCCCTCGACCTCGCCCTCGGCGCGACCCGCGACGAGCTGTTCGGCCCCCTGATCTCCCCGTCCTGATGATCATGATTTCCTGACAGAAAGGCACCCCCCGAGATGAGACGACCGCTCGTGATCCCCGCGGCGGCGGCCGCCGGTCTCGCCCTGCTCACCGCCTGCACGGCCGGCACGGAGTCCTCCGGCCCGCCGAAGGTCGGGGCGAGCGCGACCGATCAGACCCCGGTCACCATCGAGTTCTGGCACGGCTTCAGCGCCGACAGCGAGCTCAAGGCGTTCGAGGACACGCTCGCCGGCTTCAACCAGAAGTTCCCGTGGATCACGGTCAAGGCGACCAAGGCGATCCAGGACGACCAGATCATCCAGTCGGTCCGCGGCGGCAACCCGCCCGACGTCGCCCTGTCGTTCACCACCGACAGCGTGGCCGAGTTCTGCAAGGCCGGCATCTTCCAGGACCTGAACCCGTACCTGACGGCGAGCAAGATCGACGGGACGGCACTGTTCCCCAAGGTCATCGACGAGTACACCCAGTACGACGGCAAGCGGTGCGTGCTGCCCATGCTCGCCGACGCCTACGGGCTCTACTACAACAAGAAGCTCATGCAGGGCAACGAACCGCCCAAGACGCTGAGCGAACTGGCCGACCTCGCCAAGAAGCTCACGGTCAAGAACGCCAAGGGCGACCTCGAGGTCGCCGGTTTCATGCCGATCAGCCAGATGTACGAGAACTCCCCGATCCACACCGGGGTCATGGTCGGCGCGAAGTGGACCAACCCCGACGGCACCTCGGCCATCGGCTCCGACCCGCAGTGGAAGAAGCTGATGACCTGGCAGAAGGACCTGACCGACTGGTTCGGCTACGACAAGATCGAGAAGTTCCGCAAGAGCTTCGGGGACGAGTGGTCGGCCGACAACCCCTTCCACAAGGGCAAGGTCGCGATGGCCATCGACGGTGAGTGGCGGGTCGCCATGCTCGCCGACAGCGCCCCCGACCTCGACTACGGCACCGCCCCGTTCCCGGTCGCCGACGACCAGCCCGAGCGGTACGGCGCGGGCTTCATCACCGGCACCGTCATCGGTATCCCGAAGGGGGCCAAGCACGCCGAGGCGGCCTGGGAGCTGGTCAAGTACCTGACCACCGACACCGATGCGCTGGTCACGCTGTCGAACGCGATCCGCAACGTGCCGAGCACGCTGCCCGCGCTGCAGTCGCCGAACCTGAAGAAGGACGAGCACTTCCAGACCTTCCTCGACGTGTTCGCCAACCCGAACAGCACCACGCTGCCGGCCCACCTCAACTCCGTCTTCAACCAGCAGGCGCTGCAGGAGGCGCAGATCAAGTGGGAGTCCGGCCGGGCCGATGACCTGGACGCCCTGCTCGCCGACGTGGACAAGAGGATCGACGACAAGCTGAAGCTGACCGCGGGCGGCTGATCCATGGCAGCCGTTCCACTCGCCGGCCGAGGTCGAGGTACGGGCCGCGGCCGGCGCGACAATCTCCGCGCGCTGATCTGGCTCTCCCCGTGGATCATCGGGTTCGCGGTCTTCTTCCTCTACCCGCTGCTCGCCACCGTCTATTTCTCCTTCCAGCGGTACGACATGTTCACGCTGGAGCCGGTGGGGCTGTTGAACTACCGGTACTTCCTGGAGGATCCGGCCGCCTGGCGGTCGATCAAGAACACGCTGTGGCTGGTCGTGGTCATGGTCCCGCTGCGGGTGCTGTTCGGCCTCGGCGTGGCCCAGCTCATCACCAGGCTGAAGGCCGGAGTGGGGCTGTTCCGTACGATCTTCTATCTGCCGTCGCTGGTGCCGGTGGTGGCCGGGACGCTCGGGTTCGTGTACCTGCTGAACCCGGGCACCGGCCCGGTGCAGGCCATCCTGTCCGCGGTGGGGATCGGCTCCCCCGACTGGTTCGGCGACCCGGCCTGGTCGAAGTGGGGGCTGACCATGCTCGCCCTCTGGTCGGTCGGCGACCTGATGGTGATCTTCATGGCCGCCCTGCTGGACGTGCCCAAGCAGCTGTACGAGGCCGCCGCGATCGACGGGGCGGGCGCCTGGCAGCGGTTCTACCGGATCACACTGCCCGTGATCCGGCCGGTGCTGATGTTCGCCGCGGTGACCGGGGTCATCCAGGCCCTGCAGTACTTCACCCAGGCGATGATCGCGGCCCGGGTCGCCTCCGGGTCCACCGACTCGGCCGGGTCGGTGTTCACCCCGGGCTACCCCGACCAGTCGACGCTGACATTCCCCGAATGGCTCTACCACCAGGGCTTCCGTGACTTCGCCATGGGCTACGCCTGCGTCATGGCGCTGGTGCTGTTCGTCGTCTCGATGATGTTCACGCTCGTCCTGCTGCGGCAGTTCCGGGGCTTCGCCGAGGAGGAGGCATGACGACCACCACCACCTCGGCCTCCCCCGCCGCCGCGGCCACGGCGTCGGTCAGGTGGCGGCGGATGCTCCTGTGGATCGCCCACCACGCACTCGCCATCGCATTGTCGATCATGTTCCTCGGACCGCTGGTCTTCATCGCGCTGACGGCGCTGATGGACGACAACCAGGCGCTCACCTCACAGCTGTGGCCGAAGACGTGGAACTGGGGCAACTTCACCGAGATCTTCGAGAAGGCGCCACTGCTCACCTGGATCGGCAACACGCTCATGTACTCGGTGCTGGCCACCGCGTTCATGCTGCTGTCGTCGGTCCCGGTGGCGTACGCGCTGGCGAGGTTCCGCTTCCGCGGCAGGAAGCTCGCGTTCCTGATGGTCATCACCATGATGATGCTGCCGCCGCAGGTCGTGTCCGTGCCCGTCTACCTCATCTGGGCGAGGTTCCACCTCACCGGCACCCTGTGGCCGCTGATCATCCCGATGCTGCTCGGCGACGCGTTCTCGATCTTCCTGCTCCGGCAGTTCCTGATCACGATCCCGCGTGAGTACTCCGACGCCGCCAAGGTCGACGGGTGCGGGGAGTTCCGGACTCTCGTGCGGGTGATCCTGCCGATGGCCCGCCCGGCGATCGCCGCCGTGGCGCTGTTCAGCTTCTTCTACTGCTGGAACGACTACTACGGTCCGCTGCTCTACGCCCGGACGGACCTGGACCACTGGACGCTCTCGCTCGGCCTGGCCGCGTTCCGGTCGGTGCACCGCGTCCAATGGAACCTCACGATGGCCGCCACCCTCCTCGTGATAGCCCCGGTGATCATCCTGTTCTTCTTCGCGCAGAAAGTCTTCATCGAGGGCGTCAAGCTGACCGGCGTCAAATAGGACAGCGCCAAATAAGACGGCGCCGAACAAGACATCCGAAAGGACGTAGACATCACATGAAGCTGGCCGTTGTCGGGGGCGGCTCCACCTACACTCCGGAACTCATCGACGGCTTCGCCCGGCTGCGCGACGAGCTGCCCCTCTCGGAGATCGTGCTCATCGACCCGGACGAACACCGCCTCGGCCTCGTGGCCGCCATGGCCGGGCGGATGCTCGCCCGCGCCGGCCACCCGGCCCGGGTGACCGCCTCCACGACCGTGGACGAGTGCGTCGCCGGAGCCGCCGCCGTGCTGATCCAACTGCGCGTGGGCGGTCAGGCCGCCCGCGACGTCGACGAGACCCTCCCCCTCGAGTGCGGCTGCGTCGGGCAGGAGACCACGGGCGCGGGCGGGCTCGCCAAGGCGCTGCGTACCGTCCCGGTGGTGCTCGGCATCGCCGAGCGGGTACGCGCGCACGCCCCCGGCGCGTGGATCGTGGACTTCACCAACCCCGTCGGCATCGTCACCAAGGCGCTGCTCGACGCGGGCCACCGCGCGATCGGGCTGTGCAACGTGGCGGTCGGGTTCCAGCGCCGCGCCGCGGCCGCGCTGGGCGTCACCCCGGACCGGATCTCCCTGGACCACGTCGGGCTCAACCACCTCACCTGGGTGCGTGCCGTACGGCTGGACGGCGAGGACGTGCTCCCCGAGGCGATGGAGAACCACGCTGAGGAACTCGCCGAGGCGGCGGGCCTGCCGGTGGAGCTGATCCGCCGGCTCGGCGCCGTGCCGTCGTACTACCTGCGCTACTACTACCAGCACGACCAGGTGGTCGAGGAGCAGAAAGCAGGCCCGTCCCGGGCCGCGCGGGTCGCCGCCATCGAGTCCGAACTGCTGGAGATGTACGCCGACCCGGCCGTGGACGCCAAACCGGAACTGCTGGAAAAGCGCGGCGGCGCGTTCTACTCCGAGGCCGCCGTGGCGTTGATCGCCTCTCTTGTCGGCGACCGGGGCGACGTCCAGGTGGTGAACACCCGCAACGGGGGGACCCTGCCCTTCCTCGACGACGACGCGGTCATCGAGGTCCCGGCGGTGATCGGCGTCCACGGGGCGGCACCGGCGCCCGTCGACCCCGTCGAGCCGCTCTACCGCGGCCTGATCTCCCATGTCTCCGCCTATGAGACGCTCGCCCTCGACGCGGCCCGCAACGGCGGCACGGACCGCGTCAGGGCCGCCCTGCTGGCCCATCCGCTGATCGGGCAGGCGGCACTCGCCGACGACCTCGCCGACCGGCTGATCGCCGCCAACCGGGCGCACCTGCCGTGGACGGTGTCCCGGTGACCGCTGCCGGCCCAGGCCGTGCCGCGCCTGCCGCCGGGAGCCCGAGCTCGGACGGCGGGGGCCGTACCGTGCTGGCGGTGGACGGCGGGAACAGCAAGACCGACGTCGCCCTGGTGCGCGAGGACGGGACCGTGCTCGCGACCGGCCGCGGCCCGGGGTTCCTGCCGCAGAGCGCGGGGGTCGCCGCGGCGATCGACGTGATCGGTCAGACCGTACGGCAGGCCCTCGCAGGCGGCGGGCAGCACGTCCGGTTGCCCGCCTTGCACGACGGGAGGCCCGACGGGTTACCCGAGGGGGAAGGTGATCGGGAGTACGGCCTGCCGTACGCCGATCACGTGGCGGCCTATGTGGCGGGGGCCGACCTGCCGATCGAGGAGGAGCGGCTCAGCGACGAACTGCTCGCCCGCGGATACGGGCGCACCGCGACCGTGGGCAACGACACGTTCGCGCTGCTGCGCGCGGGGGCGAGCGCACCATGGGGCGTCGCGGTCGTGTGCGGTGCCGGCATCAACGCGGTCGGCGTCGCGCCCTCGGGCCAGGTGGCCCGGTTCCCCTCCCTCGGCCGGCTCAGCGGCGACTGGGGCGGCGGCCACCACCTGGGCGAAGAGGCGCTGTGGCACGCCGTACGGGCCGAGGACGGCCGGGGACCGGCGACGGCCCTCACCGACGCCGTCCTGGCGTGCTTCGGCACAGCCACCGTCGAGGATGCCGTCATCCGGCTGCATCTCGGGGAGGAGTCCCTCGACCGGCTGCACGACCTGGTGCCCCCGCTGCTCGCCACGGCCACCGACGGGGACGCCGTCGCCATGTCGGTCGTGAAGCGGATGGCGGAGGAGGTGGCCGTGCTCGGGATCGTCGCGATGCGGCGCACCGGCCTCCTCGGCGAACCCTGTGAGGTCGTGCTCGGCGGCGGGGTGCTCACCGCCGGCCATCCGCTGCTGATGTCGCTGATCGAGCGGGGCTACACGGAGCGGGCTCCGCTCGCGAAGCTGGTGGTCGCCGACGTGCCGCCCATCGTGGGGGCCGCCCTGCTCGGCCTGGACCGGCTCGGGGCGCCCGCCGATGCGGCCGAGCGGGTACGGGCGCACTTCCTCGTCAGCCCCCCGGCCCGGGACCTCGTCAGCCCCCCGGCCCGGGAGTGACCTCCGGTTCCGCCTCCGCCCCGGACTCCGGCTCGACCATCGGTGTGCGGTGCTCGTAGGGGGTGCTCAGCACGACCGTGGTGCGCGTGCTGACGTTGGCCGACGCGCGGATCTGCTGGAGCAACTCCTCCAGCGCGAACGGCGAGGCGACGCGGACCTTGAGGATGTAGCTCTCGTCACCGGCCACGCTGTGGCACGCCTCGATCGCGGTGAGGTGCCTGAGCCGCTCCGGGGCGTCGTCGGGCGCGGCCGGGTCGATCGGTTTGATCGAAACGAACGCGGTCAGCGGCAGGCCGATCTCGTCGTAGTCCACCAGCGCCGCGTAGCCGCGGATGACCCCGCGCCTCTCCAGCCTGCGCACCCGCTGGTGGACCGCCGACACCGACAGCCCGGTCTCCTTGGCCAGGTCGGTGAAGCTCATCCGGCCGTCCCTCGCCAGCAATGTCACGATTCGTCGATCGATCTCCTCCACGCCAGAAACGGTAGCGCCGTCCCGATGTGCCCGTGTGCGGGATGTGCCCGGAATGGCTCAGAGGTAGTGTCCGGGGGCGTGCACCCGGTCCTCCGGCCGGGTCTCCTCCCGCTCCGGGGCGACCCGGGCGTGCGGCTCGGCGCCGGGTGCCGGGGCGCCCTCCTCCTCCAGCACCGTGAACGCCAGGTCGCCCTCCCGCACGCCCACGTGGACCCGCTGACCGGGCTTGAGCGTGCCGTCGAGGAGCAGCCGGGAGAGCGTGTTGTCGATCTTGCGCTGGATCGTACGGCGCAGCGGACGTGCCCCGAACTCCGGCTGGTACCCCTGCACCGCCAGCCAGTCGACCGCCGCGGCGTCGACGTCGAGGGCGACGTCCTGGGCGTGCAGCCGCCGCCTGCTGTCCTCCAGCAGCAGCCCGGTGATCTGCCTGAGCTGCTCGACGTCGATGCCGTGGAACACGATCGTCTCGTCGATCCGATTGAGGAACTCGGGCCGGAACGCCCGCTGCAGCAGCCGCATGAGCTGCCCGCGCAGCCCGGCCGCCTCCCCCGGATGCGCCATGATCAGGTCGGCGCCGAGGTTCGACGTCATGATCAGCACGGTGTTCTTGAAGTCGACCATGCGGCCCTGCGCGTCGGTGAGCCGCCCGTCGTCCATCACCTGCAGCAGCAGGTTGAACACATCCGGGTTGGCCTTCTCTATCTCGTCGAGGAGGAGAACCGAGTACGGCCGCCGCCGTACCGCCTCGGTGAGCTGGCCCGCCTCCTCGTAGCCCACATAGCCGGGCGGCGCGCCGACGAGCCGGGAGACCGTGTGCCGCTCCTGGAACTCACTCATGTCGAACCGGATCATCCGGTCCTGGTCGCCGAACAGCGCCTCGGCCAGCGCGCGGGCCAGTTCCGTCTTGCCGACCCCGGTCGGGCCGAGGAAGAGGAACGAACCGATCGGCCGGCCCGGATCGCCGAGCCCGGCGCGCGAACGCCGTACCGCCTCGGCCACCGCCGCGACCGCCTCGTCCTGGCCGACCACCCGCTGGTGCAGATGCTCCTCCAGCGCGAGCAGGCGCTCCTTCTCCTCCTGCGTGAGCTGCGCGACCGGAATGCCGGTCGCCCGGGAGACGATCTCGGCGATGTCGGCCGCGGTGACCTCCGGCACCCCCCGACGGCCGTCCCTGGTCTCCTCGATCCGCCGCCCGAGCTCGGCGATCTCGTCGCGGAGCTCGGTGGCGCGCTCGTAGTCCTCGGAGGCGACGGCCTGCTCCTTGTCGCGCTGCCGCTGCTCCAGCCGCTCCTCCAGCTCGCGGGTGTCGGACGGCGTGGTCCTGGTCCGCAGCGCGACCCGCGCCCCGGCCTGGTCCATCAGGTCGATCGCCTTGTCCGGCAGGAACCGCCCCGTCACGTACCGGTCGGACAGCTCCGCCGCCGCGATGAGCGCCTCGTCGCCGAACCGCACCTGGTGATGCGCCTCGTAGCGGTCCCGCAGCCCGCGCAGGATCTCGATCGTGTCGGCGACACCGGGCTCCGGCACGAGGACCGGCTGGAAACGCCGCTCCAGCGCCGCGTCCTTCTCGACATAGCGCCGGTACTCGTCCAGTGTGGTCGCGCCCACCACGTGCAGTTCGCCCCGGGCCAGCGCCGGCTTGAGCATGTTCGAGGCGTCGATCGCGCCCTCGGCGCCCCCGGCACCGACCACCGTGTGCATCTCGTCGATGAACACGACGAGATCGTCGCCGTGGTCGCGGATCTCGTCCATGACTTTCTTCAGCCGTTCCTCGAACTCGCCGCGGAACTTGGTGCCGGCGACCATCCCGGCGAGATCGATCTGCACCACGCGCTTGCCGCGCAGGGTCTCCGGCACCGCCCCGTCGACCACCCGCTGCGCCAGCCCCTCGACGATCGCGGTCTTGCCCACGCCGGGATCGCCCAGCAGCACCGGATTGTTCTTGGTGCGCCGCGACAGCACCTCGACCGTCTGGGCGATCTCGTCGTCCCGGCCGATCACCGGGTCGATCCTGCCCTCCTTGGCCAGCTCGGTCAGGTCCGTGCCGTACTGGTCCAGCGTCGGGGTCGTGCTCGGCGGCCGCCGGGACGGCACCGGCTCGGCGACGCCCGTCGCCGTGTCCGCGCCCAGCGCCTGCGGGGAGATCCGCCGCAGCAACCGTCCCGCCATCGAGTCGGGGTTGGCCGACAGCGCCAAGACGAGGTGATCCGGACCGATGTAGGAGTGCCCGGTGGCTCTGGCGATCCGCCGCGCGTCGAGCAGTGCCCGTTTCGCCGCCGGGGACAGCGGCATCGGCCCCTGGCGCGGCTCGCGCCGCTCGGCCATGTCCGCCACGCTCCCGCCCAGTTCATCCGGATCCGCTCCGGCCTGCTCAAGCAGCCGCCGTGACGCGTCAACCTGGGTGGCGGCCCACAGCAGATGTTCGGTGTCGAGGTACGGCGCGCCGCACTCGGCCGCCTTCGCCACCGCGACACGGAGCAACTCGATCGCGTCCTCACTCAGCAGCCGCCCGATGTCCACCGGCCGGCCCGAGCCGACGGGCTCCCTCCCGAAGAACCGGGAGATCAGTTCGTCCAGTGGGCTGAAACCGTACGGCCAGAACTCGCTGCTCGCCATGTCATCCCCCAGCGGCGTAGTCAGGTTCATTGGTGTCAGGTGTCGGTCAAACCTCCGCCTACCCCTGGTCGCCTGACGTAACCGGTCTCCTCCCCTCTTCCGGGACGGGATGGCATGCTGGGTCCGGTCCCCTTGATCGTCGATCGATCACGTGAACGGAGAGGCGAAGAATGATTTCACTCGAGGCACTGGCGGAGAAGGCGATCCGCCTGGAGCCGCTGGCCCGCGACGAGGCGTGTGCCGTGCTGGGCACGCCGGACGACGACATCCTGGACGTGGTCGCCGCGGCCTTCCGGGTGCGCCGCCACTTCTTCGGCAGGCGGGTCAAGCTCAACTATCTGGTCAACCTGAAGAGCGGACTCTGCCCGGAGGACTGCACCTACTGCTCTCAGCGGCTCGGCTCCAAGGCCGACGTGCTCAAGTACACCTGGCTGAGCACCGAGGAGGCGGTCACGAGCGCCGCCGCGGGCATCGCCGGCGGCGCCAGGCGGGTCTGCCTGGTCGCCAGCGGCCGCGGCCCCACCGACCGGGACGTCGACAGGGTCGCGCGGAGCATCTCCGCGATCAAGGCCGATCATCCCGGCGTCGAGGTGTGCGCCTGCCTCGGGCTGCTCTCCGACGGCCAGGCCGACCGGCTGTGCCATGCCGGCGCCGACGCCTACAACCACAACCTGAACACCTCCGAGGCCACCTACGCCGACATCTGCAGCACCCATACCTTCGATGACCGGGTGGAGACCGTCGGCATGGCGAAGAAGGCGGGGCTGTCCCCCTGCTCCGGTCTCATCGCGGGCATGGGTGAGAGCGACGAGGACCTGGTCGACGTCGCGTTCGCGCTGCGTGAGCTGGCCCCCGACTCGATCCCCGTCAACTTCCTCATCCCGTTCGAGGGCACGCCGCTGGGCGGGGAGTGGAACCTGACCCCGCAGCGGTGCCTGCGCATCCTCGCCATGGTCCGCTTCGTCTGTCCATCCGCGGAGATCAGGATCGGCGGCGGGCGGGAGATCCACCTGCGGAGCATGCAGTCGCTGGCGCTCCACGTGGCGAACTCGATCTTCCTGGGCGACTACCTCACCAGCGAGGGGCAGCCGGGCCAGGACGACCTCCAGTTGATCCGCGACGCGGGCTTCACCGTCGAAGGCCCGGCAACGGACGATCCGGACGCCACCCACCACGACACTCACCACGAGGCCCACCAGGACCTCGTACGGCTCCGCAGGCGAGGCGCAGGCACCGGCGAGGCCGCCAACGCCTGAAGGTTCGAACAGCGGGTTGGAACAGGGGGTTCGAACGGGGCTCAGTCGGCGATGTGACCGATCGAGGCGACCTGGTATCCGGCGGCCTTGGAGCCCCGGACGTGCATCAGCATCGCGCCGCCCTCGTAGGACCAGGCGCAGGAGTATCCCTTCGGCTCGGCGCTGCAGCCCTGGTAGTAGTACCGCACGCCGTGCACGTCGTACCGGGCGCGGAACAGCGTGGCGACGGCCTTCGTGGCGGCCACCTCCAACCCGGCGTCGCGGTCGTGCCGCTTCCAGGCCGTGAAGAGTCCCTTCGCGGCCGCGGACGGCGCGCTGAGATGCCGGGAGGTGTAGACCTTCGCGACCTTCGACCCGGACACGATCATCAGTACGCCGTTCAGCCCGCCGGGCACGCGGACGCTGGTGTGCACGAACCGGCAGGCGTTGCGGACACACCCGGCGAACTCGTCCGGCGCACGGTACGGATAGGCGAACAGGGTCTTGACCGCGGCCGGCAGGGCGTGGCGGGCCGCGGCGGCGCGGTCTCCCCGCTGCCAGGCATTGAACAACGCTCCGGCCGTCTTCGCGGGGGCGGGCGCCGCCGCGGAGGCGCCCGCCTGGGCGGAGGCGGGCCCGGACGGCAGCAGCGTCAGGGTGGCGCCCGCCGCGACGACGGCGCCGATGAGAACGGATCGCTTGATCATGATCCGTACACTAACGTTCGCCGGTTGCAATCCGCTTACCCGACGATCACCCCTGCTCGCCGCCGGCGCCCGGCTACACGACGACCAGGTCGCGGGTGGTGTTGTTCATCCGCTCGCCGGCGGTCTCACCGCAGACGACGATGTCCTCGATCCGGGCGCCGTGCTTGCCGGGCAGGTAGATGCCGGGCTCGACGGAGAAGGCGAAGCCCGGCTCCATCGGCTCGGTGTTGCCGCTGACGATGTACGGCTCCTCGTGGGTCTCCAGGCCGATGCCGTGACCGGTGCGGTGGATGAAGCGGTCGCCGAAGCCCGCCTCAGCGATCACCTCGCGGGCGGCGGCGTCCACCGACTCGCAGGTCACCCCCGGCCGCACATGAGCGCAGGCCGCCTCCTGGGCGCTCCTGAGCACCTCGTAGTAGGCCGCGAACTCCGCCGGAGGCTCGCCGATGCAGTACACCCGGGTGGAGTCGGAGCAGTAACCGCTCGGCATGGTCCCGCCGATGTCGACCACAACGGGCTCGCCGGGCTGGATCATCCGGTCGGACAGCTCGTGGTGGGGGCTCGCGCCGTTCGGCCCGGAGCCGACGATCACGAAGTCGACCCGGGTGTGCCCGGCGTCGATGATCGCCTCGGCGATGTCCCTGCCGACCTCGCGCTCGGTCCGGCCGGCCTTCAGCAGGCTCGGGACCAGGTTGTGCACGGCGTCGATGGCCGCCCCGGCCTCCGCCAGCGCCGCCCTCTCGGCCGGTGTCTTGCGCATGCGCAGCTCGCGCAGCGCGCTCCCGGCGAGCACCTGCTCGGCCTCCGGCATGACAGCGCGGAACCGCAGCGACTGCATGGCCCACATGCGGTCGGCGAGGCCGACCCGTCCGACGGCGCCCAGCCTGCGCGCCACCTCTTCGTATGGATCGTCTGTCTCGTCCCAGGCCACGAACTCGATCCCGAGCCGGGCGGCCTGCGAGTGCTCGGCCGCCGGCAGTTCCAGGCGCGGCACCGTCAGGAACGGCTCCCCGGTGGCGGGCACGGCGAGGCAGGTCAGCCGCTCCAGGGGCAGCGCGTCATAGCCGGTGACATAGCGTAGATCAGGACCGGGAGTCAGCAGCAGGGCCCCGAGACCGGCTCGGGCGGCGGCCTCGCGGACCTCGGCCAGGCGGGCCACCGGATAGAGCTCAGAGGACGTCGTTGTCACACCACCCAATCTAGTGCCACCCCGAGACGGTGATCGCCGCCGGAAGGCGACACGCGGCGACCGCCGAGAGCCGGGTGTTTATTCCACCGCATAGAAGAAATCCCATCCCGGCGGTGCAGACTACTGCTACGCTCCGCGCTAGAACGATCACGTTCCGTTCTACCCCGTCCCCGTATCCGAGAGCATCCGGAGAGCGAGTTCCATGGTCGGCCTAGTGGACGGCGCGCAGCCGTCCCTCCCCCCCGCCGACGACCCCGTACCGGAGTCGTGGCGGCAACTGCACGATGTCCGGGCACGAGCCGCCGAGCGGGCCCATGCCGCCGCTGGCCTGCGGGACGCGGTCCTGCCCGGGCCGGCGAGCTCGAACGACCTCCCCTACGCCGGCATCGCGGTCCGCTCCGTCCCGGCCGGCGACGCCACCGGCCTGGGAGGCGACTGGCACGAGGCGGTTCAGCTGCCGGACGGACGGCTGTTCCTGGCCGTCGGCGACGTGTCCGGCCACGGAGAGCCGGCGATCGACAAGATGACCCGCCTGCGGCGGGCACTGCTCGGGCTGAGCATGACAGGGGCCTCCCCGGGTCTGCTGCTCGCCCAGCTCAACGCCCTCGTGCTGGACGGGTTCGCGGACACGACCGCAACGGTGGTCTGCGGCCACTTCGATCCGGCCACGCGCCGGCTCTCCTGGGCGCAGGCCGGTCACCCCGCCCCCATCCTGGTGCGGCACGGCGCCGCCCGCCAGCTCGCGGCCCCCGCCGGGGTCGTGCTGGGCGCGACGGCGAACCCGCCGTACGGCATGGCGGAGGTCGGGCTCGCCCCCGGCGACCTGCTGCTGATGTTCACCGACGGCCTCGTCGAACGGCGCGACCGCGATATCGGCGAGGGGGTGTCGCTCGCCGTCCGCGCCGCCGAGGAGGTCGCCCCCGAGGATGTGGCCGTCGACGCCGGAACGGATCCCGGTGCGGACTTCGGCGCGAAGCTCGACCGGTTCGTCGAGGCGGTCGGCGGGCCCAACCCCGAGGACGACGTGTGCCTGCTGGCCATGCGGCTGACCGGCCGCACGTGACACGGCCGGAGCCGGCCGTTCAGAGGGTTCGGGTGCCCGGTCGGGCGACGAGCCAGATCGACACCGCGACGATCCACAGCAGGCGCAGCTGGTTCGTGGCGAGGAAGACGGCCGATGTGTCCGGCATCAGGATGAGCGGGACGACCGCGAAGGCGGCGACAGCTCCGAGACCGAGCACGATTCGGGGCACCTGGACACCCCGGCGGCGGGCGGCGAGCCCTGCCATCGTCGCCGCCCCGATCGCCACGCCGAGCGCCAGTTGTGCCTCGACCAGTGCGACCAGCCAGCCGCGGTCGAGCAGTGCCACGAGTTCGGGTGGCACGGTCATCGCGGGCGCGGTCCGGCGGGTCAGTGGCACCGCCCAGGCGAACGCATCGCTGACCAGCGCCCCCGCCAGGAAGAGGGTCAGGGCGAGGCCGGTGACGGACGGCCAGATGCCGTCCGGGTCCCACATGCCGACGAGCCTTCGGATGCCTCCGAGGAACACCAGGAGGAGGACGTAGGACAGGGCACCGACGGCCAGCGCGGTCAGGGCGGTGGACGCGGTGGCTGGATCGGCGAGCCAGGCGGTGATCGCACCGGGCGCGTCCGACGCCGTCACGTCCGGCAGGGTCGCGAAGGTGATGAAGTAGCCGAGCACCGCCACGCCTACCAGCCCGGCGATGCCTGTGGTCAGCCGGGCGCCGCGGCCGAGGTCTGTTGAAGTCATGGCGGCAGGGTGCACGCGGATCAGTCCCGATGTCATGAGCCGGGCAGCGGTGGGCGCCGGGAAATCCTCCCGGTCGCGCCGGGAAGTCAGCCCGTGACGAGCACCGGGGCGACCTGGTGGAATTGTGACGTGGCGGGTCGTGTGCGGTGGTGGGTGGCGGTCATGTTCGTGCTCGGCGGCGCCCTGACGGCCCTCGCCGTCGCCGACTACGCCCACGCCGGATGGACCGGCGGCCGATGGCGGGTGCCGGCCGAAGCCGTGACCGCGATGAGCTGGCTCACCGCCGGCACGGTGACGGCGTACGCAAGACCGAGGATGCCGTTCGGGTGGCTGCTCGCGGCGGGCGGACTGTGCCTGGCGGCAAGCGGCGCCTTGACCGCGCATGCGTCGCTCGCGGCGATCGACGGACGCGTCGCGGAGGCGGCCTGGACCGGCTGGGTGGGCGGTTGGGTGTTCTTCCCCCACCTCGGGGCGGCCGCCGCCGTCTATCTGCTCTTCCCTGCCGGTGATCTGCCGTCGCCCCGGTGGCGGGTCGCGCTTCCGCTTGCCGGCGCGGCCAACGTCGCCGCCGTGCTGGTGACCGCGCTGACCCCCGGTCCGCTCGCGGCCGACGGGCCTCTGGCGTCCGTCGCGAACCCGATCGGCGGCGTCGCGTGGGCGCCCTCGGCACTGCCGTTCGCGGTGGCCGCCATCAACGCCGCCTTCCTCAGCTCTGTCGTCGCCATGCGATTACGGCTACGCGGCATCGACGCCCGCCTGCGGCCGACCGTGCGCCTGGTGTTCTGGCTCGCCGTCGTGAACACGGGGATCGGCCTGCTGCTGATCGAGCCGCCAGGTCCCTGGATATACGGGATGGCCGTGCCGAGCACGGTGTGCCTGACGGCCGCAGTCAGTTTCGGCATCGTCCGCGGCGCGTTGTGGGACGTCCGCGCCACGGTCGGACGCGCACTCACCTTCCTGGCGCTCACCGGCTGCGTCGTCGCGGTGTTCGTCGGCGCCGTCACCGCATCGACCATCCTTCTCGGCAACGACGTCACCGGCGTGCCGGTCGCGGCTCTGATCGTGTGCGTCGGCCTGACCCCCGTGCAGCGGCGGCTACGCGACTGGATCGAACGTCTCCTCTACGGTCGGCGAACCGAGCCGTACGCCGTCCTGTCGGCGTTCGGCACCACCTTGGAGGCGGCCGGCGAGCCAGGTGAGGGATTGCGGCACCTCACCGAGTTGGCCGCCGCCAGTCTGCGACTGCCCTGGGTGGCCGTCGAACTGCGGGCGGCCGGCACGGCCCCCGTCGCATCCGCCGGCCGACCGCAGGACCGCGTGGTTCATCTGGCCCTGCGCCATCACGGTGAAGATCTCGGCGCCCTCGTCGTCGGGCTGCGTGCCGGGGAGACGGAGTTCGCCCCGACCGACCGGCGGCTACTCGAGGATCTCGCGCGGCAGGCCGGAGCAGCCGCCTACGCCAGTTCGTTGACCGCCGCGTTGCGGCGGCATCGGGCGGATCTCGTGGCCGTCCGCGAGCAGGAGCGCCGACGGCTACGCCGGGACCTGCACGACGGAGTCGCCTCCACGCTGACGGCACTCGGACTGAAAACCGAGGTAGCGGCCGAGCTGCTGCCGCACCGACCGGAGCGTGGCGCGGTGTTGATCGCCGAGGTACGCTCCGATCTCGCCACGGCGCTGTCGGACATCCGCCGGGTCATCGACGACCTCGGTCCGGCGGTGGTGACGGATCTGGGGCTGAGCGGCGCGCTCGCGACGCTCGTACGGCGCTTCTCGTCGGACAACATGACGGTGACGGCCGACATCGCACCGGGCGCCGACCGTCTCGATCCCTCGGTCGAAGCCGCCGTGTACTGGATCGTCAACGAGGCCCTGCAGAACGTCGCGAAGCACGCGCAGGCGTCACGGTGCGAGGTCACGATGACGGTCGCCGGGGCCGATGTGGAGCTGAGGATCGCCGACGACGGCCGGGGCATCCCGCCGGACGCGACGGCCGGCGGCGGGATGCCGAACATGCGGCTGCGCGCCGAGGAGGTCGGCGGTTCCTGGTCCGTCGGCGGCCCCGGCGTCGGAACCGAAGTGCGAGCGACTCTGCCCCTGGCCGTGCCCCTGACGGCAACGGAGGAACGTCTCGATGACTGACCCGATCCGCGTCGTCCTCGTCGACGACCACCCGATGCTCATCGACGGTCTCCGCCTGGCCCTCGACGTCGAAGGCATCTCGGTCGTGGGCGTCGCGGGCACGGCCGCCGAGGCCGCGGCCCTGGTCGGCGAACAGGCGCCCGACGTCGTCGTGATGGATGTGCACCTGCCGGACGGTTCCGGCATTCACGCCCTGTCGCGTCTGCTCGCGCTACAGCCCCGCCTGGGGATCCTCATGCTGACCATGGCCGCCGACGACCACCTCATCGGTGCGGCCATGGCCGCCGGGGCGAGCGGCTACCTCCTCAAGGGAGCCTCGCGTGAGGAGATCGTGCGGGCGATCAGGGCGGTTGCCGACGGTCAGGTCATCTTCGGCTCGTCCGTCGGCCGCAGGGCGGTCGCAGGCCTGAACTTCGCTCCGCCGTTCCCCCAGCTGACCCAGCGGGAACGTGAGGTCCTCGCACTGGTCGCCGCCGGCCACGACAACCCCGCGATCGCCCGTACCCTGCACATCTCGGCCAAGACGGCCGCCAACCACGTCTCGGCGATCCTGGTCAAGCTCGGAGCGGCCGACCGCACCCAGGCCGCGCTCATCGCTCTCAAGGCCGGGCTCTGAGCCCCGAGACACCTGCGGTCGGGACACAATGGGCGGGTGCTGATGCTTCTTGACACCCCGTCGCTCTACTTCCGCGCGTTCTACGGCGTGCCCGAGTCGGTGACCGCTCCGGACGGCATGCCGGTCAACGCGGTGCGGGGGCTCATCGACATGATCGCAACGCTCGTCCGGGACCACTCCCCCACGCGGCTCGCGGCGTGCATGGACGCCGACTGGCGGCCGGCGTTCCGGGTGGCCGCGATCCCGTCGTACAAAGCCCACCGGGTGGCGACCGATGACGGGGCGGAGACCGTGCCCGACGCGCTGACCCCGCAGGTTCCCGTGATCGAGCAGGTCCTGGACGCCGTCGGCATCGCCCGGGTCGGCGTTCCCGGCTACGAGGCCGACGACGTGATCGGCACACTCACGGCCCGGGCGTCGGGCGCGGTGGACATCGTCACCGGTGACCGGGACCTGTTCCAGCTCGTCGACGACGCGAAACCCTGCCGGGCCCTTTACACAGTAAGGGGAATTCGCAACCTTCAGGTGGTCGATGAGGCGTTTGTCCATCAGAAGTACGGAATCCCGGGCCGGGCGTACGCCGACTTCGCCACGCTGCGCGGCGACCCGAGCGACGGCCTGCCCGGCGTGGCCGGGATCGGCGACAAGACGGCGGCCGCCCTGATCACCCGGTTCGGCTCGCTGGCGGCCCTGCTGGCCGCGCTGGACGCGCCCGCGGGCACCACCGAGAGCCTCCCCCGCGGCGCCCGCGGCAAGCTCGCGGCGGCCCGCGACTACCTGGAGGTCGCCCCGGTCGTGGTCGGGGTCGTGCAGGACGCGCCGGTTCCCGAGTTGGACCTGACCCGCCCGGCCAAGCCGCGCGATCCCGAGCGCCTGGTCGCCCTGTCGGAGCGGTGCGGCCTGGACAGCCCGCTGAACCGCCTGCTCGCCGTGCTCAGTTGAGCCGCGCCGGCCGCGCTCAGCTCACCGAGGAGTAGGCGACGACGCCGCGGCGCATGGCCTCGATCGCCTTGGCCGCGGTGTCGCCCACCTTGGCGCCGCGCGGAGAGGCGTCCTTGAGCTGGCCGAGCAGGTCGAGCAGTTGCTTGACCCAGCGCACGAAGTCGCCCGCGGCCAGGTCGCAGTCGGTGAGCACGGCGTCGAGGCTGTGGCCCTTGGCCCAGCGGAAGGCCACCCAGGCGAAACCCAGGTCGGGTTCCCGGATGAACGACAGGCCGTGGTCCCGCTCGATCTCCTCCAGCTCACCCCAGAGCCGGACCATCTCGGCGAGCGCGTCGCGGGCCGCCCCGCCGGGAATCTTCGGGCTGCGCGTGTCGTCCGACTGCCGGGACTCGTACACCAGCGACGACACGCACGCGGCCAACTCGGCCGGGTCGAGCCCCTCCCACACGCCCGCGCGCAGGCACTCGGAGGTGAGCAGGTCCAGCTCGGTGTAGATCTTGGCCAGGCGCCGGCCCTGCTCGGTGACCGTCTCTCCGTCCAGGTAGCCGAGCTGGTCAAGCACCCCGCAGACCCGGTCGAAGGTCCGCGCGATCACGTGGGATCGGCTCTCGACCCGGCGGCGCAGCCCCTCGGTCTCCCGGAGCAGTTTGTGGTAGCGCTCGGCCCACCGGGCGTGATCCTCGCGCTCGTCGCAGCCGTGGCAGGGATGCCGGCGCAGCTCCCGCCGCAGCCGGGCCACCTCCTCGTCCTCCACCGCGTGGTCCCGGGCCCGTTCGGGCTTGCCGAGGTCACGGTCGCCGATCTTGGCGTGCACGGTGGCTACCAGGTCGGCCCGCTCCTTCGGAGAGCGCGCGTTGAAGTTCTTCGGGATCCTGATCTTCTCGATGGGCTCGACCGGCACCGGGAAGTCCGCCGCCGACAGCCGCTTGACCTGCTTGCCGATGGTCAGCACGAGCGGAGAAGGTCCCTCGCCGCGCCCGTTCACCCCGCGCCCGCTCACGCCGCGCGGGTTCACCCCGGGGTCGAGCACCACCGCCAGGCCCGCGCGGCGGCCGCCGGGCACGCGGATGACGTCCCCCGGCCGCAGCACCTCCAGGGACTGTACGGCCTGCGCCCGGCGGGCCGCGCCGCGCTGCCGCGACAGCTCGGCCTCCCGGTCCGACAGCCGCCTGCGCATCGCCGCGTACTCCTGGAAGTCCCCCAGGTGGCAGGTCATCGCCTCCGCATAGCCCTCGAGCGCCTGCTCGGCCTTGCGGAGCTGCCGGGCCAGCCCGACGACCGCCCGGTCGGCCTGGAACTGGGCGAAGGAGTCCTCCAGCAGCGTCCTGGCGCGGTCGCGGCCGACCTGGCCGACGAGGTTGACGGCCATGTTGTACGACGGCTGGAAGCTGGAGCGCAGCGGGTAGGTCCGGGTGCCGGCGAGACCGGCGACGCTGAGCGGATCCATGCCCGGCTGCCAGATCACCACGGCGTGGCCCTCGACGTCGATGCCACGCCGCCCGGCCCGGCCGGTGAGCTGGGTGTACTCCCCCGGCGTGAGATCGGCGTGGGTCTCGCCGTTCCACTTGTCGAGCTTCTCGATCACCACGGACCTGGCCGGCATGTTGATGCCGAGCGCCAGCGTCTCGGTGGCGAACACGGCCTTGACCAGGCCCCTGGTGAACAGCTCCTCCACGACCTCCTTGAAGGCCGGGAGCATGCCCGCGTGATGGGCCGCCAGGCCGCGCTCCAGGCAGTCACGCCACTCCAGATAGCCCAGCACGGCGAGGTCCTCGTCGGGCAGGTGCGCGGTGCGCTCGTCGACGACGTGGCGGATCTCCATCCGCTCCCGATCCGTGGTCAGGCGCAGCCCGGCGTAGTTGCACTGCATCACGGCGGCGTCGCAGCCCGCCCGGGAGAAGATGAAGGTGATCGCGGGCAGCAACCCTTCCGCGTCGAGCTTCTCGATCACGTCCGCGCGATTGGAGGTGTTCACCCGCCCCGGCCTCGAGTAGCCCCGCCTGCCTCGCGTCTGCGCCAGACGGGCCTCGTCCCGGGTGATCCGCATCAGCGCCGGGTTGACCCGCTGGCTGTCGTCGCCCTCGTAGACGAACAGGTCGTACATCCGCTTGCCGACCAGCATGTGCTGCCACAGCGGCACCGGCCGGTGCTCGTCGACGATCACGGTGGTGTCGCCGCGGACCTCGCCGAGCCACTCGCCGAACTCCTCGGCGTTGCTGACCGTCGCGGACAGGGCGACCACGCGGACCGACTCGGGCAGGTGGATGATCACCTCTTCCCAGACCGCCCCCCGGAACCGGTCGGCGAGGTAGTGCACCTCGTCCATCACGACGTAGGCGAGCCCGGCCAACGTGGGCGAGCCCGCGTACAGCATGTTGCGCAGCACCTCGGTGGTCATGACCACGATCGGCGCCTCGCCGTTGACGCTGTTGTCCCCGGTCAGCAGGCCCACCTTGGCGGCGCCGTACCGGCGGACCAGGTCGTTGTACTTCTGGTTGGACAGCGCCTTGATGGGAGTGGTGTAGAAGCACTTGCTGCCGCGCTGGACGGCGAGGTGGACGGCGAACTCCCCGACGACGGTCTTGCCCGACCCGGTCGGCGCCGCCACCAGCACACCGTCGCCCGCCTCGAGCGCCCGGCAGGCGTCGAGCTGGAACTCGTCGAGCTCGAAGTCGTACAGGCCACGGAACGAGGTGAGGGCGGGCCCGGATTCGGCCTGCTGTTGACGGAATGCGGCGTAGCGTTCCGCAGGCGTACTCATACCGCCAACCCTACCGATAACCGGATTCCGGGCCGTCCCGTCTGGCGGAAAGCTCCTCGTTCAGATCCTTAGGGCTCGGGGTCGGAGGTCGTGACCGGGCCGTCGAGCTCCTCCTCGATCGCGCGGGCATGCGCCGCGTCGGCGGCCTCGCGTTTCCTGTCGCGGAAGAACATGATCGCCTGCGCGACGTAGAACAGCCCGACCATCGGCAGGGCCAGCATCAGCATGCTGATCGGGTCCTGGCTGGGCGTGGCCACCGCCGAGAAGACGAACAGCAGGAAGACGACCATCCGCTGGTGCTTGGCCACGGTGGCGAAGCGCAGCACACCGACCACGTTCAGGAACACCATCAGCAGCGGCATCAGGAACGAGACCCCGAAGATCGCCAGCATACCGAGCGTGAAGTTCAGGTAGTCGTTGATGGTGAGGAGGTTCAGCGTGTCCTCGGGGGCGAAGCCGAGGAGCAGCCCCAGTCCCTTGTCCATGATGAAGTAGGCCAGCGCCGCCCCGGCGGTGAACAGCGGCACGGCCAGTCCGAGGAACGCCACGGTGTAGCGCCGCTCGTTCCGGTACAGCCCTGGGGTGACGAACGCCCACAGCTGGTACAGCCAGAACCCGGCCGACACCACCAGGCCGAACATCAGCGCGACCTTGAGGTTCACGAAGAACGAGTCGAACACCCCGTTGACGAACAGCAGACACTTGTCCTTGTCCAGCTGGTGGGCCTGGGGGAGCCGACAGTACGGCTGCTTCAGGAACTTCCAGATGGGTTCGAAGAAGACGAACCCGAGGACGGTGCCCGCCACCACGGCCAGGATGGCCTTGATCAACCGGTTGCGGAGCTCGCGGATGTGCTCCATCAGAGTCATCCGCCCGTCATCCGAGACGGCGGGAGTCGATCGCTTCAGCAGAGCCATCACGCTAGTCCTATGTCAAGAGACGGGTGGGAGGCCGGCGAAACGCGGTGGCAGGTCTCAGCCGGGGTTCCGCTCGTTCTGCGCCTGCGCGCTGACCGGAGCCTGCGACTCCTTGAGCCGCCGGTTCTCCTCCTCGAGCGAGCGCAACCGCTCCTCGACGGACGGGCCCGCGGGCGGGAGCTGCGCGGCCGCGACGGGCTCCGCCTTCGCCCGCACGACGTCGTCGGAGTCCTCGTCGCTGAGCTTGCCGGTCTCCTTCTTGAACATGCGCAGCGACTGCCCCAGCGCCTTGGCGGTGTCGGGCAGCTTCTTCGCGCCGAACAGGAGGACCAGAACCAGAAGGATCAGAATCAATTCCGTGGGTCCAAGACTGCCCATGACATCTCCTTAAAGCGAAGGTCGTGCCGTCCCCCCCGATCGTACGCGCAACCCGGGCGGTTCGTCCCCCTCCCGCGGCAGCATGCGCCGTGCCCGGTCCAACTCCGAGCCGAGGCCACGCGCCGCGGCGACCATCCGTACGGCCAAGACCGCCAGGATGGCGAGCCCGGCGACCGCCAGACCGCTTCCGGCGAAGATCCACGTCATGCCCGCCATGCTAATTGGATGCTATCGGGACGTGATGGGGGCGGTCAGCCGGCCGACGCGTAGTTGGCCAGCGCCGCCTCGGCGGTGGCCGCGACCTGGTCGGCCAGAGACGCGGGAGACACCACGCGCCCGCTCTCACCGAGCCGCAGCGCGAGCCGTACGACCCAGGACTGGTCGCGGGCGCGGAGCGTCACCCGCAGGCGGCCCTCGCCCAGCTCGGCGACCTCCTCACACGGGTAGTACTCGGCGACCCAGCGGCCGGCCGGACTGAGCTCCAGCTCGACGAGTTCGTCGCGGTCGGAGGGCCGGAAGACGCCCTCGGCGACGTCCATCGGCTCGGCCTCGGCCGGTGGATCGGCCGGCACGTCCAGGACCTCGACGTCGATGATCCGGTCGATGCGGAACATCCGCATCGCCTCGGCGCGGTAGCACCAGCCCTCCAGGTAGTGCCGCCCGTCCACCAGCACCACGCGCAGCGGGTCGACCTCGCGCGGGGTGATCTCGTCGCGCCCCGGCACGTAGTAGCGCAGGGACAGCCGCCGGCCGCGCCGGGCCGCGTCCGTGATCACCGCGTGGGCGTCGGGCGCCGCACCGAGTTCCACATGCACCTGGCTGCTGACCGTGGCCGCGCCCTCGCCCGCCGCCTGCTCCAGCTTGGCGATCACCCGGCCCAGCACGTCGCGGCCCTGGAACTCCGGCAGTTCGTCGAGCATCCGCAGCGCCACCAGCAGCGCGCTCGCCTCGTCCACGCCCAGCTTCAGCGGGCGGGCGATCGTGTCGGCGTTGTCGATGAGGATCTCGCCGCCGTCCCACGACACGTCGATCAGGTCGCCCGGGGTGTGCCCCGGCAGACCGCACATCCAGACGAGCTGCAGGTCGTCGATGAGCTGCTTCTCCGACAGGCCGAACAGCCGCGCCACCTCGGGGACCTGCGCCCCCGGGTGCGACATCAGGTACGGCACGAGCGCCAGCAGCCGCGGCAGCCGGTCGGAACTCATCGCAGTGCCTCCTTCCCCTGGGCCTCCTTCAACTGGGCCTCCTTCAACTGGGCCCCCTTCAGCCGGCGGATCACGGCCTCCCGCGCGTCCGGTGGATCGACGACCTTCGCGTGCGGGCCCAGGCTGGCGATCCAGCCCGCCAGCCGCTCGGGTTCGGCGAACATCACCTCGGCCTCGTCCCACCCGTCGGACCCGGTCCGTACGGCTCGGGCGAGGTGCCGCAGGCCCAGGCAGGTGCCCTGCCGTACCAGGACCAGCGCGACCCGCTCGACCGGCCGCTCCTGGTAGCCGACCATCGCCCGCAGATCCACGCCCTCGGGCACGGTGAACGCTCCGGGACGGCCGACCGTCGCGACGCGGCCGGCGATCCGGCTCAGCCGGAAGACCCGGGAGGCGTCCCGGTCGCGGTCGTGTCCCACGACGTACCACCTCCCGTAGCGGCTCACCACACCCCAGGGTTCGACGACCCGGGTGAGCACGGCCTCGCTGCCGGCCGAGCGGTAGTCGAAGGTCACCACCCGCCGGTCGCGCACCGCCTCCCACAGCGTGGGGAAGGCCGGGTCGCGGGTGTGCAGCCGCAGCTCCAACGGGGTTTCCGCGAGGTCGGTGCGCACTCCCCCGGCCCGGAGCTTGAGCAGCGCCCCGCCGGCCGCGTCGGCGAGGCTGGCCCGCTGCCAGACCTGGGCGGCCAGGCCGAGCACGGCGGCCTCGTCCGGCTCCAGGGTGATCTCGGGCAGCTCGTAGGCCTCACGCGGGATCCGATAGCCGGGATCGTCCTCCCACGGGTCCTTGTGCACCTCGAGTGGGATGCCGATCTCGCGCAGCTCGTTCTTGTCGCGCTCGAACATGCGCTGGAAGGCCTCGTCGTTGTCCGGGTCGTAGCCCGGGACGGCATGCCTGATCTGCTCCGCGCTCAGCGGCCGGTGCGTGGCGAGCAGGCAGATCACCAGGTTGAGCAGCCGCTCGGTCTTCCGCCGTGACATAAGGCCTCCTTTCCCAGGCAGAACGCTACCCTTTCCTGGTGATCCGATGGCGCAAAGGCGAGGTGACGGGGGTCCGGCGCGAGTGGCCGGGGGCGGTGGAACTGGAGGTCGCCACCGAGGACGGCCGCTGCCGGGCGCTGGCCTATCCCGCGCTGGTGGGCCGGCCCGAGACCGGCGACGTCGTGCTGCTCAACACGACCGCACTCGCCATGGGCCTCGGCACGGGAGGGTACGCCATGGTGGTCGCGGTGCCCGACCGGTTGCCGGCCGATCCCGCCGGTCCCGGCCATCTGGTCAAGGCGCGCTACACGCCGCTGCAGGCGACCGTGGCGGGCGCGGACGAACAGGGCTCGCCGTACCACGAGGCGCTCCGGGAGGCGGACTCGGTCGACGGCATGCCGGTCGTGATCGCCGATCTGCACTCGGCGCTGCCCGCGATCCTGTGCGGCCTCTATTCGCATGCGGGCGATGGCGACCGGCCCCGGGTGGCGTACGTGATGCAGGACGGCGGGGCGCTCCCCGCGTGGTTCTCGATGTCGTGCGCCGAGCTGAGGGCGCGCGAATGGCTGTGCGGGGTGATCACCGTCGGGCAGGCGTTCGGCGGCGACCTGGAGGCGGTCACCCTGCACACCGGGCTGCTCGCCGCCCGCCACGTGCTCCACGCCGACGTGGCCGTGGTGGCGCAGGGCCCGGGCAACCTCGGCACCGGCACCCGCTGGGGCTTCTCCGGCGTGTGCGCAGGAGAAGCGGTGAACGCCGCCGCCGTGCTGTCCGGACGGCCGGTGGCCGCCCTTCGGATCAGCGAGGGCGACCGGCGCGACCGCCACATAGGGGTGTCACATCACTCGCTCACCGCCTACGGACGCGTGGCGCTGGCCCCGGCCCGGGTCGTGCTGCCCGAGCTGCCGGGTGAGCTGGGCGATCGGGTGCGCGAGCAGGCCGCGCCGCTGGCCGCGCGCCACGAGCTCGTCACCGTGCCCGTCGACGGGCTGCTCGACGCGCTCAAGGCCGCACCGGTCCGGCTGTCCACGATGGGCCGCGGCCTGGAGGAGGACACCGCCTACTTCCTGGCCTCGGCAGCCGCCGGCCACCACGCCGCCGACCTGCTCGCCTCGTAACAGCTGTCGATCAAGCCGCGTGCGCTTCGAACTTCATCGCCGACGACGCACCTTAATCTCACGCATGTCCGTGACCGCGACCTTCAGGATCTCGTACAGGTGCCCATGCGAGTCAAGGGCGACCATGGCGTGCAGAACGGCGTCGTCCTCGCCGTCATCGGGCCCGGCCGGCGCCTGGCAGCGAAAGGTGAAAACCGACATGCTCTGGTCGTGGGTGAACATTCCGGTCTCCGTGTACGCGGCCCCGCTCGCCGCCAGCACGGCGGCCCGGCCGATGTCGTCGAGCCCCTTGAACTTGCCTCTGATCGTCACTCTGAACACGCGCTCATCCCTCACGCACGGCATATCCGAGAACCTGCTCGCCCAGCAGCCCCTCCACGACGTCCAGCAATTCCAGCACGGCGGTGGCGATCACGTCGGGACACTCTCCTGCTGTGATCCGCCTACCGATCTCGGCGTAGACCAGCGCGTGCAGGCACCCGATGTGCCAGGCGACCGCGCGCGGCAGCGGGTCGTCCAGTGCGGCACCGGTCTCCTCGGCCAGTACAACGGCCAGCGCGTCGGTCATCTGGCGGCCGAGGTCCTCCAGCCGCGCGGACAGCGTGGGAGCGGCCCGCATCATCTCGAGTACGCGCCCGAACCCGGCGCTCAGGCCTACCCGGCGCTCCCGGCCACGTATCTCCTCGCGCAGCCAGGCCAGCACTGCGCCCGCCGCCGAATCGCCCGGACAGCGCTGCCGCACGACATCGGCCAGCCGCCACGGAGAGGCATCCTCTGGCGGCAGGACGAGGTCCTCCTTGGCTTCAAAGTAGTTGTAGACGGTGTTCACCGACACCTCGGCAACGGCAGCGATCTCGGTGACTGTGACATTGTCGAAGCCACGCTCGACGAACAGGCCGATGGCCACTTCAGAGATGCGCTGCCGCATCTGCCGCTTCTTACGCTCCCGCAGCCCCTCTCCCATAGGTGGACCCTACTCCTAATTTTAAGCGGACTACAATTTTGTAGTGGAGTGCTCTTTTCCCTGCGGCATGTCCTCAACCGCCGGCCACGCCCAGGGCAGGGAGCTACACGATGTGGTCCGGGCGGTCCAGCAGTTGACGCAGTCGGGTCACACTGGTGCTGCAGTTGGCCATGCACCTGACCCTTCGCCTCTGCGATAAAGATCGACGGGAAACTCTCTAGCATGTTGGGTTTACGCCAGGTCAGGAAGTTTTATGCCAGGTCAGGGAGTAGCGGCGGAGCACGTGTCGGCGATAGCGCATTCCGGGCAGCAGCCGCCGTGCCGCGGATCGCACCTGCCCCGCGGGTCGGCCACCAGCATGCCTCGGGGCCACTGGCGCGACGCAGCACTTTCGCGATCCGTACGATCGGGGCGACCGCGATCGTCGCCGCCCACTCCGCCGGGGTCGTCTCGTGGGCCAGGCCGACCACCACCAGCGTGCCGCCGGGGCGCAGCAGTTCGCGCACCCCGTCGCGGTCATCGACTTCCACAGGCGGAGTCTAGGTCGTGTCCCACGGGATCACGCGCTACGAGATCGAGGTGAACCGGCTCAGCGCGTCGTCTATCACGGTTTCCGCGTTCGGCCGAGGCTCCCATCCCCGGGTGTCGGCGCTCTTGCCGGGTTCGAGGGCCTTGTAGACCTCGAAGAAGTGGCCGATCTCGTTCAGCACGTGCGGCTGGACATCGGTGATGTCCCGGATATGGGCGAAGCGGTCATCCGTGGCGGGCACGCACAGAATCTTCGCGTCGGGACCCTTCTCGTCGTGCATCCAGAAGACGCCGACCGGTCGTACGGCGATCACGCAGCCGGGGAAGGTCGGCAGCTCGCCCAGCGCCATCGCGTCCAGCGGGTCGTCGTCTTCGGCCAGGGTGCGCGGCAGGAAACCGTAGTCATAGGGATAGGCCGTCGCGGTGAACAGCAGCCGGTCCAGGCGGATCCGCTGCCGTCCGGGATCCATCTCGTACTTGTTGCGTGATCCCCGCGGCGTCTCCACCACCATGTCAAAGCGCACGACACCCCTCCTTCAACGGAGCAAGGCCATCGTCGCCATCGTATGACCACCGCCGCCGGGACGCCCGGCGGCGGTCTTCCGCGCCTCAGAGGAGTCAGGCCGCGCCGAGGACGTCGACGACGAAGACCAGGGTGTCGGTGCCCTTGATCCCGGCGTCCTTGTTGCCGTCCTTGCCGTACCCGAGGTCCGGCGGGATCGTGAGCAGCACGCGGCTGCCGACCGGGACCCCGGCGAGGCCCTGGGACCATCCCTTCACGACCTGGTCGAGGGAGAACGACGCGGGCTCGCCGCGCTTCCAACTGGAGTCGAACTCCTTGTCGCTGCCCCAGATCTTGCCGACATAGTGGGCCATGATCGTCTGACCGGCCTCGACCTTGGGCCCGGTGCCCTCGATCACCGTCTTGACGACGAGCTTGTCGGACGGCTTGGCGTCGGTCTTGGTGGTCAGCGTGGGCGCCTTGTCCCCATCCGGGTTCTCCACCTTGACGCCCTTGACGCCGGGGTCGACGGCGGCGCCCTCCACGGACTTCCGCACCGCCGACTCCACGTCGATCACCATCACCTGGTTGGTGGTGTCGAAGTCGACCCCCTGCTGCTTGGCCTCCTCGACCTGCTGGGGTGGCAGGACGTCCTTGGCGATGACCGCCAGCGTCCGGCTGCCCGGCTTCGCGCCGACCAGGGCCTCGTGCAGCGGCTTGGGCAGTTGCGGGCTGACGCTGACGAACTCCGCCCTGCCCTGGTCGTAGGCCGAGCCCGCCGACTTGTTCTCCTTGCCGTCCCAGGTGTAGACGGTGACACTCGCGGCGAGCACGTCCCCGTCCTTGGCCGGCGTGCCTTCACCCTCGATGATCCTGCGGGAGACCGAGGTCAGAGCGGGATTTCCGGCCGGGAAGGTGACGTCGGGCTTCTTGCCG
This sequence comes from Sphaerimonospora cavernae, assembly GCF_042435035.1. Classification (NCBI taxonomy): domain Bacteria; kingdom Bacillati; phylum Actinomycetota; class Actinomycetes; order Streptosporangiales; family Streptosporangiaceae; genus Sphaerimonospora; species Sphaerimonospora cavernae. Next base: position 135,227 of record NZ_JBHMQT010000033.1, read on the forward strand.
ACGCTCCCCTCGACCTTGATGCCGTCGGCGGAGGCCACCGGCCCCGACGGCGCCGCGGCGGCACTGGCGGAGGGGCTCTCACCGGCGGTGGTCCGCTGGGCGGTGCCGCAGGCCGCGGCGAGCATCAAGGGTATGACGGTGGCGGCGGCGATTGCCGTACGGCGGCGCATGTGAGATTCCTCGGGACGACAAGTGGGTCCGGGAAACACTACCCGAACCCACCGTCTGCACGAGATAAAGGATCACATTCCGGCGATCAGCTTCTCCACTCGCTCGTCCACGCTGCGGAACGGATCCTTGCACAGCACCGTGCGCTGGGCCTGGTCGTTCAGCTTCAGGTGGACCCAGTCGACGGTGAAGTCGCGCCGTTTCTCCTGCGCCTTGCGGATGAACTCTCCGCGCAGCTTGGCTCTCGTGGTCTGCGGCGGAACCGACTTCGCCTCGAAGATCTTGACGTCGCTCGCCACCCGCTCGACCGCCCCGCGCTTCTGCAGGAGGTAGAACAGACCTCGCTTGCGGTGCACGTCGTGGTAGGCCAGATCGAGCTGCGCGACGCGGGGGGACGACAGCGGCAGATCGTACTTCTGTCTGTAACGTTCAATCATCTGGTACTTGGTGACCCAGTCGATCTCCCGCGAGACGAGGTCGAGGTCGCCCGTCTCCACCGCCCTGAGCGTGCGCTCCCACAGCTCCAGGACCCGCTTGCTGATCTCGTCGCCGCCGCGTCGCTCGACGAAGTCGGCGGCCTTGGTGAGGTACTCCTGCTGGATCTCCAGTGACGAGGCCTCCCGTCCGTTGGCCAGGCGGACCCGTCGCCGGCCGGTCATGTCGTGGGAGACCTCCCGGATGGCCCTGATCGGGTTCTCCAGGGACAGGTCACGCATCACGACGCCGGCCTCGATCATGCGCAGCACCAGATCGGTCGCGCCGACCTTGAGCAGCATGGTGCTCTCGCTCATGTTCGAGTCGCCGACGATCACGTGGAGCCGGCGGAACCGCTCGGCGTCGGCGTGCGGCTCATCCCTCGTGTTGATGATCGGCCGCGATCGGGTGGTCGCCGAGGAGACCCCCTCCCAGATGTGCTCGGCCCGCTGCGACACGCAGTAGACCGCGCCGCGCGGGGTCTGCAGAACCTTTCCGGCGCCGCAGATGATCTGCCGGGTCACCAGGTACGGGATGAGGACGTCGGCCAGCCGGCCGAACTCCCCGTGCCGTCCGACCAGGTAGTTCTCATGGCAACCATAGGAGTTGCCCGCCGAGTCGGTGTTGTTCTTGAACAGGTAGATGTCCCCTGCGATGCCCTCCTCGCGGAGCCGCTTCTCCGCGTCCACGAGGAGTCCTTCGAGGATGCGCTCACCCGCCTTGTCGTGGGTGACCAACTCCACGACGTTGTCGCACTCCGGGGTGGCGTACTCCGGATGGCTTCCCACGTCGAGGTAGAGGCGCGCACCGTTGCGCAGGAAGACGTTGCTCGATCGGCCCCAGGACACCACTCGCCGGAACAGGTACCGCGCCACCTCGTCCGGTGACAGCCTCCGCTGCCCACGGAACGTGCAGGTGACGCCGTACTCGTTCTCCAGCCCGAAGATGCGTCTGTCCATCACCTAACCCTATTCCCCGTTTCGGGGAATCGAACAGGGATCAGGCCGCGTAGATCTGCACGACCTCGACGATCTGGCGGTTCTTCACCGTGATCAGCGCGTACAAGCCGCCCTTGTCGGTCAGCGAGACCAGCCTGTCCCGCGAGCAGCGCTGGGTGCCCAGGTAGTTTCCGTCGATCGTCTGATCCTTCCCGTCGCAGCCGACGGCGCTCAGGAAGACGACGTCCTTGGCGATCGGCGCGGCGAAGGCCGTCACGTCGCCCTTGGGCGGGCCCTCGAAGTGGCCGGTCGTCGAACCGCCGTACTCCCGCACGAAGCGCACGGGAACGTACTCGGCCACGTTCGCGTCCTGCATCGCCCGCATCTCCCCGCGTACGATGCCGTCCCGGCTCGGACTGATGCCCTTGGTGAAGTCGTGCCCCGGATCGGACTGGATGACCTCCCCGTGGATCGGCGGGGTCTTGACCGAGATCGGCGGCCGCTCATCGTCCTCCGTCGGTTGGGCGACCGGTCCGGGGCTCGCCGAGCCCTCCGGCGCCGGCGTCCCCTCGGTCGGCGTCTCCGCGGACGGCTCGGCTGACGGCTCGGCGGGCTGCTCCGACGGCGTCGCGGTCACCGTCACCGTCACGGTGGGCGCGGGGGAGCCGTCGGCGCCGGAACAGGCGGCCAGGGAGAGGAGGGTGACGGCGGCCGCGGCCGGGACCGCCACCCGCCGGAAGAGGTCAAATGTCGTCATAACCGGATGAGACTAGCGAACTCTCAATCTGGTTGTGACCATGAGTATGACCTCGATCACGACTCCGTACGATCCGACGGCCCCGGCCTGCCTCCCGGCTACTCCGGCGAGCCGGCGTCGACGTCGCCCTCCGGCGCGGTGGGCGGCGGAGCCTCGCCGCCCGCGGGAGCCGTACCCCCATCCGCGGTTCCCTGGCTCTCGGCCCCCTCTGGGGCCTCAGGCGGCCCGGCGGATGCCTCGGCCTCGGCCAGCAGACGCTCCAGACGTGCGCCGGTGAGCCGGAGGAACTTGCGATGCTCCCGGCTCCGGTCCAGGACCGCCACCTCCAACTGGGTGGCCGGCGGCCGGTCGCCACCCGGCTCGGTCAGCGCTGCCAGGGCCGCGTCGAGGGCGCGCGGCAGCGGCAGCCCGTCCTGGTAGCGTTCCTTGAGCCGCCCGGCCACCGCGTCGGACTGACCGCCGATGACGGCCATGCCCTGCTCGTCGAAGACCGAGCCGTCGAAGGTGAGCCGGTAGATCTGATCGTCGGCAGGGGCCTCCCCGACCTCGGCCACGACGATCTCCACCTCAAGCGACTTGATCGACTCAGTGAAGATCATCCCAAGCTGCTGGGCGTAGAGGTTGGCGAGCCCCCTGCCGGTCACGTCGCCGCGGTTGAACGTGTATCCGTTGATGTCGGCGTAGCGGATGCCGGCCAGGCGGAGCGACTCGAACTCGTTGTACCGCCCGACCGCGGCGAAACCGATCCGGTCATAGATCTCGCTGATCTTGTGGAGGGCCTTGGAGGGGTTGGGCGCCACGAACAGGATGCCGTCCGCATACTGCATGACGACCACGCTGCGGCCACGCGCGATGCCCTTACGCGCATACTCCGCCCTGTCCCGCATGATCTGCTCGGGTGAGGCATATCCAAAGGGCATGGACACCGGGGGTGTTCCTCTCTCTATCGTCAGCGCAGCGGCGCGGTCGGGCCTTCCGGTTCGGTCATCCGCCCCTCCAGCATCGACTGGACGAGCTCGGCGACCTCCTCGTCCGGCAGGCGGCGGAAGCCGTCCTCAGTGATCACGGCGACCACCGGCCAGATCTTCCTCGTGACGTCGGGCCCGCCGGTCGCCGAGTCGTCGTCGGCCGCGTCGTAGAGCGCGTGCAGGCACGCCAGCACCGCGTCCCGAGGGGTGGAGCCGGGCCGGTACAGCTTCTTCAGCGAGCCCCGGGCGAAGATCGAGCCCGAGCCGATCGAGTGGTGATCATGCTGTTCGTACGGCCCGCCGCCCACGTCGTAGCTGAAGATGCGGCCCTTGCCCGCGTTCGGGTCGTACGCCGCGAACAGCGGGACGACCGCCAGGCCCTGCATGGCCATGCCCAGATTGCCACGGATCATGGTGGCCAGGCGCTGGGCCTTGCCCTCGGTGGACAGCGACCTGCCCTCCGTCTTCTCGTAGTGCTCCAGCTCGACCCGGAAGAGTCGGGCCACCTCCAGACCCATGCTCGCGGTGCCCGCGATGCCCATACAGGAATAGTCGTCGGTGCGGAAGACCTTCTCGATGTCCCGCTGCGAGATGATGTTTCCGGAGGTCGCGCGCCTGTCACCTGCCATGACGACTCCGCCCGCGCAGGTCACGGCGACGATCGTGGTCGCGTGCGGGATCTGGTCGCCCACCGGGGCCGCCAGTGCCTGCTCCCGGGTGGGCAGCAGATTCGGGGCGTACGCCCCGAGGAACTCGGTGAACGACGACGACCCCGTGTTAGTGAAGAGGTGGTTCATCCAGGCCTGCTGAGATGCCACGCGACTCCCTCCAAGATTGCGTTGTTACGCCCGACCCTACTCATGTCTCCCCACTCGTTGCACTCTTCCCGATCAGCTCAGTGCGAACCGGAGCCCGCGCCGTACGGTTTCCACCTGTTCGGGCCGGGGGACGTCAGATGCCGTGAACAGGTGATGCCGTGAACAGGTGATGCGGGGGGACGGTAAGGCCGTGGACGCGTTGAGGGTGGGCCTCGTAGGGCTGGGCGTGGTCGCGCAGGTGGTCTACCTGCCCCTGCTGGCCCGGCGGCGGGACATGTTCCGGGTCGCCGCGGTGTGCGATCTGGACCTCGGCCACGCCGAGGAGGTCGGCGGCGAGATCGGCGCCCGGGCGTACGGCGACCCGGTGGAAATGCTGGACGGGGACGGGTTCGACGCGGTGCTGGTGCTCACCCCCGGATGTCACGGCGGCCTTGTGCGGGCAACGCTGGAGCGCGGCCACTGGGTGCTGTGCGAGAAGCCCCTGGCCTACAGCCACGCCGAGGTGCGCGGCCTGACGGAGCACGGGGCCCGGCTGATGGTCGGCTACATGAAGCAGTACGACCCCGCGGTCCAGCGGCTGCTGGAGTGTCTCCATGAGGCCGGGGGCCCGGAGTGCGTACGCCATCTGGACGTCACCGTGCTACATCCCTCCGGGGAGTCCCAACGCCTGTTCGCCCGGCCCCGCGCCTCCGGCCATGCCCCCGAGCGGCTCGCGCCGTACCTGGAGGCCGAGGAGCGCTCGATCACCGCGGCGCTGGGCACCGCGCCCGATCGGGTGCGGCGGCTCTACTCGCAGGTCCTGCTGGGGAGCATCAGCCACGAACTGTCACTGATCCGGCTGTTCACCGAGCCGTCCCCTGGGCCGTCCACTGGACCGCCCGCCGGTTCATCCGCCCGTTCGTCCCCTGGTTCGTCCTTCAGGCCGGACACCGAGACGGTGCCGACCGTGGATCACGTGGCCGTCTGGCCGCTGGACGCCTTCCCACCGTCGGTCGAGGTGGCCGGGGTCCTGCCCGGGCCGCCGGCGGGATCATCAGCAGGGTCGCGCTCCGGGAGGTTCGGCCTGCGCTGGCACTATCTGCCGAGCTATCCTGCCTACCACGAGACGGTTACGCTGCACCACGAGCACGGCTCGCTGGAACTGCACTTCCCCTCCCCGTATCTCCTCAACGCGCCCACCCGGCTCACCGTCCGGTCGCGGGTGGGCACCACCGAACGGACGATGGTCTTCCGGGACGTCGCCGAGGCGTTCGAGCGGCAACTCGTCGCCTTCCACCGGTTCGTCACCCAGGGCGAACCGCCGCTCACCGGGCTGGACGGGGCGCTGCGCGACATCGTCACCGCCCAACTGATCGCCCGCAAGTACGCCGAGTCCGTCGGGATCCCTCTGGGAGGCGAGTCCGCCGAGATCTCTCCGGACGGGATCTCTCCGGGCGGGATCTCTCCGGGCGGCGAGCGAACAGCGGGACGTAGGTGAAGTGAACCCCGACGGCGGGCGAGCACTGCCGGAGCCGACGAGGGGGTGCTTTCCGGTGTTTCGGCTGAGGGAGTGATGGCGATCGTACAGCGGGAGAGGGGCGGATGGCTGGAGATCCGCCCGGTGGCCGCGCATCCGGTGGCCACCGAGGCCATCATCCACGGGGATTTCCTGGCCGATGTGCTCGGCTTCCCCGCCGCCCCGCTGGAGGTCTCAGAGAATTCGGTGCGGTTCGCGCCCGTCCCTTCGAAGTCCCTTCGAAATCGCGCCTGACCGGCTTTCCCGGCTCTGACCCGCTCTCTCCTGCTTCTGGAGCTGCTACTGTCCGCCCTTCTGCACGTAGCTGCGGACGAACTCCTCCGCGTTCTCCTCGAGGACCTCGTCGATCTCGTCGAGGATCGCGTCGACGTCGTCGGTGAGCTTCTCCTGGCGCTCCTGCACATCCGGGGACGCCTGCGCCTCGACCTCCTCGACCTCATGGTCCTGACGGCCGGTCTGCTTCTGACCGCCGGTCTCCTTGGTCGCCATCTCTCCCACCTCCGGTGCTCGGGGGACCCTCTCCCTCCATATCTTCCCCGAACCGGCAGACAATGCGCGCGAAAGGTCCCGCGATCTTTTCCACAATCGCCCAGGTAGACCGGATCGTTATCGGGGTCGGACCCTCTGGCGCCGCCAACGGTCACGCCCGGGGACCGTTCCCGGGGAGAATGTGATCCACGGGAACAGGGGACGACGGGTGGCTGATGGAGACCGGAGAACGGAGACTGCTGGCGGAACGCTACCTGCTGCTTTCCCCACTGCGCCGCGACGGCGCGGGGATCATGTGGCACGCGCACGATCTGCGCCTCAAGCGGGACGTCGCGATCAAGGAGGTGCAGCCACCGTACCGGGCGGATGAGGTGGACCTCCCGGCGGCTCGGCGGCAGGCTCTGCGCGAGGCGCGCTCCGCCGCCCGGCTGAGCCATCCGGCGATCATCACCGTGCACGATCTGCTGGAGGACCGGGGTCGGCTCTGGATCGTCACCGAACTGTTACAGGGCCTCACGCTCGCCGATACCGTACGACACCTGGGGCGCCTGCCGATGCACTGGGGCGCCTGGGTGGGTTTCCAGCTCCTGGCCGGCGTACGGCACACGCACGCGATGGGCGTGCTGCACGGGGACATCCGGCCGGGCACGGTCCTGCTGACCGAGGACCGGGTGGTCCTCACGGATTTCGGGATCGCGGCCTTCGACCGTGACTCCTCGTCGTCCGTCACGGTCCCGATCGCGCGGACCGGGGTCTACCTCGCGCCCGAACGGCTGCACGGGGCGCCGGCCTCGGCCGCGGCCGACCTGTGGTCATTCGGCGCCACGCTGTATTACGGCATCGAGGGCGTGCCCCCCGCCCCCGCCGACGAACCCGTCCCGCCGCGGTCGGCCGGGCCGCTCACCGCCCTGCTGACGGCGCTGCTGCGACGTGACCCGCGCCGACGGCCGACGGCCGAGCAAACGGCAGCCGTGCTGATCGAGTTTCTCCGGCGGCGCGGCATCCCGGCCGCGCCGCCGGGCCGACGCGCGCTGAACGCCGCTCCCCACGGCCCGGCTCCCCACGGCCCGGCTCCCCACAGCTCAGCACTCTGAGCCCCGGCCTGGGAACGGGACTCGGTCAGCTCTCCCCGGTGAGCGCGGCGACGAGGTCGGCGGCGGTGCGGCACCGGTCGAGGAGGCCCCCCACGTGCGCCTTGGTCCCGCGCAGCGGCTCCAGGGTCGGCACGCGCTGCAGCGACTCCCGGCCCGGAATGTCGAAGATCACCGAATCCCAGGAGGCGGCCGCCACCGCGTCGCTGTACTGGCGCAGGCACCGGCCGCGGAAGTAGGCGCGGGTGTCGGTGGGCGGCAGCTCGACGGCACGGTCCACCTCCTCCTCGCTCACCAGCCGCTGCATCCGGCCCCGCGCCACGAGGCGGTTGTACAGACCGCGGTCGGGGCGGATGTCGGAGTACTGCAGGTCGACGAGTTGGAGGCGCGGGTGGGACCAGGGCAGCCCGTCCCGGGTGCGGTAGCCCTCCAGGATCTCCAGCTTGGCCACCCAGTCGAGCTCTCTGGAAAGCTGCATCGGATCTTCGGCGAGCCGGGTGAGCACGGACTCCCAGCGGGCCAGCACGTCCTTGGTCATCTCGTCGACGCCCGTGCCGAACCGGTCCTCGACGTACTTGCGGGCCTGCTCGAGATACTCCATCTGGAGCTGGACGGCCGTCATCTTCCGCCCGTTACGCAGGGCGATCTCGTACCGGCAGGTCGGGTCGTGGGACACCGCCCGCAGCGCCGCGACCGGCGACTCGGGCGTGAGGTCGACGGTGAGGAAGCCCTCCTCGATCATCGCCAGCACCAGCGCCGTGGTCCCCAGCTTCAGATATGTCGAGATCTCCGACATGTTGGCGTCGCCGATGATCACGTGGAGGCGTCGGTACTTCTCGGGGTCGGCGTGTGGTTCGTCCCGGGTATTGATGATCGGCCGCTTGAGCGTGGTCTCCAGGCCGACCTCGACCTCGAAGAAGTCGGCCCGCTGGCTGATCTGGAAGCCGTCGCCGCGCGAGTCCTGGCCGATGCCGACCTTCCCCGCGCCGCAGACCACCTGGCGGGACACGAAGAACGGCGTCAGATGGCGGACGATGTCGGCGAACGGCGTGGCCCGGCGCATCAGGTAGTTCTCGTGACAGCCGTAGGAGGCGCCCTTGGCGTCGGTGTTGTTCTTGTAGAGCTGAATGGGGGCGTTGCCGGGCATCGCCGAGGCGCGGACCGCCGCGTCGTACATGACCCGCTCCCCCGCCTTGTCCCAGATCACCGCCGCGCGCGGATTGGTGCACTCGGGAGTGGAGTACTCCGGATGGGCGTGATCCACGTACAGCCGCGCGCCGTTGGTGAGGATCACGTTGGCCAGGCCGAGGTCCTCGTCGGTGAGCTGGCTCTGGTCGGCCACCTCACGGGCCAGGTCGAAGCCCCGGGCATCGCGGAGCGGATTCTCCTCCTCGAAATCCCAGCGCGCGCGGCGCGCACGCGCGGCCGATGCCGCCAGGTAGGCGTTGACGACCTGTGAGGAGGTCACCATCGCGTTCGCCCCGGGCTGCCCGGGCACGGCGATGCCGTACTCGGTCTCGATGCCCATCACCCGCCGTACCGTCATTCGCACCCCGCCCGCTCAAGGCCGTCATCACTTATATCCCCGAGCCTAGGTCATGTTTCACAAACCATGCCCTGCCGGACGCGGGCCGCGTCAACACTCCCTGGCCCTTTCTCTATGCCCTGTTGCCGGACACTTACGGCACAGATGCCCGATGACTTCGCCTGGAACCTCCGGCGGGGCGGACACTGCCGCGCAACGCCTCCAGCGCGGCCCTGAGCAGCCGCTGGCCTGGCTTGTCGACGATTCGGTAAACCAGATAGGCCAGGACCGCCGAGACGCCCATCGTGATGGCGGTGAGCAGCCACGGGTTGAGATCGTCCCGGTAGCTGGGGATGAGGACCGCCGAGACGTTCTGGTGCAGCAGGTAAAGCGGGTAGGTGAGGGCCCCCACGGTGATCAGGGGCCGCCAGCGCAGCCACCGCAGCCAGCCGAGCGCGACGCCGGCCATCAGCAGGTAGATCAGCGCTATCGCGACGAACACTCCCTCCGGCGGCGCCGGGAAGTGCTTGAGGCCGATCGCGTCCACCCGCGACCCCACACGCTCCTGGGCCGCGTAGAGGGACATCGCGAAGGAGGCGGCCACGAACACCCACGGCGCCCAGGCCCGCGCGCCGAACCGGTAGATCAGGTAGAAGGCCATTCCGCCGATGAAGTAGGAAGCCTGCCGGGGCAGGAAGACGAAGACCAGCACCTCGTTCTGGGTGATCTCGGCTGCCAGGGCCAGCAGGAGCCAGGCCCCCATGAAGACCAGGCATCGCCGTACGGTGATCCCGAACAGCGAGAACACCGCGACGAGGACGTAGAACCGCAGTTCCACCCACAGCGACCAGAAGACGCCGCCCGCGTGTCCCACCCCGAACGCGCCCTGCAGCATGGTCAGGTTGAGCAGGTATTCGCCGTCGTCGAGTTTGGGGTCGAAGCCCGCGACGCCGCTGAAGCGGTAGAGAATGAAGATGACCAAAACGGCGAACCAGTACGCCGGGTACAGCCGGGACACCCGGGAGATCGCGAACTGGCCGACCGTGCGGCCCCACACGCTCATCAGGATGACGAACCCGCTGATGAGGAAGAACAGCTCCACACCGAGGATGCCGAGCGTCGTCAGACGGCTCACCTCGGGAAACACCGTGGTCGGGAACTGGTTCCACAGGGAGCGGCTGGCCGCCATGAAGTGGAACGACATCACGGCGAACGCCGCGACGAACCTGAGGGCGTCGAGTTCGACGAGTCGGCGGCCCTTGAACACCTGGGTGTCGCCGCCCCCGTTGGCCGTGTCTCCGGTGTCCCTGTCCGCAGTAGCCCGGCCCCCCGCGGCCTTGTCCCCGGCAACGCCTAGGTAGATCACTCCCCTTTGACGTGATCACATCCGGACCGGTTCCCCGATTTACGAATCTTGTCCATGCGGAGACGCGGCCGATACGCTGCCGAGACCCCGCGTTCGAGGAGAATTCGACAAGAAAGCGGGGGCGCGATCCGGCCGGATCGCGCCCCCGCCTCCCATCACGTCGCGGACAGGTACCGGGTGGTTACAGGTACTGGCCCGTGTTGGCGACCGTGTCGATCGACCGGCCGGCCTCGGTGCCCTGCTTGCCCTGGACGAGCGTGCGGATGTAGACGATCCGCTCGCCCTTCTTGCCGGAGATGCGGGCCCAGTCGTCGGGGTTGGTGGTGTTGGGCAGGTCCTCGTTCTCGGAGAACTCATCGACACAGGCGGCCAGCAGATGCGAGATCCGCAGGCCCTTCTGCCCGGTGTCGAGGAACTCCTTGATCGCCATCTTCTTACCGCGGTCCACGATGTTCTGGATCATGGCCCCGGAGTTGAAGTCCTTGAAGTACAGGACCTCCTTGTCGCCGTTGGCGTAGGTCACCTCCAGGAAGCGGTTCTCCTCGCTCTCGGCGTACATCCGCTCGACGACCCGCTGGATCATCTCCAGGATCGTGCTCGCGCGGCTGCCGTCATGCTCGGCCAAGTCGTCCCCGTGCAGCGGCAGTTCGCTGACCAGGTACTTCGAGAAGATGTCCTTGGCCGCCTCGGCGTCCGGCCGCTCAATCTTGATCTTCACGTCCAGGCGGCCGGGCCGCAGGATCGCAGGGTCGATCATGTCCTCGCGGTTGGACGCGCCTATGACGATGACGTTCTCCAGACCCTCGACTCCGTCGATCTCCGACAGCAGCTGAGGGACGATGGTGTTCTCCACGTCGGAGGAGACGCCGGATCCCCGGGTCCGGAAGATCGAGTCCATCTCGTCGAAGAACACGATCACCGGGGTGCCCTCGGACGCCTTCTCCCGGGCCCGCTGGAAGACCAGGCGGATGTGCCGCTCGGTCTCGCCGACGTACTTGTTCAGCAGTTCGGGACCCTTGATGTTGAGGAAGAAGCTCTTGCCGGACTGGCCGGTCTTCTCCGCGACCTGCTTGGCCAGGGAGTTGGCCACCGCCTTGGCGATGAGCGTCTTTCCGCAACCGGGCGGGCCGTACAGCAGCACGCCCTTCGGCGGGCGGAGCTGGTGCTCCCGGAACAGATCGGCGTGCAGGTAGGGCAGCTCGATGGCGTCCCTGATCTGCTCGATCTGCCGGCTGAGACCGCCGATCTCCTCGTAGGAGATGTCCGGGACCTCCTCCAGCACGAGCTCCTCGACCTCGGCCTTCGGGATCCGCTCGTACACGTAGTTCGACCGGGGTTCGAGCAGGAGGGAGTCGCCGGCGCGCAGCGGCTGGTCCAGCAGCGAGTGCGCGAGTTTGACCACCCGCTCCTCGTCGGCGTGCGAGATGACGAGGGCGCGGTCGCCGTCCTCAAGGAGCTCCTTGAGCATGACGATCTCGCCGACATCCTCGTAGCCGAGGGCCTCCACGACGTTGAGCGCCTCGTTCAGCATGACCTCCTGGCCACGCCTGAGCGACTCGACGTCCACGGCCGGGCTCACGTTCACCCGGAGCTTGCGGCCGCCGGTGAACACCTCCACCGTGTCGTCTTCCCTGGCCTCGAGGAACACTCCGAAGCCGGACGGCGGCTGTGCCAGCCGGTCGACCTCCTCCTTGAGGGCGACTATCTGGTCCCTGGCCTCCTTGAGGGTGGAAACCAGCCGCTCGTTCTGGCTGGTGAGGGCGGCCACCTGGGCCTGCGCCTCATGGAGACGCTCCTCGATGATCCTGGCCTGCCGGGGAGACTCGGCCAGCTTCCGCCTCAGCGCGGTGATCTCCTCCTGCAGGAAGGAGACCTGTGTTGTGAGATCCGCGACCTCCCGTTCGCGCTGCGCGGCTCGAGCCTCGGCGTCGTCGCGAGCTGCCACGCCCCGTCACCTCCTTCCCCGTCGAGAACGACTACTCAAGACCCTACCTATCTTGGCGCTGTACGTAACCTGGCCGGGCAGTGTTCGTGTAGTTACGTTGGGTGTTCGGCGTTTGATACCTAATGGACCGTTTAATCGGCTCAACATTAGGAACACACCCTTATGGTCCCGTGTCACGCGGTTTTGCCGGTTTGTGGCTGAATCGTCACACTAGTTCGGCCCCTTCTCCGTACGCCCCCTTTGCCGGGCGCCTCCTCCTCGGCGGCGGGGTGACCCCCTCCGCCATGCGACGGGCCGTGACAAGAAAGCCGGTGTGGCCGACCATCCGATGATCGGGCCGTACGGCGAGGCCCTCGACATGCCAGTCGCGAACCAAGGTCTCCCACGCGTGGGGCTCGGTGAAACTCCCGTGCTCGCGGAGGGTTTCCACCGTTCTGGACATCTGGGTGGTTGTCGCGACATAACAGCAAATAACGCCACCCGGAGTGAGCGCCTTGGCGGCGGCGTCGACGCACTCCCACGGCGCGAGCATGTCGAGGATCACCCGGTCGACGTCCGTCTCGTCGAGCGACGCCACGAAGTCGCCGACCACCAGCCGCCACTGGTCCACCGGGCCGCCGAAGAACTTCTGCACGTTCTTCGTGGCCACCTCGGCGAAGTCCGCCCGCCGCTCATAGGATGTGACCGACCCCTCGGGCCCGACGGCGCGCAGCAGGAAGCACGTGAGCGCACCCGACCCCACCCCGGCCTCCACCACTCTGGCGCCGGGGAAGATGTCGGCCATCGCGACGATCTGCGCCGCGTCCTTGGGATAGATCACCGCCGCGCCGCGCGGCATCGACAGGACGTAGTCCGGCAGCAGGTGCCGGAACGCCAAGTACGCCGTGCCGCCCGAGGAGCGCACGACCGAGCCCTCCGGCTGCCCGATCAGGTCGTCGTGCGGGATCGACCCCTTGTGCGTGTGGAAGACCCCGCCCTCCTTCAGCGTCACCGTGTGCCGCTTGTTCTTCGGGTCGGTGAGCTGAACCTGATCTCCGGCCTGGAACGGCCCGTGCCTGCGAAAACCCATGCCGAAAAGGCTAGTGCCCTGGGCGAGGCGGGAAATCCGTCGCGGGACGGCCGCGTGACGGATAACAATCGAGCATGTTTCCCCCAGAGGTCGTCTCCGCCGGACCGGTCGTCCTGCGACTCCCCGTCGAGGCGGACGCCGACGCCATCGCCCGGGCCTGTGCCGATCCGGTGTCGGCCCGGTTCATCCCGGTCCTCCCTTCGCCGTACACCCGGGACGACGCACTGGCGTGGATCGCTGTGACCACACCGGACACCTGGAAGGCCGGCGGGGCCTACTTCGTGATCGCCGACCGAGCGACCGAGGAGGTCCTGGGCGCCATCGGCCTGAAGCCGCCGGATCAGTTCGGCAGCGCCGATGTGGGCTACTGGCTCGCGCCGTGGGCGCGCGGCCGGGGCATCGCGACGACCGCGCTGCGCGCGCTCGCCGACTGGGCGTTCGCCCACGGGTTGCCGCGCATATCGCTGCTGGCCGACGTCGAGAACATCCCCAGCCAGCAGGTCGCCTGCCGCGGCGGGTTCACCCGTGAGGGCGTGCTGCGCGGAGCGGGGGGCAACCGGGACGGCTCGCGTGCCGACATGGCGGCGTTCGCCCGGCTGGCCACGGACTCCGGCGACCCGATCAAGCCCCTCCTGCCGTTCCTCCCCGGCGGCTTCCCGCACGGCTCACTCGGCGACGGCGTCGTACGGCTCACGCCGCTGACGGCGGCCGACGCCGACGACTGGCACGCGATGACGAACATGCCGGACATCATGCGCTACCGCGTGCCCCCGAAGGCGCTCGAGCGTGCGGAGACCGAGGAACGCTGCCGGTACGCCGGCCACCGGTGGCTGGCCGGGCAGCGGGCCGACATGGCGATCAGAGACGCCGCGACCGGTGCGTTCGCGGGGGACATCCAACTCGCCAACATCATCCCGCCGCTGGGTCAGGCCATGGTCGGCTACAGCCTGCACCCTCGCTTCCGCGGACGGGGCCTGGTCACCCGGGCGGTGAACCTGCTCGTGGAGTGGGCCTTCGCCGACACCGCCCTCGGCAGGATCGTCGCCGGCACCGATCCGGGCAACACGGCCTCACACCGCGTGCTCGAACGGGCCGGTTTCACCCGCGAACACCTCGCGAAAGGCCTGCTGCCCGGCCCGGACGGCACCCGCGTCGACGACCTCCAGTGGGCGCGCCTGCGCCCATGACCCCCGGCCCCCGTCGCATCCCGCCACATCCTGTCCCGTGATCACGAGCCCCCCCCTCTAGCCGTGATCTTGCGAATACTCGCACATCGGGCCCTGACCAGGAACTTCACGTTCATGATCTTGCAGTTTCTCGCAGGCATATGCCCTGAACAGCGAGAACATCGTCCGTGATCTTGCACTCACAACTGCAAGATCACGGAATGCGTAGGTGCAGGTCAGACGGCTCGCCCGCGAGTATCTGCAAGATCACCCATAGGAAACATGCAGGCCAGAAGGATGGGTTGCGAGAAACTGCAAGATCACGGGACAGGAGCTGGGGGATGTCTACGCGCCGCGGCGGGCCTCGTAGCGCATGGTCCGGGAGACGCCGACCCTTACGGTCGTGCCGGGCAGGATCGGGACCGGCTCGTTCGGCGGGATGTCGTAGAAGTTCGGGTCACCCGGCGGCTGGATCTGCGTCCCGTTGACCGAGCCGAGGTCGATGAGGTTGACGTCCCAGCCGATCAGGGACACCCGCAGGTGCCGCCGCGACACCGAGCCGTCAGGGCTGGTGACCCGGGCCGGCCTGGCCTCACCCGACTGGACCTCGGAAGCGCGCTCGGGGTCGCGGCCCAGCACGTAGTCGCCGTCCAGCGACAGCGCCACCCCGTCGTCGAGCACGAGCACGCCCAACTGCGGGCGGGGCCCCTTGTACGGCACGACGGCCCGCTGGTCGATCCCAGCTCCGCAGACCGCGCAGTACGGCGCGCGCGGATCGTTGAAGTGGTCGTTCATGCAGTCGACGCCGTAGACCATGAACAGTCCCCCGGAGTCGGAGGGAGCCTCGAGCCGCGTGATCTCTCCCGGCTCCTCGTCCGCGGCGGCCAGGTCCGGCGGCATGTTTTCCGGCAGTGCCTGCTCCTCGGACGGCACGCGGTCTCCCGGCCCCGCGCCGGGCCCTGAAAACGGACCTGAAATCGGGCCCGGAATCGGCTCAGAGATCGGCCCGAAGAACGGTCCCCCATTCGGGCCGGATATGTGGCCTTGATCGGGCATGGGGGGCATGGGCTCGGCCAGGGGCTGGGAGGCCTGCGGCGCCGGAAGCGGAGGCGGCAGGGGCGGGGACGACAGCAGCGGCGGGGGCGGCGCGGGCGGCGCTATCGGCCCGGGGGCGACGGGCGCCGGAACCACCGGCTCCTGTGCGGCGATCGGCTCGGGCGGGCCGGGCAGGGAGGGCCGCACCGGCTGGGGCTGGTGCTGCGGCACGGCGGACGGCAGCGGAGGGAACGCGCGCTCGCCGCCCTGGGTGAGGTCGCATTCGAGGCCTGCTCCGGTGACCACGCCGCCGTCGAGTCGCGCGTACGGGGCCGCCGGTCCGGCGCCGGGAAGCCGCAACTCGATCTTGGTGACCGGGCCGGCCACCAGCCGGTCGGTCCAGGTGAGCGCGTCCCGCCCGGCCAGGTGGACGTCGCCGTCCGGGCCGCCCGAGACGGTCGCGAGCGCGGCGCCGCTCACCAGCACGGCCGCGCCGCCGTCGACCGGGCCGGCCACCGCGCAGGCCACCGGCTCACTCGTGACCTGGCCGCCCATGGCCCGGGCGAGGACATGGGCGACCCTGCGGGCCAGGGCGCGGCCGTCCCCGCCGGCCACGACCGTCTCGTGCAGCGCGCCCAGCAACTCCTCGACCGGCTGGCCGGTCGCGCACACCAGCATTAAGCCGTTCAGATGAGCGACCACGCCCTCCCCCGGCAGCGGGCGGACCACCCCCACGCCCTGTTCCGTCACAGAACTCTCCCTCCCGGAAACGCCACCGGATGAACGGCGCCGCGGCCGATACCGTTCGCCCCCCAGAACGTAGCAAAAGTGACAGCCGATGGTCTCCTGGGACCGACCCCAACCGGAACGTTCAGACCCCGCTGAACACGCGGTTGACGTCGGCGGTGGCCAGCACGCCGTAGATTTCGCCACCCCGCTCGACCAACAGGTACTCCCCCGCCGGGGCATCGCGCATGGCGTCGAGCAGCGACTCCCCCTCCAGGTCGGCACCGAGCACGAGCGACGGCTCCAGGCTGCGCGTCACGGAGCCGACGTCGACCCACGGCCTGCGTTGCTCGGGGGTGGCGTTGACGGCGGCCTCGTTGACGATCCCGACCGGCCGTCCGTCGTGGTCGACCAGGACCATCGCGCCCGCGCCCGCCTCGGCGGCGCGGCGCAGCGCCTCGGCCAGCGGCGTGCCCGCGGTGACCGGGATCGCCCGCCGGGCCAGCAGCCGGGCCCGCAGCTGCGGCAGCCGGGCCCTGACCCGGGCGACTCGCAGAGATTGGGACGCCCCGACCCAGATGAACGAGGCGAGCACGACCGACCACAGCATCTGGCCGAGCCTCGGCTCCTGACCGGCCATCAGGTTCAGCAGCAGCGGCACCGCGACCACCGCGACGGCCACGCTGCGGCCCACCCAGGCGGCGGCGAGCGTGCCGGTCCCGGACCGGTTGGTGGCCTTCCAGACCGCGGCGCGCAGCATCCTGCCGCCGTCGAGCGGCAGCCCCGGCAGCAGGTTGAAGATGCCGACGATCAGGTTCGACACCCACAGCTGCCAGACCAGCACGGTGACGATGCCGGTGGGCGGCACGAGGAACTCGTACGCCAGGAAGCCGATCCCGGCCAGTCCCAGCGACAGCAGCGGACCGGCGAAGGCGACGTTGAACTCGCGGCCCGCCGTCTCCGGCTCGCGCTCGATCTCCGAGACGCCGCCCAGCATGTACAGCGTGATGCGACGCACCGGCAGCCCGTAGTGTTTGGCGACGACGCAGTGGGCCAGTTCGTGCAGCAGGACCGAGAGGTACAGCAGGACCGCGAAGACCAGCGCCACCGCGTAGGTCGCCATCTCGCCGTAGCCGGGCAGGCTGTCGGCGACCTGCGGCTGGAAAGTGATCGTGATGAACGCCGCCACGATGAGCCATGTCGGTGAGACGTACACCGGAATACCGAACGGGCGCCCCATCCGCAGCCCGGGGGACGACCCGTTGACAGGTGTGCTCATGCTCGCCGCCCTCCATCCCTTGACCCCGATGCTACGCGCCACGAGGTGGGATCAGCGTATGAGGCCGAGAGGCGTTCTGTCGGGCGGGTGTCCTACAGTGCAGGGCATGACCCTCGCCGAAGAGCGCTCGATCATCGGCGCGCTGTCCCCCTCCCGTGCCGGCGACTTCATGACCTGCCCGCTGCTCTACCGGTTCCGGGTGATCGACCAGCTTCCCGAGCGGCCCTCCCCGGCGGCGGTGCGGGGCACGCTCGTCCACGCCGTGCTGGAGCGGCTGTACGACCTTCCGGCGCAGGGCCGTACCGTGGCGGCGGCGCTGGACCTGCTGGAGCCGCAGTGGAACCGGCTGCTCGAGGAGGAGCCCGACTACGGCGGGCTCTTCTCCAGCGACGAGGAGCAGGGCACGTGGCTGACGCAGGCCCGGGGCATGGTGGAGCGCTACTTCACGCTGGAGGATCCGCAGCGGCTGGAGCCGGCGCAGCGGGAGATGTACGTGGAGACCGTGCTCGACAGCGGCCTGCTGCTGCGCGGCTATATCGACCGTCTCGACGTGGCGCCCACCGGCGAGACGCGGATCGTGGACTACAAGACCGGCGCCGCTCCTGGGCGCGACTTCGAGGCGAAGGCGCTGTTCCAGATGAAGTTCTACGCGCTGGCGCTGTGGCGCAGCGGCGGCGCCGTGCCGCGGATGCTCCAGCTCATGTACCTGGGCAACGGCGAGATCCTACGCTACGTGCCGGACGAGGCCGACCTGCGGGCCACCGAGCGCAAGGTGCAGGCGCTGTGGACGGCGATCGAGCGTGCGGTCCGCACCCGCGAGTGGCGATCCCGGCGCTCCCGGCTGTGCGACTGGTGCGACCACCAGGCGCTGTGCCCGGAGTTCGGCGGCACGCCGCCGCCGGTCCCGGACCGGGAGCCGCGTCTGTCCGCGCGGGCGAGCAGGCGGGCCGCCACCGACGAGATGTGACCCAACCGTGACCGGCAGGTCCTCAGGTGTGCCTCATCCGTTGGGAGGAGCCCGATATCCCTCCCGAGCAGGGTGGACTGCCAGATCGACGGCCTAGATTTGGAACGTGCGCACCACCCCCGCCGGTCTCCGGTCCTGGTTCAGGTCTCATCCCCTGTTCGGCGACTCGCTCCTCGCGGTGGTGCTGACGGCCTGTTCACTCGCCATGATCGTGCTGATGGGCCCGGAGGGGGTCGCGCGGTTACAGGCGGCCCTGCACGTGGAGATCCGCCCGCCGGACGCGCTGAACCTGATCCTGGCGGCGCTGTGCACACTGCCCGTGGCGCTGCGGCGGCGCTGGCCGTTCATGCTGCTGGCGCTGACCACGGTCCCGGAGTGGGCGCTCGACTCGCTCAGTTACCACACCGGGCTCAGCGAGATCGCCGGCCTGATCCTGCTCTACACGGTGGCCGCGCACCGGGGGCTGGCGCTGAGCCTGGCCGGCCTCGCCGTCACCATGGTCGGTTACGCCGTCGGGACCGACCTTTCACCTCTCCCGCTGGCGTGGCCCGACCACGCGGTGATCATTGTGATCATCATGCTCTGCTGGGTGAGCGGCCGGGCCATCCGGCTGCGCCGCGCCTACCTCGCCGAGTTGGTGCAACGGGCGGACCGGCTCGAGCGTGCCCGCGAGGCCGACACCCGGGCGGCGCGGGCCGAGGAGCGCTCCCGGATCGCCCGCGAGCTGCACGACGTCGTGGCGCACCATGTCAGCGTGATGACCGTCCAGGCCGCGGCCGCGCGCAAGATGCTCGACAGTGATCCCGGCGTCACACGCGACGCGCTGACCGCGATCGAGGAGATGGGCCGTACGGCGATGGCCGAGATGCGCAACATCGTGGGCGTGCTGCGTACGGACGGCCCGGCCGAGCGAGGTCCCCAGCCGGGCATGGCAGATCTGCAGACGCTGGTCGAGCAGATGCGGGAGGCCGGCCTGCGCATCCGGTTACGGGTGGAGGGCGACCGGCGTGCGCTGCCGCCGGGCATCGACCTGGCCGCCTACCGCCTGGTGCAGGAGGCCCTCACCAACAGCTTGCGTCACGCCGGACCGGCGGCCGGCGCCTGGGTGACCGTACGGTACGAGCCGGACCGGCTGACGGTCCACGTCGAAGACGACGGGCGCGGCGCGGCGGCCGATCCCGCCCGCCCCGACGGGAAAGGGCACGGGCTGGTGGGCATCCGGGAGCGCGTCGCGCTCTATGGTGGTGTCCTGCGGATCGGCCCCCGGAGCGGGGGTGGATTCGAGGTCCGTGCTCAGTTCCCCCTCAATCACAGCCCCCTCACACACAGCCCCCTCAAACACAGTCCCCTCACACACAGCCCCCGCACCCACAGCCCCCTCGGGGGCGGCCCCCTCAAGGAAACAGCATGACGATCAGGGTGTTACTGGTTGACGACCAGCCGCTGCTGCGTACGGGCTTCCGGTTCATCCTTGAGGCAGAGCCCGACATCACCGTCGTCGGCGAGGCCGGCGACGGCGCGACCGCGATGGACCAGTCCAGGGCCCTGCTGCCCGACGTCGTGCTGATGGACGTGCGCATGCCGGGGACCGACGGCATCGAGGCGACCCGGCGCATCGTCAAGGATGCGGCGCCGAGCGCGCACGTCCCGAAGGTGCTCGTGCTGACCACGTTCGACCTGGATGAGTACATCGTGGAGGCGCTGCGCGCCGGCGCGAGCGGGTTCCTGCTGAAGGACGTGCCGCCGGACGACCTGGTGCAGGCCATCCGGGTGGTGGCCGCCGGCGACGCGATCGTGGCGCCGAGCGTGACGCGGCGGCTGCTGGACAAGTTCGCGGCCCGGCTGCCCTCGGCGCACCAGCAGGCGACCCCGGCGCGGCTCGACCGGCTGACCGAGCGCGAACTGGAGGTGCTCCGCCTGATCGCCAAGGGCATGTCGAACGCCGAGATCGCCGCGGGGCTGGTGGTCAGCGAGACGACCGTCAAGACCCATGTCGGCAACGTGCTCACGAAGCTGGGGCTGCGCGACCGGGTCCAGGCGGTCGTCCTCGCCTACGAGACCGGGCTGGCCGTTCCCGGTTCCTTCTCCTGACCGTCCGCCGGCGCCGACGGCGCGTTCCCCGAGGGATTTCCGGAGAGGTTCTCGGGGAAGTGGCAGGCGACCTGGTGGCCGGGGGCGAGTGCCGTCAGCGGCGGTTCGACCTTCTGGCAGATCTCCTGCGCCTTCCAGCACCGGGTGTGGAACCGGCACGCCGGCGGCGGGTTGAGCGGTGAGGGCACGTCACCCTGCAGGCGGATGCGCTCCCGCTCGGTGCGGCGCTTGGTATCGGGGATCGGGACCGCCGACAGCAGCGCGTTGGTGTACGGGTGCATCGGCGTCTCGTACAGCGCCTTGCGGTCGGCCATCTCGACGATCTTGCCGAGGTACATCACCGCGACGCGGTCGCTGATGTGACGGACCACCGACAGGTCGTGCGCGATCACCACATAGGTGAGATCGAGCTCGTTCTGCAGGTCCTCCAGCAGGTTGACCACCTGGGCCTGGATCGACACGTCGAGCGCGGAGACCGGCTCGTCCGCGATGATCAACTTTGGTTTGAGCGCGAGCGTCCTGGCGATGCCGATCCGCTGCCGCTGGCCGCCGGAGAACTCGTGCGGATAGCGGTTGTAGTGCTCGGGGTTGAGGCCGACCAGTTCCAGGATCTCCTGCACGGCCTTCTTGACGCCGTGCTCGGTCTTGATCCCCTGGATCCGGAACGGCGCGCCGACGATGGCGCCGACGGTGTGCCGGGGGTTCAGCGAGCTGTAGGGATCCTGGAAGATCATCTGTATGTCGCGGCGGAGCGGGCGCATGCGGCCCTGCGACATGTGTGTGACGTCCTCACCCTCGAACACGATCTTTCCGCCGGTCGGCTCGATCAGCCGGGTGATCAGACGGCCGGTGGTGGTCTTGCCGCACCCCGACTCCCCCACCAGGCCCAGCGTCTCTCCCCTGACCACGTCGAAGCTGACGCCGTCCACGGCCCGGACCGCGCCGACCTGCCGCTTGAGCAGGCCGGCGGTCACCGGGAAGTGCTTCTCCAGCCCCCGGACGGACAACAGCGGCTCCGTCAGCAGCGGCTCAGTCGTCACGACGCCTCCAGGTTCGGCTTGATCTCGTTCTCCCAGATGCCGCGCCGCTGGTCGCTCGGCAGGTGGCAGCGCACCCGGTGGCCGCCGTGGGTCTCCAGCAGTTCGGGTACCTCGGTCTGCGACCGGCCCGCCGTACGGTCGGCGTAGGGACAGCGTGGGTGGAAGGCGCATCCGGGCGGCACGTTGATCAGAGACGGCGGCGACCCCTGGATCGGGAGCAGTCGCTCGGTCGGCTCCCGGTCCAGGCGCGGCATCGAGCCCAGCAGCCCCCAGGAATAGGGGTGCTCGGGCCGCTCGAAGATGTCCTCGGCCGAGCCGTACTCGACGCACTTTCCGCCGTACATCACGAGGATGTCGTCGGACAGCTCGGCCACGACGCCGAGGTCGTGCGTGATGATGATCAGCGCCGCGTTGAAGTCGCGCTGCAGGTCGCGCATGAGATCGAGGATCTGCGCCTGCACGGTCACGTCGAGCGCGGTGGTCGGCTCGTCGGCGATCAGCAGCTCGGGGTCGCAGCTCAGCGCCATCGCGATCATCGCCCGCTGCCGCATGCCGCCGGAGAACTCGTGCGGGTAGGAGTCGACCCGGCGGTCGGGCTGCGGGATGCCCACCCGGGCGAGCATGTCGATCGCGTGCTTGCGCGCGACCTTCTTGCTGACGTCGTGGTGGATCCGGTACGCCTCGATGATCTGGTTGCCGACCGTGTAGTACGGATGCATCGCGGACAGCGGATCCTGGAAGATCATCGCCATCTTCTTGCCACGCAGCTTACGCACATGCTCGACGCTGGCGCCGACGAGCTCCTCGCCGTCCAGCCAGATCTCGCCGGAGATCCGCGCCCGAGTGCCCTTGTGCAGGCCCAGGATGCCCAGGCTGGTGACGCTCTTGCCCGATCCGGACTCGCCGACGATGCCGAGCGTCTTGCCGCGCTCCAGCGTGAAGGACAGCCCGTCGACCGACTTGACCAGTCCGTCGTCGGTGGGGAAGTGGATCCGCAGATCCTTCAGTTCGAGGAAAGTCATCCCAGCCTCACCCTCGGGTCCACCACCGCGTAGAGCAGGTCGACGATCAGGTTCGCGACGACCACGAAGCACGTGGTGAGCATGACCACCCCCATGATCTTCGGAAGGTCGTTGGCGTTGATCGCCTGCACCGCGTACCTGCCGACCCCGGGCAACGAGAACGTGGTCTCGGTCAGGATGGCGCCGCCCAGCAGCAGGCCGACGTCCAGACCGAAGATCGTGACGATCGGGGTGAGTGCGGCGCGCAGGCCGTGCTTGGTGATCACTCTGGACTCCGGCAGGCCCTTCGCCCTGGCGGTGCGGATGTAGTCCTCACTCATGGTCTCCAGCATTCCGGCGCGGGTCAGCCTCGCGTAGCTGGCGGCGTACAGGAAGGCCAGCGTGATCCACGGCAGGATCAGGCTGTACGCCCACTGCACCGGACTCTCGGAGAAGGACACGAAGGTGCCGCCCGGCGCGGTGATGCCGAACTTGTAGCTGAAGAAGACCAGCGAGATCATGCCGGTGAAGAAGATCGGCAGCGACACGCCCGCGAGTGCGACGCCCATCGCGGCCCGGTCGAAGAAGCTGCCCCGGCGCAGCGCGGACAGCACCCCGGTGGCCACACCCGCGACGAGCCAGATGATCGACGCGCCGATCGCCAGCGACGCCGTCACCGGCAACCGGTCCAGCAGTTCCGGCCACACCGGCGTCTTGGTGATGAAGGAGTAGCCGAGGCATGGTGCCGGGCAGTGCTCGATCGATGCCCCGGTGTCGAAGTCGGAACCGACGACGATCCCCTTGATCCACCTGCCGTACTGCACGGTCAGCGGATCGTTGAAGCCGAGCTTGTCCGCCAGGTGCACCACGGTCTCCGCGGTGGCGCCCTTGCTCCCGACGTAGCGGTTGGCGAAGTCGGTGGCGGTAACCCCGGCGAGTCTCGGGATCACGAAAAAGATCGAGAAGGTGACGATGCTCACCACGACCAGCATGAGCACCGCGGCGATCAGCCGCCGGATGATGTAAGTGACCACTGTTCCCCCGGCTCCGGGGGCCGGCCGGTCCGGCCGGCCCCCTTGCGCCTTGCCTGTCGGTTGCTCGACTCGGTTACTCGACGCCCAAGCTCGGGAAGTCGTACATGTCGAAGGCGCCGGTGACGTAGACGTTGGTCAGGCCCTTGCCCCGGAGGGTCAGCGCCTTCGCCCACACCGCGGGCAGCACGTAGGCGTTCTCCATCACCTTGCGGTCGATCTCGCCCCAGATGGCCTCACGCTTGGCGACGTCGGTCTCGGCGCTGGCCTGGTCGATCAGCGCGTCGATCTCGGGGCTCTTGATGCTGAGGTTGTAGTTGCCGGACTCGCGGATCGTCCGGCTGTCCACGATCTGCGACAGGAAGCCGAAGCCGTCGTTCCAGTCGGCCTGCCAGCCGTGGGCGGCCAGTCCGATGTTGTTCTTCTTGGTGTAGGCGGGCTTGCCGGCGTAGCTGCCGAAGTACTCGCTGGTGGGGAACCCCTTCAGGGTCAGCTTGATGCCGACCTTGGCCAGCGCCTGCTGCATCGACTCGGCGGCCGCCTGCTCCTTCGGACGGTCGGAGCGGAAGGTCATCGTCGTCTCGAACCCGTCGGGCTTTCCGCAGGCCGCGAGGGCCGCCTTGGCCTTCTCCACGTCACCGGTGCCGGTCGGGTAGAGGTCGAGCTTCTGCCAGCCGCCGATCGACGGCGGCATGAGGCCCGTGGCGATCTCGCCGGAGAGCTCCCCGCCGTAGGCGTTCTGCAGGCCCACCCGGTCGGCGGCGTAGATGACCGCCTTGCGGCACTCGACGTTGTCGAGCGGCGGGTTGTCGTCGAGGATCGGGATGTACCAGGTGCGCGGGGAGGTCGGGTTGTCGGCCCGGGCCTTGAGCTCGGGGTCACCCATGATCGTCCCGACTGCCGCGGCCTGGACGCCCGTGCCGGCGATGTCGACGTGCAGGTCACCCGCGATGATCCGGTTGTCCAGGTCGTTCGCCTCGACGCCGAGCTGGACCTCGTACCGGTCCGGCAGCGCCTTGCGGACCGGGTCGGTCGCCGGGTCCCAGTTGGGATTGCGCACCAGGGTGTACTGCTTGCCCTCCTCGACCTTCTCGAACATGTACGGGCCGGAGGCGACGGGGTGCTGGCGGTACTTGATGCCGGTGTCCTTGTCCTTCGGCACCGGGACCGTCGCGGGGAGCACGGCGAACTGGTCGAAGCCGCCGAAGGGCTTCTTCAGGTGGAAGACGATCGTCTGGTCGTCCGGCGTCTCGATCGCGGAGTCGGTGTTGACGTCCGGCGTCTTGTAGACGCTCTTGAAGTCCTTCGGCAGGTCCAGGTAGTCGTTGAAGTAGGTCGGGCCGTTGACGAACGTGTCCTTGTCGAGCTGGCGCAGCACGGCGTACTTCACGTCCTTGGACGTGATGGGGGTGCCGTCCTCGAACTTGAGGCCCGCGCGCAGCTTGTAGGTCCAGGTCTTGCCGCCGTCGGTCGCCTCGCCGAGGCTCTCCGCCAGGTCGGGGACGAGTTCGCGGCCCTTCGCGCCGGGGGCGAGGTTGTAGGTCACCAGCGTCCGGCTGTAGATGCGCAGGAAGTTCCAGGACATGGCGTAGTAGGTGTCCCCTGGGTCGATGGAGTCCCACGCCTCGGTGACCGCCATCTTCAGTGTGCCTCCCTTCTTGTCGGAGGGGTTCACCACGTTCTCCACCGCGGCGTTGAACTCCGGCTGCGGGCCCTGGGCCGCCGCGTTGCCGGTGTCACCCGTGCCGGTGCTCTTCTCGCTGCCGCCGCCGCAGGCCGACAGACCCAGGCTCATCGCGACAGCGGCGGCCAGAAGGGCCGACGAGGCGTATCTCTTTCTCATTGGTTGACACCCCTTGTGGATGGGAGTTGGGGAACTGTGCGGATCAACCGAGCGGATCAGCTGGGCAGATCAACTGTGGAGATCGGCCGGGGAGCCGGCTGGGACGGAGATCAACGGGACGACTTGGGGTCGAGCGCGTCGCGCAGACCATCGCCGAAGAGGTTGAAGGCCAGCACGGTGATGAAGATCGCCATGCCGGGGAAGAACATGAAGTGCGGCACCGTGTAGTAACGGACGGCCGCCGACAGCATCCCGCCCCACGTGGCGGTGGGCGGCTGGATGCCCACACCGAGGAACGACAGCGCCGCCTCGAACAGCACATTGGTCGGGATCAGCAGCGTCGCGTAGATGAGGATCGGCGCGATCAGGTTGGGCAGGATCTCCCGGAACAGGATGTACGGCCCGCGGGCGCCGAGGCTGCGGGCGGCGTCCACGAACTCCCGCTCCCGCAGGGAGAGCGTCTGCCCCCGGATGATCCGCCCGATGTAGGGCCAGTTGAAGAAGCCGATGACGAAGATCAGCAGGAGGATCCGGAGCGTGTCGCCCTTCACCGCGAGCTGGGTCTCGAACTGGGCGAGCACGCCGACCAGCGCGAGCGCGAGGACCAGCAGCGGGAAAGCGAGGAAGACGTCCATGACGCGGCTGATCAGGGTGTCGACCCAGCCACCGAAGTAGCCCGCGGTGATACCCATGATCGTCCCGATGACGAGCGACAGCAGTGTGGCGAAGAAGGCCACGAGCAGCGAGATCCGCGCGCCGTACAGAACCCGGCTGAACAGGTCGCGCCCGTTGACCGGCTCGACGCCGAACAGGAAGTCCGCACTGATGCCGGTGCCGCCCTTGGGCTGCATCGTCAGGGTGTCGATCATCTCCTGGTGGAACTCGTTCGGCGGGTGCCCGAACCAGTTCACGAGGATCGGCGCGAAGATCGCCACCAGGATCAGGAAGATGATCACAAAGCCGCCGCCCATCGCGACCTTGTCGCGTTTGAGGCGCGTCCACGCGATCTGGCCGAGTGAACGGCCCTGGATGGCTTTGGCGCCCGCGCCCTGAGAGACGGCTTCCGGTGCGGCGTGCTGCTCGTCACCGGAGACGTCGAGCGGTGCGGTCATGTGCTGTCAGCCCCCTGGATCCCAGACGACGTTGTCCAAGAAGGTCCGATGGGTATGCGGACCCCCGGAGGCAGAATCTATGGCCTGAGCTGGGATGACCAGTCCCCAGGGGCACCCTGTGGCTCAACTGTGATTGACGCGAAACTCATTCGTGTTGATCTTGAATAAACTATCTTGGCTTGATCTCGGTTGTGTCCCGGAACCGTGACATTGCACAAGATCTGTAACACTGTCCCAGAATGCGGTCAGCTGATGCCGCGCCGCTTGAGGATCTCCTCGATGTCAGAGAAGTCGTCAGAGGGCGGCGCCGACTTGACGGGCCCTGACTTGACGGGCCCAGACTTGACGGGCCCAGACTTGCCCGAGCCGATGCTCCCGGTGGTCGCGGGTCCGGTGGTCGCGGGTCCGGTGGTCGCGGGTCCGGTGGTCGCGGGCCGCTCCACCTGACGCGGCTCGGTCTTCCCCGTCGTGCCCGCACCGCGGGCCCGGGACAGGGCGCGGCCGCGCATGGCGCCGGAGACGACGAAGAGCACGGCGGACAGCCCGGCCAGGACGACCCCCGCCCAGACCACGGGCGAGAGCACCAATCCGGCGACGAAGCGGACGGCGGCGGAGCCGATGTCCCACAGCGTGCGGTGCGCACCGGTCAGATAGGCGGCCAGTGGCAGCAGCGACCACGCGGTGGCGCGCAGGCCTGCTGTCGCTCCCCTGCGGCGGAAGGCCAGGAAGCTGAGGACGATCCCGACGGCTGTGAGTCCGGCGCAAAGCGGCAGCCACGCGATCTGGTCATATGTCATGACGAACCCCTCGTCTCGTACGGCGTTCTTCCATCCTGGCACGCCATACGGCCCTCCGCCGGGGCCGGTCCGGACGGTGAGCGGAGGGACGAGCGGGCCCGGCCGGGCGGACAGGCGAGGCGATCAGACGACGAGCGAGCGGAGCAGTTCCACGTCCACGTGCCGCAGCGACGGCATGACGACCCGTCCGGGCGCCTGGGCGATCGGCAGGACGCTCGGTACGGCGACCACCCGGCAGCCGGCCGCCGTCGCCGACGCGACCCCGTTCGGCGAGTCCTCGAGCACGATGCAGCGCGCGGGGTCGGCCGACAGCAGGCGGGTCGCCGTGAGGTAGGGCTCGGGGTGGGGCTTGGTCCGGGTGACGTCGTCGGCCGTCACGATCACCTCGAAGTGCTCGCGGCCGACGAACTTGAGCACCGCGTCGGCGATCGCCCGCAGGGATGAGGTGACAAGTCCGGCGCGGATCCCGTGGTCGGCCAGCTCACGCAACAGCTCGACCGCCCCCGGCATGGGCGCCACGCCCGCCGCCAGGCGCCGCTCCATGCCGTCCATCAGCCACGATCCGATGACGACCGGGGCCACGTCGGCCCCGGTCAGCTCCAGCATGTAGGCGATGCTCCGTTCCCACGAGCCGCCGACGAGCCGCTCCTGGTGCTCCGGCCCCCACGACCCGCCGAGGCGGGTGACCACCTCGCACTCGACTTCGAACCACACCCGCTCGGTGTCGACGAGCAGACCGTCCATGTCGAACAGCACCGCGTCCACGTCGCCCCTTTCCCCCGACTTCCCAGAACTTTCCTGCTAGACGTTGAAGTACTTCGCCTCCGGGTGATGGGCGACCAGCGCCGAGGTGGCCTGCTCGGGGTGGAGCTGGAACCCCTCCGACAGCTCGACGCCGATCCGCGCCGGCTCGAGCAACCCCATGAGCTGGACCTGATCCTCAAGGTTGGGACACGCGGGGTAACCGAAGGAGTAGCGGCAGCCGGTGATGTCGACCTTGAGCATGTCGGCCAGCGACTCCTCGCCCCCGATGCCCAGTTCGGAGCGCACCCGGGCGTGCCAGTACTCCGCCAGCGCCTCGGTGAGCTGGACGGACAGCCCGTGAAGCTCCAGGTAGTCCCGGTAGGCGTCCTTCGCGAACAGTTCGGCCGTGGCCTGGCTGATCCGGTGGCCCATCGTGACGACCTGGAAGGCGACCACGTCGACCTCGCCGGACTCGCGGCGGCGGAAGAAGTCGGCCAGGCACAGGTGCCGGTCGCGGCGCTGGCGCGGGAACGTGAAGCGGGTGCGTTCGTCGCCGGCCTCGTCGAGGATGATCAGGCTGTCGCCCTCGCTCACGCAGGGGAAGTAGCCGTAGACGACTGCCGCCTCCAGCAGGTTCTCGGTCTGCAGTCGGTCCAGCCACATGCGCAGCCGCGGCCGGCCCTCGGTCTCGATGAGCTCCTCGTACGACGGCCCGTCGCCGCCCCTGGCCGCCTTCAGCCCCCACTGGCCCATGAACGTGGCCCGCTCGTCGAGGAACGCGGCGTAGTCGGCGAGCGGAATGCCCTTGATCACCCGGTCGCCGAAGAAGGGCGGCACGGGCACCGGGTTGTCGCCGGCCACGTCCGACCGGTCCGGCAGGTCCTCGACGGCCGTACGCTTCAGCACCGCGCCCGTCTTGACCCGGCGCTCCCGCAGCGGAGGCAGCGCGGCCCCCTCCTCGCCGCGCTTGACCGCCATGAACGCGTCCATCAGCCGCAGGCCCTCGAACGCGTCCTTGGCGTAGCGCACCTCGCCCTGGAATAGGTCGGCCAGGTCCTGCTCGACGTACGCCCGGGTCAGCGCCGCGCCGCCGAGCAGCACCGGGAAACTGCCGGCGATCCCCCGGGAGTTCATCTCCTCGAGGTTCTCCTTCATGACGACCGTCGACTTCACCAGCAGCCCGGACATGCCGACCACGTCGGCCTGCTTCTCCTCGGCCGCCTCCAGGATCGCCGACACCGGCTGCTTGATGCCGAGGTTCACCACCTCGTAGCCGTTGTTGGACAGGATGATGTCGACCAGGTTCTTGCCGATGTCGTGGACGTCGCCCTTGACCGTGGCCAGCACGATCCGGCCCTTCGTGGCGCCCTCGACCCGATCCATGTGCGGTTCCAGGTACGCCACGGCGGACTTCATGACCTCGGCCGACTGGAGCACGAACGGGAGCTGCATCTGGCCGGAGCCGAACAGTTCGCCCACCGTCTTCATGCCGTCGAGCAGCACGTCGTTGATGATCTCCAGGGCGGGCCGCTGGGCGAGCGCGTCGCCGAGGTCGGCCTCCAGGCCCTTGCGCTCCCCGTCGATGATCCGCCGCTTGAGCCGCTCCCACAGCGGCAGCGCGGCCAGTTCCGCCGCCTTGCCGGCCTTCATCGCCGCGGCGTCGACGCCCTCGAACAGCTCCATGAACCGCTGCAGCGGGTCATAGCCGTCCCGGCGCCGGTCGTAGACCAGGTCGAGCGCGACCTGACGCTGCTCGTCGGGGATCCTGGCCATCGGCAGGATCTTGGACGCGTGCACGATGGCCGAGTCGAGCCCGGCGTTGACGCACTCGTTCAGGAAGACCGAGTTGAGCACCATGCGCGCGGCCGGGTTGAGGCCGAACGAGATGTTGGACAGGCCAAGCGTGGTCTGCACGCCCGGATAGCGGCGCTTGAGTTCGCGGATCGCCTCGATCGTCTCCAGGCCGTCGCGTCGGGTCTCCTCCTGGCCGGTGGCGATCGGGAAGGTCAGGCAGTCGACGACGATGTCCTCGACCCGCATGCCCCAGTTCCCGACGAGGTCGTCGACCAGGCGGGAGGCGATCCCGACCTTCCACTCGGCGGTTCGGGCCTGGCCCTCCTCGTCGATGGTCAGCGCGACCACGGCGGCGCCGTGCTCCCGGACCAGCCGCATGATCTTCGTGAAGCGCGAGTCGGGCCCGTCGCCGTCCTCGTAGTTCACCGAGTTGACGACCGCCCGGCCGCCGAGCATCTCCAGCCCGGCCTCCAGCACGGCCGGCTCAGTCGAGTCGATCACGATCGGCAGCGTCGAGGCGGTGGCGAAGCGGAACGCCAGCTCCTTCATGTCGGCGACGCCGTCCCTGCCGACGTAGTCGACGCACAGGTCCAGCATGTGCGCGCCGTCGCGGGCCTGCGCCCGGGCGATCTCGACGCACTCCTCGTAGTCGCCGGCCAGCATCGCCTCGCGGAACGCCTTGGAGCCGTTGGCGTTGGTCCGCTCGCCGATCGCCAGATAAGACGTGTCCTGCCGGAACGGCACGCTCTGGTAGAGGGATGCCGCCCCCGCCTCGGGACGCGGCCGCCGTACGGTCCGGGACCGGCCGTCCACGCGCTCGACGACCTGGCGCATGTGCTCGGGGGTGGTGCCGCAGCAGCCGCCCACCAGCGCGAGCCCGTAGTCGCGCAGGAACGCGTCGTGCGCGTCGGCGAGCTCGCCGGGCGTGAGCGGGTAGTGGGCGCCGTCGGCCGTGAGCTGCGGCAGCCCGGCGTTCGGCATGCAGGACAGCGGCAGGCGCGAGTGCTTGGCGAGGTGGCGCAGGTGCTCGCTCATCTCGGTCGGCCCGGTGGCGCAGTTGAGACCGATCAGGTCGGCGCCCAGCGGCTCGACCGAGGTCAGCGCCGCGCCGATCTCCGAGCCCAGCAGCATCGCGCCGTTGGTCTCGATGGTCACCTGCGCGATGATCGGCACGTCGCGCCCGGCGGCCTCGATCGCCCGCTTCGCGCCGACGATCGCGGCCTTGACCTGCAGCAGATCCTGGCAGGTCTCGATGATCAATGCGTCGGCCCCGCCCGCGATCAGCCCTGCCGCGTTGTCTCGGTAGGCGTCGCGCAGGGTCGCGTACGGCAGATGCCCCAGGGTGGGGAGCTTGGTGCCCGGTCCCATCGAGCCGAGCACGAACCGGGGGTGATCGGCGGTGGACCAGGAGTCGGCCCGCTCCCGGGCGAGCCGTGCTCCGGCCTCGGAGTACTCATGGATCCGGTCGGCGATGCCGTACTCGCCGAGGGCCGCGCGGTTGGAGTTGAAGGTGTTGGTCTCGACGCAGTCGACGCCGACCGCGAGGTAGGCGTCGTGGACGGCCCGCACGATGTCGGGACGGCTGACGTTGAGCACGTCGTTGCAGCCCTCGTGGCCCTGGAAGTCGTCGAGCGTCGGGTCGTAGGACTGCAGCATCGTCCCCATTGCCCCGTCGGCGACCAGGACTCGCTGGGACAGCACTTCTCGGAAGGACGGTCTGCTGCTGCTCATGGGGGAAAGACTATCGGCACGCCCGTCAAAGCCGCCGAACGTGCCTCCCCGCTCCCCCCAGCGAATAGTCTTGGACTTGACCATACGTCCCGTGGGCCAGTGAGGGAGGCGGCGTGATCGAGCTCGAAGGGCTCCCAGAGCTCGTCGACCCGGTGCTGATCGCCGCGTTCGAAGGGTGGAACGACGCCGGCGAGGCGTCGAGCGGAGTGCTCGCTCACCTCGAGGCGGAGTGGAAGGCGACACCGCTCGTCGAGCTGGATCCGGAGGACTACTACGACTTCCAGATGACCCGTCCCATCGTGGAGATGGGCGACGGTCTCACCCGGTCCATCACCTGGCCGACGACGCGGCTGCTGCTGGCTCGTCCGCCGGGTGCCGAGCGTGACGTGGTGCTGCTGCGCGGCATCGAGCCCAACATGCGCTGGCGGTCGTTCTGCGCGGAGATCGTCGGTCTGTGCCAGGACCTGGGAGTGGAGTTCGCCATCCTGCTCGGCGCGCTGCTCAACGACTCCCCGCACACCCGGCCGGTGCCCATCGTGGGCTCGGTGAGCGACCCGGGCATGGCCCGCTCGCTCAACCTCGAGCCGACCAAATACGAAGGCCCCACGGGCATCGTGGGCGTGCTGCAGCACACACTCGGCCATGCCGGGCTGCGTACGGTCTCCCTGTGGGCGTCGGTCCCCCACTACGTCGCCCAGCCGCCGAACCCGAAGGCCACGCTGGCGCTGCTGCGCCGCATCGAGGACGTCCTCGACGTCCCTGTGCCGTACGGCGACCTGGCCGAGGAGGCTCGAGCCTGGGAGCACGGCGTCGATGAGCTCGCATCGCAGGACAGCGAGGTGGCCGACTACGTCAGGGAGCTGGAGGAGCGCAAGGACGCGGCCGAGCTCCCCGAGGCGAGCGGGGACGCCATCGCGGCCGAGTTCGAGCGTTACCTGCGCCGCCGCGACCGCGGCACCGACCGCTGAGCCGGCGTTTGCGAAAGGTTGGCCTCCCGCCTAAGCGGGCATCGTCTTCTCTGTGATCGTCTTCTCTGTGATCTTCGTCGCCGCGGGGAGCGTGCATGGCCGTACGGCAGATCCTGATGTTCGCCGATCCGGCGCTGCGCGCCCCGGCCGAGCCCGTCACCACCTTCGACCGGTCGCTGCGTGATCTCGTCAAGTCGCTCACCGCGACGCTGCGTGCCGGTCCCGGCCGGGCCGGGCTCGCCGCGCCGCAGATCGGGGTCCCGCTCCGGGTGATCGCCTACGCCGTCGAGGGCAGGGCGGGTCACGTCGTGAACCCGCGCCTGGAGCTTTCGGCGCGGACCGTGGTGGCCGACGAGGCGTGCCTTTCCGCGCCCGGCGTCTGGTGGCCCAGGGAGCGGTCGTTCTCCGCCGTCGCCCGCGGCAGGGACATGTACGGCAGGCCGGTGACGCTGCGGGCGATCGGCACCCTGGCCCGGGTCCTCCAGCACGAGGTCGATCACCTGGACGGCGTGCTCTTCATCGATGATCTGCCCGCCGAGGAGCAGCAGCGCTTCCACTCCGAAATTTCCGGGTGATTTATCCCTACATAGTCGCATTTCTCGTATGACGCTTTCGCGTTTCCGAGCAATTCGGGCATTTCGCTAGACATTTCGGTCGACATGTGACCGGTTCGCGACCTGCAGGAATAGCCGGGCCGGGCGCGGGGGACTACCGATGCATCCTCCCGACGGACCTTTCCTGGGAGGGCGCATTTGCCAGCGATCACACGCCGGTCATTCCTGTCGGCCGGAAGCGGAATCGCCTTGGCGGTCCTGAGCGGCGCGCGGGCCGAGGCCGGCGTGGCGGGGACGGCGGCGGACGGGCCGTCGCGCCCCCGCATCCGCACCAGGGACGAGTGGGACGCCGTCGCGCCGAAGAGCAAGGCCATCGTGCTCGACACCCCGCCGGACCGGATCGTCATTCACCACACGGCCACGGCCAACACCACCGATCTGAGCCTCGATGCGGCCTACCGGCTCTCCCGCGCGATCCAGCGCTACCACATGCGGCACAACCGCTGGGCGGACATCGGCGAGCAGCTCACGGTCAGCAGGGGCGGCCACATCATGGAGGGCCGCAACCGGACGCTGCCCGCGATCTCCCGGGGCGGCAACGTGGTGGGCGCGCAGGCCGCCGGCCACAACCGCCACACGCTCGGGATCGAGACCGAGGGCACCTATACCGCCGAGCTGCCCCCGCCCGCCCAGCTCGCCTCGCTGACCACGTTGCTGGCCTGGCTCTGCTCGACCTACCGGCTCGACCCCGAGGTCGCCATCATCGGTCACCGCGATCTCAACAAGACCGCCTGCCCCGGTGACCGCTTCTACGCATACCTGCCGGAACTGCGGGCGGGGGTGGCCCGCAAGCTGGGCCGCCGCCGCCCGCCGGAGGACGAGCCGCCGGACGGCGAGCCGCCCGATCCGGACGAAACCGACGACGCGCCGGAAGACCGGTGAGCGGCCTGCCGTCATCGGTCAGAGGGCGCCGGTCAGAGGGCGCCGATCAGAGGGCGATGCCGAGGAGCGCGTCGGCAGTGTCACGGACCAGCCCGGGGGCGGTGGCGTCGTCCCCCTCTGCCGCCGCCCACGCGTCAATGAGCTCGAGCGCCCCGGACGCGTCCAGGTCGTCGGCCACCCGCTCACGCACCGCCGCCAGCAGGGCCGCGCCGTCCGGTCCGGCGGGCCGGGCCGCCGCCGTCCGCCACCGGGCCAGCCTGGCCTCGGCCTCGGCGAGCTGTGACGGTGTCCACTCCCAGTCGGCTCGGTAGTGGCGGGCCAGCAGCGCGAGCCGGATGGCCATCGGGTCGGCTGTCTCCCGCAGCCGGGACACGAACACGAGGTTGCCCCGGGACTTCGACATCTTCTCGCCGTCGAGGCCCACCATGCCGGCATGCACGTACGCCCGTGCGAACGGCCACTCACCGGTGGCCACATGCCCCTCACAGGCGCCCATCTCATGGTGGGGGAAGATCAGGTCGGAGCCGCCGCCGGCGACGTCGAAGCCGCTGCCGAGGTTGCGCAGCGCGATGGCGGTGCACTCGACATGCCAGCCCGGGCGGCCGCGGCCGAACGGTGAGGGCCAGGAGGGCTCCCCGGGGCGCTCACGCCGCCACAGCAGCCAGTCGAGCGGGTGACGCTTGCCCTCGCGCCCGGGATCCCCGCCCCGCTCGGCGAACAGTTCCAGCATGGTCTCCTCCGGCAGTCCCGAGACGGCTCCGAACTTGGGTGCCGCCGCGACCGGGAAGTAGACGTCCCCGTCGATCTCGTAGGCGGCGCCCCGCTCGGCGAGCCGGCCGATCAGGTCCGTGATCTGCTCGATGACCTCGGTGACGCCGACGTACTCGCGGGGCGGCAGGATGCGCAGCGCCTCCATGTCGGACCGAAACAGCTCGATCTCGCCCTCGGCGAGCTCCTGCCAGTCCCGGCCCGTCGCCTCGGCACGTTCCAGCAGGGGGTCGTCCACGTCGGTGGCGTTCTGCGTGTAGTGGACGTCGTGGCCGGCGTCCCGCCAGACGCGGTTGACCAGATCGAAGGCGAGATAGGTGTTCGCGTGCCCGAGATGGGTCGCGTCATATGGCGTGATGCCGCAGACGTACATCCGGGCCTCCCCGGCCGGTGCGGTCTCGCGGATCTCACGTGCGGCGGTGTCGTACAGCCGGAGCGGTAGACCTGAACCGGGCAACTTGGGGATATTCGGGACAGACCACGATCGCATGGTCTGAAGCCTATCCGCTTGGTGCGGTTCAGCCGGTCTCGACCTGATGCCAGGAGGACAGGTCATCCGGCAGCGGGCAGAAGTCGTAGCGCATGCCGCGCTCGGCCAGGGCGACCAGGGTGACCGACAGGCTCGCGAAGACCCGCCCGTCGGGCAGCATGTGCCGCACCAGCAGGGCGCGGGGATCGTCGCCGGGCAGCGCGGCCTGGGAGGTCAGGCGCAGCCACTCGCCCCAGAAACGCGCCGGCGAGCAGTCCTCCCGCCACCGCGGCCGTGCCTCGGCGGCGAACCTGGGCAGGAACCACGACGCCCGGGGGTTGCCGTCGCCGCGTTCCCAGCCCGAGTTGACCACCATGTGCAGGCCCGGAGGCAGCTTGTCCTCGGTGAGGCCATCGCCGTCCCAGCTCCACAGGCGCACCCCGTCGAGCCCGCCGACCAGCAGATGAAACGGGTCATAGCGATCCAGTTCCACCGGCGGGAGCTCGCCTGTCTCGGCGGCCAGCAGCGGGAGTTCGCCGCGCGACCGGCGAGCGGCGGCAGGCGCCGGGACGCCTCGGCCGTTGAGCAACGCGGCGACCCGTGGCACGGCCGGGTGGGTGGCCAGCCAGGTGCCCCCGGCCTCCAGGTCCCGGCCGCCGATCAGTCCAGGGTGATCGGGCCAGTGCCGCGCGGGGGACATCCAGGGGCGGCTGACGATCTCGTCACGCACACCGGCGAGGAGCACCGGTGCCGAGGCCTCCGGATCGACGCTCACGATGACCGTACACACTGCGTGTTCCCTCCATAACGGTAGAGACTTCTGCAGAGTGCACAATCCCTACGATTTATGCAAGAGCCCTCGCAGCCTAGTGCCCCAGGCGGCGCAGCGAGATCCCGCCCCGGGCGGTCGGGTTCCCGCACGTCGAGAGCCGCGTCCCTGGTGGACGGGACACGGGCAGGCCGACACTCTCGGAAACGACGGCAGTCGCGTACGGACGGATTCGGCTCGCCACCCGGGCCGAAGCGATCGCCCGGGCACGGGACGCGCGCCTCGGCACGAACGGCCGAGAAGGTTGATCGTCTATCGCCGGGCAGTCGGCTAGACGGGGGGCCAGGGGATCGCCGGCCAGTCCTCCGAGGGGTGGGGGTGGACGCCGGTCTCGGTGAGGCGCCTGACCCGGTCCCGGGTGGCCGCGACCTCGGCCGGGACGAGCAGTTCCCGCAGCCTGCGGCCGAGCCTGCCCTTGTCGATCTCACGCTCCAGCCGCACCAGCGCCGACACCGCCTCACGAGGAAGCGGCCTGCCCCGCCACTGCCACAGCACCGTGCGCAACTTGTCGGACACGGCGAAGCAGACCCCGTGATCGACCCCGTACACGTGCCCGTCGGGCAGCGGCAGCAGATGGCCGCCCTTGCGGTCGGCGTTGTTGACCACGGCGTCGAACACCGCCATGCGGCGCAGCGCGGAATTGCGGCTGCGCATCAGGGCCACCAGGTCGGCCTCAGGATCGGCGTCGATCCACAGCTGCACCATGCCGGGTCCGAAGGGGCCGTCGCGGTAGACCGTCGGGGGCACGATCCGCCAGCCCGTCGCCGCGGCGACCTCGTAGGCGGCGACCTCCCGGGCGGCGAGGGTGCCGTCGGGGAAGTCCCACAGCGGCCGCTCCCCCCGCACCGGCTTGTACACGCAGGCCGCGGTGTGCTCGCCGTTCCTGATCGTGCAGTAGAGCGTCATGTTGCTGGCCTCGACCAGCCGTCCGGCCACCTCCATCACACCGTCCCGCAGCAGCCGCAGCGCGGTGGCGTCGTCGAGCGCCGGTCCCTCCATCTCTGTGAAACCCATATTTTTGAAACCCGGCTCGCCTCCGGCGGTCATACAGTCCCCTGCCCGGTCAGTCCCCCCGGATGGTGGCCGTTGAGCCGGACGCACATGTGGCCCCCCGGATCGAGCGGTCTGCCGCACAGCGGGCAGGGCGGGCGGCCGGCCGCGACGATTTCCAGGGCGCGCCTGCTGAACGCGCGGGCGGCGGCGGCGCTGATGCGCACCCGTAGGACGGCGGGCTCGGGCCGGTCACCGAGAAGCCGGTCACCGAGAAGAGAGGCGACGTCATCCTCGTCATCCTCCTCGTCCTCGTCGGTCGCCTCCTGCGCCTCGATGATCACCTGGGAGGTCTCCGGATCCCAGGCGAGCGCCATCGTCCCCACCCGGAACTCCTCATCCACCGGCAGGTCGAGGGGGCCTTCATCGGTCAACTCCGTCGGCGCCACCGCCGGGACGGGCGCGCGGCCGCCAGTACGGCGCAGCACCTCGTCGAGCAACTCGTCCAGGCGGTCGGCGAGCACGGCGACCTGGAACTTCTCGAGTGCGACCGTCGTGATCCTGCCCTGGCCCCGGGCCTGCAGGAAGAAGGCTCGCGCGCCCGGTTGCCCAACGGCACCGGCCACGAACCTGTCAGGCGGATCGTAGTCGAAGACCGGCATAGCCTGACCTTACGTGGTTCCGGGTCCGCCGCCGACGGCGGCGTCGCTTCCGGTGAGGTTTTCTCCCCCGCCCGTATCCTCCGGAACCTCACTCCGAGGCATCAGATTGGCGACCTCCCCCCCGACGTCGTTGGCCCTGAGCAGGAACGGCCGCAGCGAGGTGTACCTGATCACGGTCACGGAGGCCGGGTCGACGGTGATCCGCTGGAACTGGTCCAGGTGCAGCCCGAGCGCGTCCGCCACGATCGCCTTGATCACGTCACCGTGGCTGCACACGAGGTAGGTCGCCTTCTCGCCCAGCCGCTCGTTCCATTCGCGTACCGCGCGCACGGCCCGGCTCTGCACGTCGGCCATGGCCTCGCCGCCGGGGAACACCGCGGCACTCGGGTGGGCCTGCACTACCTGCCACAGCGGCTCCTTGGCGAGATCCTCGAGCGGCCTGCCGGTCCACTCGCCGTACCCGCACTCCCCGAACCGCTCGTCGGTCTCCACCGACACGGCCCGGCCGTGCGCGACGGCCGCCGCCGTCTCCCGGCACCGCTCCAGTGGGCTGGAGACGATCGCGTCGAGTTCGAGGGGTTCGAGTCGCCGCGCCACGGCGCCGGCCTGCTCGCGGCCGCGCTCGTCGAGATGCACGCCCGGGGTCCACCCGGCGAGCACGGGCCCGGTCAGCTCGGTGAGGCCGTGCCGCAGGAGAAGAAGGGTCGTCATGACGAGATCACCCCGAGGGTGAGCAGGGTGAGCAGGAACGCCCCGGCGAAGACTCGGTACACCACGAACAGGATCGTCGAATGCTTCGCGACGTAACGCAACAGCCAGGCGATCGAGGCGTACCCGACGATGAACGAGACCGCGGTGGCGATCACCGTCGGCGTCACCGGCACGCCGCCGCCGTCGCCCACGTGCCGCAGTTCGAACAGGCCGGACAGGACCACGGCGGGAACCGACAGCAGGAACGAGTAGCGGGCGGCCGCCTCGCGCGTGTACCCGAGGAACATGGCGCCGGTCATCGTCGAGCCCGAGCGCGAGGCCCCGGGGATCAGCGGCGCCATCTGCCACAGGCCGACGATCAGGCCGTCCCGCATGGTGAGGTGAGCGACCTCCTTCTTCTTCCGGCCCCACTGGTCGGCCAGTAGCAGGAGCATGCCGAACACGATCAGGAACGTCGCGTTCAGCCAGAGGTTGCGCGCCGGGCCCTCGATCGTGTCCTTGAAGAGCAGGCCGGCGACGCCGATCGGGATCGTGCCGAGGCCGATGTACCAGCCCATGCGCGCGTCGAGGTCGCCACGCAGCTCCGGCGTCCACAGGCTGCGCAGCCAGGTCCAGAAGATCCTGACGATGTCGCGCCAGAAGAAGATGACGACCGCCAGCATCGTGCCGAGCTGGATCACCGCGGTGAACGCCGCACCGGGGTCGGCCCATCCGGCCAGTTTCGGCACGATCAGCAGGTGCGCGGAGCTCGAGATGGGCAGGAACTCCGTCAGCCCCTGCACGACGCCGAGCACGATGGCTTGCAGTACGTCCATGGTGCCGACAGCCTATCGGCTAGTCTTGCCAGGCAATGGACCAGCGATTAGTCGGGCGCAGCGGTCTTTCGGTGTCCAGGATCGGGCTCGGCACGATGACCTGGGCCCGGGACACCTCGGCCGAGGAGGCGACCGCTCAGCTCACCGCGTTCGCCGACGCCGGGGGCACGCTGATCGACACCGCCGACGTGTACGGCGAGGGCGACGCGGAGCGTCTGCTCGGCACGCTCATCCGCGACGTGGTGCCCCGATCCGAACTGGTGATCGCCACCAAGGCGGTGCTCACCCCGGAGGGCGGCCGCAACGCCTCACGCCGCCACCTCATCCGCGCCCTCGACGCCTCGCTGGCCCGGCTCGGGATCGACGAGGTGGACCTGTGGCAGCTCCACGCCTTCGACCACGCCATCCCCCTGGAGGAGACCCTCGCCGCCGTCGACTTCGCGGTC
Organism: Sphaerimonospora cavernae; assembly: GCF_042435035.1. Taxonomy (NCBI): domain Bacteria; kingdom Bacillati; phylum Actinomycetota; class Actinomycetes; order Streptosporangiales; family Streptosporangiaceae; genus Sphaerimonospora; species Sphaerimonospora cavernae. Next base: position 174,862 of record NZ_JBHMQT010000033.1, read on the forward strand.
TCCACCGGACGTACGGCATATGCCGGGGTGTGCAACTACGCGGGGTGGCAGCTCGCCGCGGCGGCCGTGTGGCAGCGGTGCGGTGAGGCCCGGGCTCCTGTCGTGTCGGCCCAGGCCGAATACTCCCTGCTCGCCCGCGACGCGGAGCTGGAACTGCTGCCGGCCGCCGCGCACGTGGGAGTCGGCGTGCTCGCCTGGTCGCCGCTCGGGCGGGGCGTGCTGACCGGGAAGTACCGTACCGGCGTCCCCGCCGACTCCCGGGCGGCCACGCCGCATTTCGCCGACTTCGTCCGGCCCTATCTCGATGAGCGGTGCCGGCGGATCGTGGAGTCCGTGACGACCGCCGCCGACGGCCTCGGCGTGTCGCCGCTCACGGTGGCGCTCTCCTGGATCCGCGACCGGCCGGGCGTGTCGTCGGCGATCGTCGGCGCGCGGACCCACGCGCAACTCCTCGGCGTGCTGCAGGCCGAGAAGCTGACTCTCCCCTGGGAGATCCGCGAGGCCCTCGACGACGTCTCCGACTCCTGACCGCGGAACGAGAAACCCATTCACGTATCACACATCGATACCGAACCGCAACTTTCTACTGCATAACCCCGGCAGTGTGGCGAAGAGTACAGAGGCGGCAAGAAACACTTCGGGGCCCGGATATCGGGGGGACCGGCGTTGTTCGGGGCACTGACAGGGGTTCGGGGGGCTGGGGCGAGACGTGAGGGTTTAGGGAGAGGGATTCAATGGGGATCGGACGCAAGGCCTCCGCGATCTCCGGGGGGGCGCTCGCGCTCGCCCTGGGCGGAGGACTGCCCGTTCTGAACGCGACACCGGCGTACGCGCTGGACTGCACCGGCGGCGGCCTCATATCGGGCGTCACCAACACCCTGTGCTCGGTGGTGGGCGGCGTGACCGGCACCGTGAACCAGGTGACCGACACGGTCGACCACGCGACCGGCGGCACGACGGCTCCGCTCAGCCAGACCGTGAACGGCACCCTCGGCGCAGTGGACGGCGCGGCCCGCACGACACTCGACAACGTCGGCCACACCGTGGACGGCACCGTCGACTCCCTGGGCGGCACACTGGGCGGCACGGCGGGCGGCACCCTGGGCAAGACCGGACAGACGGTCGGCGAAACGGTCGGCAAGACCACGCGGACGGTCGGTGAGACAGTCGGCAGAACCACACGGGGGGTCGGTGAGACGGTGGGCGAGGTGGTCCCGAGTGTCGCCCCCACCGCCAAGCATCTCACCGAGGGGCTGACCGGCGCCGTACGGGACACCTGCCTGCCGCTGGTCAGCGGAACCCGGTGCGCCGACTCCCGGGAGGGGAAGGCGCAGCCCGGGGGGCACGTCGACGGGACGCCGCCGCGGGCGTCCCGGGAGGGGGCCCTCCCGGTCGAACCGTACCGCCCGCGGTTCGTCCCCACGGGGCATCGGACCGAGGCCGAGGGCAAGCGGGTGAGCCCCGACACCGACGGCGTCATCCCGCTGCTGTGGCCCGGGCAGCGGATCCCGGACATCATGCTCCGCAACCGCGGCGAGACGGTACGCCCGGGCAGGTCGCACGACCCGGTCGGGACGGCTCTGACGGCGGCGCTGCTGCTGTCGGCGCTGCTCGCCACACGCGTGGTCTCGGCCCGGCGGGCACGCGCGGAGCAGCGGGAGTCGATCCCGTTCGAAGGCGGAATCCAGCTGCCGAGCCGGTCAGGACGGCACCGGCTCGCCTGAAGCCTCCGGCGCGGGCGGGACGCTCAGCCGCCCATGGCGTGCACGCCGCCGTCGACGTGGACGATCTCACCGGTGGTCGCCGGGAACCAGTCCGACAGCAGCGCGACGCACGCCCTGGCGGCCGGGGCCGTGTCGCCCAGGTCCCAGCCGAGCGGCGCCCTGTCCGGCCAGCTCTCCTCGAACTCCTGGAACCCCGGGATACTCTTGGCCGCCATCGTGCGCAGCGGACCGGCCGCGACGAGGTTGACGCGGATGCCGTGCTTTCCCAGGTCCCTGGCGAGGTAGCGGGAGCAGGACTCCAGCCCCGCCTTGGCCACGCCCATCCAGTCGTAGACCGGCCAGGCCTTGGTCGCGTCGAAGTCCAGGCCCACGATCGCGCCGCCCTCCTTCATGAGCGGCAGGCACGCGACGGCCAGCGACTTGAACGAGAAGGTGGACACATGCACCGCCGTGGCGACGTCCTCCCAGGCGGTGTTGAGGAAGTTGCCGCCCAAGCAGGTCTGCGGCGCGAAACCGATGGAGTGGACGACGCCGTCGAGGCCGTCGAGGTGCTCGCCGACCCGGTCGGCCAGCGTGTCGAGATGCTCGCCGTTCTGGACGTCGAGCTCGACGACCGGGGGCGGCTCGGGCAGCCGCTTGGCGATGCGCTCGACCAGGCTCAGACGACCGAAGCCGGTCAGCACGACCTGGGCGCCCTCCTCCTGGGCCAGTTTCGCCACGTTGTAGGCGATGGAGGAGTCGGTGAGGACACCGGTGACCAGCAGTCGCTTGCCTTCGAGCAAACCCATGTACAGCTCCAGTCTCTCGTGGTGCCTCAGTTTCTCAGTGCCCCATGTTCTCAGTGCCCCATGCCGACGCCGCCGTCGACGGGGATGACGGCGCCCGTGATGTAGGACGCGTCGTCGCTCGCCAGGAACCGCACGACCCGCGCGATCTCGTCCGGCGTCGCCTGCCGTCCGAGCGGGATGTTCTTGCGGATCCGCTCCTGCTGCGCCTCGTCCAGCACCGCGGTCATGTCGGTGTCCACGAACCCCGGCGCGACCACGTTCACCGTGATGTTGCGCGAGGCGAGCTCACGCGCCAGGGACCGGCCGAAGCCGATCAGGCCGGCCTTGGACGCGGCGTAGTTGGTCTGGCCGGCCGAGCCGGACAGCGCCACCACCGAGGAGATCAGGATGATGCGTCCGCGCTTGAGCCGGAGCATGGGGCGCACGGCCCGCTTCGCCACGCGGTAGGCCCCGGTCAGGTTGGTGTCGATGACGTCGGTGAACGTCTCCTCCTTCATCATCGGCAGCAGGGTGTCCTTGGTGACCCCCGCGTTGGCGATGACGACCTCGACCGGGCCGTGCTCGGCCTCGGCCTTCTCGAAGGCGGCGTCGACGTCGGCGGTGCTCGTCACGTCGCAGCGGACGCCGAACAGCCCCTCGGGCGGCTCTCCTGAGCGGTAGGTGACGGCGACCGCGTCTCCGGCGGCGGCGAGTTCGCGGGCGATCGCGAGGCCGATGCCGCGATTCCCACCAGTGACGAGAACAGAGCGAACCATGCAAGCGACCGTATCGGCTACCGAGGGGTAGGCCACTTGTCCGCAGGACACAAGATCACGGGGTTAGGATCGTGGACATGCGCCAGATCGATGCCGACTTCCTCGCCCTGCCGCTCAGGCGCCTGGCGGACGCCGCCCTGCAGCGTGCCCGCGATCTCGGAGCAGAGCAAGCGTCGTTCCGCCTGGAACGGGTGCGCGCCGAGAACCTGCGGCTGTTCGACGCCCGGCTCGAAGGCGCGATGGACGCCGACGACCTCGGCTTCGCCGTACGGGTGGTCAAGGACGGCACATGGGGGTTCGCCTCGGGCATCGAGCTGACCCCCGAGGCCGCCGCGCGGGCGGCCGAGGAGGCCGTACGGGTGGCCGCGGTCAGCGCGCCCATCAACAGGGAGCCCGTCGAGCTCGCGCCCGAGCCGGTTCACGCCGACGTGACCTGGGTGTCGTCCTACGAGGTCGACCCGTTCGAGGTGCCGCTTCCGGAGAAGGCGGCGCTGCTCGGCGACTGGTCGGCGGGCATGCTCGGCCGGGTGGACCACGTCTCGGCCTCGCTGATGCAGGTCAAGGAGCAGAAGTTCTACGCCGACACGGCCGGCACGGTCACCACCCAGCAGCGGGTCAGGATCCACCCGGTGCTGACCGCGATGAAGGCCGACGGCCGGCGTTTCGACGACATGCGCACGCTCGCGCCGCCCGTGGGGCGGGGGTACGAGTACCTGACCGGGGTCGGCTGGGACTTCCCCGCCGAGATCGCCGAACTCCCCGAGCTGCTCGCGGAGAAACTGAAGGCGCCCTCGGCCGAGGCGGGCGCGTACGACCTGGTGATCCATCCGTCCAACCTGTGGCTGACCATCCACGAGTCGATCGGGCACGCGACCGAGCTGGACCGGGCGCTCGGCTACGAGGCGGCCTACGCCGGCATGTCGTTCGCCACGTTCGACAAGCTGGGCAACCTGCACTACGGGTCCCCGGTGATGAACGTCGTCGGCGACCGCACCGTCGAGCACGGCCTGGCCACGGTCGGGTGGGACGACGAGGGCGTGGCGGGCCAGTCGTTCGACATCGTCAGCGAGGGCACGCTCGTGGGTTACCAGCTCGACCGGCGGATGGCGCTGCTCAAGGGCCTGGGCCGGTCGAACGGCTGCGCCTTCGCCGACTCCCCCGGCCACGTGCCGATCCAGCGGATGGCCAACGTCTCGCTGCGGCCCGCCGAGGGCGGCCCCTCCACCGAGGAGCTGATCTCCCGGGTCGAGCGCGGTGTCTACATCGTCGGCGACAAGAGCTGGTCGATCGACATGCAGCGGTACAACTTCCAGTTCACCGGCCAGCGGTTTTACAGAATCGAGAACGGCCGTCTCGCCGGGCAGCTCCGCGACGTGGCCTACCAGGCGACGACGACGGACTTCTGGCGGTCGATGGAGGCCGTCGGCGGGCCGGAGACCTACGTGCTGGGCGGGGCGTTCAACTGCGGCAAGGGGCAGCCCGGCCAGATCGCACCGGTGAGCCACGGCGCCCCCTCGGCCCTGTTCCGCGGCGTACGGATCCTCAACACCGTCCAGGAGGGTGGCAAGTGAGCGACCAAGTGAGCGACGTGGTGGTGACCACACCGCAGGAGACGGTGGAGCGCGCGCTCGCGCTGAGCGGCGCCGACGACCGCTTGGTGATCGCGGATGAGGGATCGACGGCCAACCTGCGCTTCGCCGGCAACACGCTGACGACCAACGGCGTCGCCCGCTCGTCGCGGCTCACCGTGATCTCGATCGTCGGGCAGGGCGTGGGCGTGGTGTCCCGCTCCGCCGTACGGCCCGACCAGCTCGCCGACGTGGTGGCGGCGGCGGACCGGGCCGCCCGCGAGGCGCAGCCGTCCGAGGACGCGCGGCCGCTCGTCCCGGGTACGGCGTCCGCCGACTGGGACCGGGCGGTCGAGCCGACGACCATCGAGGTGTTCCGCGACTTCGCGCCCGCGCTCGGCGGGGCGTTCGCCGCGGCCGAGGCGTCCGGCCGGAGGCTGTACGGCTTCGCCGAGCACACGCTGACGTCGACGTTCGTGGGGTCGTCGTCCGGCCTGCGGCTGCGGCACGACCAGCCCACGGGCCGTCTGGAGCTGAACGCGAAGTCGCGCGACATGGCCCGGTCCGCCTGGACCGGTGTCGCCACCAGGGACTTTCGCGACGTGGACGTGGCCGCGCTCGACACCACGCTGGCCCAGCGGCTGGAGTGGGCCAAGCGCCGGGTCAGCCTGGACGCCGGGCGCTACGAGACCATCCTGCCGCCGACCGCGGTCTCCGACCTGATGATCTACCTGTACTGGTCGGCCGGGGCCCGTGACGCGGCCGACGGGCGGACGGTGTTCTCCAGGCCGGGTGGTGGCACGCGAGTCGGCGACCGGCTGTCGGACCTGCCGCTGCGGCTCTACAGCGACCCTGTGCATCCCGGCATCGAGTGCGCGCCGTTCGTGGTCGCGCACGCCTCCAGCCGCGAGGAGTCGGTGTTCGACAACGGCCTGACGCTCGGCTCGACGGACTGGATCTCCGGCGGCACGCTGTCGGGTCTCGTGCAGACCCGGCACTCGGCCGAGCTGACCGAGCTGGCCGCCACCCCGCGCGTCGACAACCTCATCATGACGGGGCCGGAGGGGGGCCGCTCGCTGGAGGAGATGATCGCCGACACCCGGCGCGGTCTGCTACTCACCTGCCTGTGGTACATCCGCGAGGTCGATCCGCAGACGCTGCTGTTGACCGGCCTGACGCGGGACGGCGTCTATCTCGTCGAGGAGGGCGAGGTCGTCGGTGAGGTCAACAACTTCCGGTTCAACGAGTCGCCGGTCGACCTGCTCGGCCGGCTGACCGAGGTGGGCGCGAGCGGGCAGACGCTGCCGCGGGAGTGGAGCGACTACTTCACCCGCGCCGTCATGCCCCCGGTGCGCGTGCCCGACTTCAACATGTCGACAGTGAGCCAGGCGAACTGACCCACCACCACCTCCCCAACACCCCCACACCCCCGTGATCTTGCGAATACTCGCACGCACGGCCCTTGACCAGGCATTTCACATTTCGCGATCTTGAAGTTTCTCGCAGACACAGGCTCCGAGCAGCGACAACAGCGTCCGTGATCTTGCATCCTTAAGTGCAAGATCACGGATAGTGTAAGCGCAGGTCAGGCAGCCAGCCGGCGAGAAACTGCAAGATCACGGGCTGGGGTCTGGGGGTTCCGTTCTCCCCGAGTGGGCCGGGTCAGCTCGCGTCTTCGAGGCGGAAGCCCAGTTTCATGCCGACCTGGAAGTGGGCCACCTCACCGTCCACGATGTGCCCGCGCACCTCCGTCACCTCGAACCAGTCCAGATGCCGCAGGGTCTCGGCCGCCCGCCGGATTCCGTTGCGGATGGCCTCATCGACGCTCTCCCCCGAGGTCCCGACTATCTCGGTCACCCGATAGGTACGATCCGACATCTTCGTCCTCCTACGTCGTGTTTCCTGGCCGCCGTACGGGTGCCGCCACCTCCGGTGATCGTATCGCCGTGCGCCCGTCACCCCCGGCAGGTGGGCGGGTTACCGTGGAGGGCGTGAATTCCTGGCGTGAATCGCGACGGAACCGGGGCGTCGTTCATCAGGTTACGGACGCCCAACCGTCGCTCACCGATGACATCAAGCGCCGCGAGCGCAATTATTTGATCAAGATGGGCATCCGGCTGGTCTGCCTCATCCTCGCGGTGGCCGTACCGGCCCCGTGGCCCGTCAAACTCCTGCTCGTCGCCGGCGCCGTTCTTTTGCCATACCTTGCCGTGATCGGGGCCAATCAGCGAGGCAAGGACGTCCCACCTGCACTGGACATGACCTCACCTAACCAAAACGAGATACCACGCCATCGACGCGAGATCGGGTCGTGACAAACTCTTGACGCAACCCAAGGGTTAGAGGTGTACAGTTTATCCAAGCGCTCCGGTCCCCCGTCGGGGCGCTGGTACCGGCGTTCCGGGCCCCCGTCGGAACGCCGATGATGCGACGCCGGGTGGTTTGCCCCCGTAACCACCCGGCGTCGCCCTTTTTATCTGTCCATCTCTCCCGAGAGCCGTTCTTCGGGATTTCTGGTACTAATTTTCGAAAAGTTTTTGCGATGTCAAGAATCTTCGAGCGTTTCGGCCGTGGCCTTCTCCCAGTCGCGCGCCATACGTGACAGCCGCTCCATCGCGTCCGCCGGGGCCGTACCAGCGCCCTGGGCAAGCCCGAGCAGGTAGGCCGTCAGCGGAGCCGCAGGGCGGGCGACGCCATGAGCGACGTCCTTGGTCAGGTCGAGCACCGCGGCCCGGTCCACCCGGTCCGGGTCGACGCCCAACTCCCGGCACGCCAGTGCGGTCCACTCCTCCAGCACGTTCACGCCTGATCCTCGCTTCCGTCTCGTCCCTCTCGCTCCCGGGCCGTCCTGAGAGCGTCCGCCGTCCTGAGAGCGTCCGCCGTCCTGAGAGCGTCCATCGTGTCGCAATCGAACCACGGCGCACGGCCGCCGCGCCCGGCGGGCAGCCGGATCGGCACCGGCTCCAGCGGGCCGAGCAGGCCGCGCAGTGAGCCGCCCGCGTATCCGCGCAGCGCTTCGCTCAGTGCCTCGGTGCGCCACGCCCCGGTCAGCCACTGCTCCGCGCCGTCGTCGTCGACCAGTACGGCTCCGGCCGTCCCGGCAGCCCCGGCAGCCCGAAGCAGCGCCGTCACGTGCGCGGAGGCGAGAAACGGCAGGTCGGCGGCGAGCAGGACCACCCACTCGGCCGTGACCTCGGCGAGGCCGGCACGCAACGCCGGAACCGGGCCGGAGCCGGGCGGGTCCTCCCGGGTGAAGACCGCCCGGGCCGGAGACGGCCTGGCAGGGCCGACCACCACCAGCGTGCGGGCGTCGGCGGCCGCCGCGGCCACCCGTTCGATGAGGGGCACGCCGCCGACGACGGCGCCCGGCTTGTCCAGGCCGCCCAGCCGGCTGGCCCGTCCCCCGGCCAGGATCACCGCGTCGTAGCCGATGGGCCGGATATCGTCGTGCTTCATGCCCGGACCGGCGGTCAGCCGCCGATGGCCGACATGGGACGGGCCGGCTGGAGGAAGCCCGGGTCGTCGATGCCGTGCCCGGCCTTCTTGCGGGCGACCGCCGCGATCCAGCGTGCGGCCAGGTCGTCGTCGGACGCCCCCGAGCGCATCGCCGTACGGAGATCGGACTCCTCCCTGGCGAACAGGCAGTTTCGGATCTGACCGTCGGCGGTGAGGCGGACGCGGTCGCAGGTGCCGCAGAACGGGCGGGTGACCGATCCGATCACGCCGACCCGGGCGGGACCGCCGTCCACGAGGAACAGTTCGGCCGGGGCGCTGCCCCGGGCCGCCGGGTCGTCCTCGGTGAGGTCGAAGGAGTCCTTGAGCAGGCCGATGATCTCATCGGCGGTCACCATGTTCTCGCGCCGCCAGCCGTGCTGGGCGTCGAGCGGCATCTGCTCGATGAAGCGCAGTTCGTATCCCCGGTCCAGGCAGTGGCGCAGCAGCGGGACCGCCTCGGATTCGTTGATCCCCCGCATCAGCACCGCGTTCACCTTGACGGGGGTGAGCCCGGCCTCGTCGGCCGCCGCCAGCCCGTCGAGCACATCCCGGAGCCGGTCGCGGTGCGCGAGCCGTACGAAGACCTCACGGTCGAGCGTGTCCAGCGAGACGTTGACGCGGTCGAGGCCCGCCTCGGCGAGGACCCCGGCCAGCCGGGCGAGGCCGATGCCGTTGGTGGTCAGCGAGATCTGGGGACGCGGCCGCAGTGCCGCGGCCGCAGCGACGATTTCGGGGAGCTCCCGACGCAGCAGCGGCTCACCGCCGGTGAAACGCACCTCGGTGATGCCGAGCCGCTCGACGCCGAGACGTACCAGACGGATGATCTCCTCGGCGGTCAGCAGGTCCGGCTTGGGCAGCCAGTCGAGACCCTCGGGGGGCATGCAGTAAGTGCAGCGCAGGTTGCACCGGTCGGTCAGCGAAACCCGCAGATCGGTCGCGACCCGGCCGAAGGAGTCGACCAGCAAGATGACCTCCCTTGTGCGAGAACCTTCAGCCTACGGCCTGCCGCCGTCAATGTGGCATTCACATATCCCGCCAACCACGGCGGCGCCATCGGGATTCCCCATGATCATCACCGGTGGGGCCGGTAGGGCGCTCGAGGCGACCGGAAGGAATAATCGGTGGGAAACCACGGGGAATGTCGGCAAAGTGGATCTCGATCAGAAAGGGATCATCATGCCGAACGAGGTAGCGCACAACCTCCTGTCGTGGGCGAGTGAGATCGACGCGGGCACGATCGAGCAGGCCGCCAGAACCGCCCGCCTGCCGTTCGTGTCAGGGCACGTCGCGCTCATGCCGGACGCGCACATCGGCATCGGCGCGACCGTCGGATCGGTCATCCCCACCGAGGGCGCCATCATCCCGGCCGCCGTCGGCGTCGACATCGGCTGCGGCATGATCGCGACCGAGACGACGCTCACCGCCGCCGACCTGCCCGACACGCTCGACGCGTTGATGCCACTGGTGGAGCGGCGCATCCCGGCGGGCGTCGGCAAGGGGCACGCCGATCGCGCCGTGGACCGCGCGCTCGGCGAGCTCGGCCTGCCGTACACCGATCTGACCCCGAAGCAGGAGACGACGGTGGCGACCCAGTTCGGCACGCTCGGGTCCGGCAACCACTTCGTCGAGGTCTGCCTCGACGAGCGGGACCGGGTCTGGACCGTGCTGCACTCCGGCTCGCGCGGCATCGGCAACCAGCTCGCCACCAGGCATATCGTCGGGGCCAAGAAGCTGATGAAGCGGGGTCTCATCGGGCTGGAGGACCCCGATCTGGCCTACTTCTCGCAGGGGACGCCGGAGTTCGACGCGTACATCGAGGACATGCTGTGGTCCCAGCGGTACGCCATGGCCTCCAGGGCGCGGATGGACAGGGTGCTGGTCGAGGCCCTGTTCCGCGTCGTCGGCAAGGGCGCCCGGGTACGGACCATCAATTGCCATCACAATTTCACGCAGATGGAGACGCACCACGGCGCGGAGCTGTGGATCACCCGGAAGGGGGCCATCAAGGCCGACCGGGGTGATGAGGGCGTCATTCCCGGGTCGATGGGGACGAGGTCGTACATCGTGCGCGGGCTCGGCAACCCGGCCTCCTACAACTCCTGCTCCCACGGCGCCGGCCGCAGGATGTCCCGGGGGCAGGCCAGGCGGGAGTTGTCGGCCACGTCGCTGACCGAGGCGATGCGCGGGCGGACCTGGAACGCCAACCGGGCCGCCGCCCTCGTCGACGAGCACCCCGAGGCGTACAAGCCGATCGACCAGGTGATGGCCGACCAGAAGGACCTCGTCGAGATCCAGCACACGCTCCGGCAGGTGTTCAACTACAAGGGCTGATCCCGTCCGGCCGACGCCGGCGCCGTCGGCGTCGGCCGGACGTCCCCCCTGGTGGTGTGCACGCCCCCGCCCGCACACGTTCAAAGACTGGCTTCAACGGGATGCCACCCGCAATGCCTTTCATTCCTCGCCGAAAGGGGCGGAATCGGTGAGAATCACGGGCATGATGCGCCTGCATTTCGAGGCAGCCGATCTGCGTCGGATCACGCTCGCACCGGCCCCGGATCCGCTGATGGAAATCGTGCTGAACATCCGTCTGCGGCTCGCCGTCTGCCCGATCCGGCAGCCGGGGGTGGGGCCCGGGCCCGGATAGGCGGTGCCGTACTCCACACGCTCACCCCTCTCGGGGCGAACCTGCTCCGGGGCGACTCCGCCGCGAACTGACCATCTGGTAGCAGGCCGGGAAGCGGTGGGACCGCCACGCTCACCGGGCGAGGACGAGCACCCGGGAGCGTACAGGTCTCAGGGCCACAGGCCCGTGAGTCGCACCGCCTGCGCGGGTGAGGTGGCGTGCCGTACGCCGGCCGGGGACGGGGTCTCCGTTCTGGTCCAGGAGTCGCCAGCCGCCGAGTTGGACGACAGGGGCGCGGCCGTGACGCATGGCCAGGGCGAGCTCGGACAGCGTGCCCCAGGAACCGCCGATGACGATCACGGCGTCGCCGGAGTTGACGATGATGGTGTTGCGGGCCTCACCGGCCCCGGTCGGGATCACGATGCTCAGATCGGGGTCGGCGTGCTCCCGGTCGGGCCGGGACAGGATGCCGACGACAGTGACAAGGGAATGAGCGACCGCACCACCCCGCGGACCACCTCCAGCGAGCGGAGAGCTTCACGGCACTCAGCCGGCCACTGCGTCATCGAGGCTGACGCCCACTCCTCCAGGCTGATAGCTCACAGCACTGCATGCGGTCGTTATGAAACGGTTATAAATATGGCGGTGACTAATAAGTCCTTCAGCTGTCTAGCTGGAGGAAAGCTGCAAGCGTGGGTCCATCCCGACCACGCCTGTGACTCATAGAAATGTCAGGTTTACAGAAGAGGCGTTGTCGCTCGGGAACACCACCGGTAGAGTTTGCGATGTACGGGGTGAATGTTTCAAATTTCAAGGGGGAAGCGTGAGTAGCTCTTTAAGACTGCACCTCGACAGGACAGCGCTTGCTGTCGTTCTTGGAGCTGTTGCTGTCGCTTGCGCGCGCCCATCTAACGAGAAGGTCAGGCATCTGGGAAGGGCTGAGCTGCAGGAGAAGGTCGCACAGCATGATGGCTTCGTCGTCCCACTCCCGAAAGAACTCCCACCCGGCTTCCATCTGATGTCGTACAAGATCTACGAAGTAGATGGAGGACGGCGATACGGGCAGGCATTCTTTGGCTCGGTTGTTGTCTGTGCTCAGGAAAAGACCGGCCACGGTACTAACCTTTGTGGCGAGTTCAGCTCCCCGGATGGAACAATACGTCGTGACGTTGGCGGCCTCCTTCTTGTTGTGCGGATGAACGAAAAGAATCCAGAGAACGTAAAGCTGTGGAACAAGGTCGACTTTGCGACGGACTACAGCACGATTTCTTGGCTTGACGACTGAAAGTTGTGATCGAGCGTACGGTCCCTGCCCGATGCAAGCAGGCAGGGGGCGCACTCCACCCACTGTAGGGAGCCCCCCGGTTGGACCTCCACTGCTACTCCTGGACCGGCATCGGCGACGACCGCTGTGTGAACGATCAATTACCTGGAGTTTCAGCCGCCCACCCTGTGGGGCGATCTCTGACCGGCTTCACCCCAACAAGAGGGGCTCTGACGCTCCCGAGCCTCTCGCCCACCGTGCGATCTTCCACGCCGCCCGGACACACCTGCCGACAACCGCCGCGCCCGCCACCCAGTGAAGACGAAAGACGATGACACCACGGATCGATAACGTAAAGTGATTGAACAGGCACTGTACGTGCAAAGAGTCTTCATGGGAAGGCGATCTCGTTGAAGCGCATCCTCGCGCCCGCCGCCATCGCGGTATGCCTCGTGGCCTGCGTGCTGCCCGGCTCCGCCCAAGCCGCCCCCAGCCCGTACGGATTCTCGGGCAACAGCGTCCTGACCTGGTACGTCACGGCGGGCTATGGCGCCTGCGGAACACAGATCGACGCCAGAACCGGACTGTTCGCCGCCGTACCGGCCACCTACTGGACCGCCCCCGAACACTCCGACGACCCGCTCTGCAAGAAGGCAGTGCGGATCAGCTACCGCGGCAAGACCATCAAAGTGCCGATCGGGGACCTCTGCTCCGGCTGCACGGCCGACCAGTTGGATCTGAGCCGTCCCGCCTTCGCCCAGTTCGAGAACCCCAACTACGTGACACGCATCACCGACGCCACGTGGAGGTTCGCTTCCTTTTAATGCCCGCACCAGACCCATGGCGGCCGGCTCAACATAGACCCGACTCGCCGTGTCGGCCTGCTTCGCGGCCACCGTGCCCACCGACGGCGTACGGAACGGGCTGCGCCGGTTCCTTGAACGCCAGCGTCGGCCTACCGGGGGCGGCGGGCGAGCAGGAAGGCGTCGAGGGCCGTACGGCGCCCGTCGTCGGTCTCCACCTCGCGGCCCCGGGTCTCGGCCCGTACGACCTCCAGTCCGCAGCCGTCGAGGTCGGCCGCCACATCACGGGCCGTATAGAGGACCGCCGGGTCCTGCGGGCCGCCCACGCCGTGGGCCAGGTTGTCGCTGTCGTGCGCGACGACCAGCAGCAGGCCGCCCCCGGCCAACGCGGCGGCCGCCGCGCGCATGACCTGGCGCCGCAGTTCGGCGCCCACCTGGAGATAGGCGGAGATCACCAGGTCGTACCCGCCCGGTTCCGGGACGTACGCGCGCAGGTCGGCCTCGACGAGCTCGAGCCGGTCGCCGCGCCCGCCGATCCGGTCGCCGGCCAGCGTGCGCGCCCGCCGCAGGGCCACCGGGGAGAAGTCGACGGCCGTGGCCGTCCAGCCCCGTTCCACCAGCCACAGGGCGTTGCGCCCCTCCCCCGCCGCGAGGTCCAGCGCGCGGCCGGGCGGCAGCTCGGCGGCGACCTCCTCGACCCACCGGTTCGGCCCCTCGGACCACAGCAGGTCCTTCGACTCATAACGACGGTCCCAGTCAGTGCTCTCCACGGTTGTCCACGATAACGGTCACGCCATGACGGTCACGGGTGCGGCGTCCAGTGGACGACCTTGGTGTGGGTCATCTCGTCGAGCAGCTCGGGGCCGTACCCGAAGCCGTGGCCGCTCGCCCGCAGCGGCTGCGCCGCGCCGCCGGGAGCTCCGCCGAAGACCGCGTTGATCTTCACGGTGCCGACCGGCAGCTCGCGCCAGGCCCGCTGCGCGTTGGCCGTCGACGGGGTCAGCACGGTGGCGGCCAGGCCGTACGGCGAGGCGCAGGCGAAGTCGAGCGCCTGGTCGAAGGAGTTCACGACGCGGACGGCCGCGACCGGGCCGAAGGTCTCCGACCGCATGATCTCCATGTCGTCGGTGCAGCCGCTGAGCACGGTCGCCGGGTAGAACGCGCCGGGCCCGTCCGGCGCCCCGCCGCCCGTCAACACCCGGGCCCCCGACGCCACGGCGGCACGCACCTGCCGGTCCACGATCTCACGCTGTGCCCGGTCGACGAGCGGGCCGAGAGTGGTCTCCTCGTTGCGGCCGGGGCCCATCCGCAGCTCCTCGGCCCGTTGCACGAGCGCGGCGAGGAAGGAGTCCGCGACGTCCCGGTGGACGTACACCCGCTCCACGGCGGTGCAGATCTGCCCGGCATTGGCGAAGCAGCCGGTCGCGGCCTGCGCGGCGGCCCATTTCGCGTCGACTCCCGCGTCCACGATCAGCGGGTCCTTGCCGCCGTTCTCCAGCAGCGTGGCCGCGCCGGTGCGTGCCGCCGCGGCGGCGATCGAACGGCCGGTCGCGGTCGAGCCGACGTGGGACACGAGATCGACGGCGGGGTGGCCGGCCAGCGGCTCCCCCGCCCTGCGGTCGCCGCTGACCACGGTGAGCACGCCCGGGGGCAGCTCGGCGGCGATCAGCTCGGCGAGCAGCGCCCCGGCGTGCGGGGTGCGCTCGGACGGCTTGTGCACGACGCAGTTGCCGGTGACCACGGCGGCGCCGACGAGCCCGCAGGCGATGGCGACCGGGTCGTTCCACGGCGTGATCACCGCGATCACACCGCGGGGCTCGCGCACCATGAGGTCAGTCGCCGCCCAGCCGCCCTGCAGGCTGCGGCCCCGGTGCAGCGGGCCCAGCTCGGCGTACTGCCTGAGCGTCCCGATGCCGGCCGCCACCCCGCCCCGCGAGTCGCCGATCGGCTTGCCCATCTCCCTGGTGACGAGTTCGGCCAGTTCGCCGGCGCGGGCCTCGATCCGGTCGGCCGCGCGGTGCAGGCGCGCGGCCCGGTCGGCCGGAGCCGTACGGGCCCAGCCCTGCCGGGCGCGGCGAGCCGCCGCCACGGCCCGTTCGACGTCCTCGGCGCACCCGGCCGGCGCCTCGCCGACCGGCTCGCCCGTCGCCGGATCGTCGACGGTCAGCCGCTCCGGGCTCGCGCTCGCCGTCCACCCGGCCTCGGTCAGCACCCATTGATCCCATTCCCGCACGGCGGCCCTCCCTGGTATCCGAGTCCAGCGAGGAACGGGTTCCCCCGTCGTCCGGCGTCAATCCATCGTTCTGCTGGACCTGGTTCTGCGGCGGACGCCGTCGAGGTAGTCGTCGAGCGCGTCGCGGGTCGCGCGCAGGGCCGTGTCCGAGGCGTCGAACGTGCGCTGCGCGACGCCGACGAAGACGCAGTCGACGATGAGGAGCTGGCTGATCCTGCTGGCCAGCGCGCCCGGGCGGAACGCCGTCTCGCGCCCGGCCGAGACCAGCACGTGGTCGGCCAGTTCGGCCAGCGAGGAGCGCGGGTTGTTGGTGATCGCCACGGTCGCCGCGCCGCCCTTGCGCGCGACCCGCATCGGCCCGAGCACGTCGGGGGTCTCGCCGGTGCAGCTCACGCCGACGGCGACGTCGCCCTCCCGTACCAGCGCCGCGCTGGTGAGGGCGAGATGCGCGTCGGTGAAGTAGTGGGCCGGCAGACCGATGCGCAGCAGCTTCTGCGCCATGTCGGCGGCGACGAGACCGGAGGCGCCGACGCCGTACACGTCCACCCTCCGTGCGGCGGCCACCGCGTCCACCACCGCGCCGAGGCGGTCCGGGTCGAGCTGGGCCGCGGTGTCGGCGAGCGCCTGGGACTCGGCGCTCGTGACCTTGGCGATCACGTCGGTGAGCGGGTCGTCAGGGGCGAGATCGCCGGGAACGAGCCGCTCGGGCGCCTGCCTCGCCACGGCCGCCGCGAGGGCGAACCTGAGCTGGGAGTAGCCGGCGAAACCGAGGGACCGGGCGGTGCGCACGATCGTCGCCTCGCTGATCCCCGACAGCGCGCTGATCTCGGTGATGGTGCTGCTCGCCACCAGGGCGGGGTCGTCGAGGATGAGGCGTGCGACGGTCTGGGCGGCAGGGGTGAGCGAGGGCAGCACGGCACGTACCACCGCGATCGGGTTCACCTGTGCGTTCAAAGGGGCGTTCAAAGGGGCGTTCAAAGGGGCGTTCAAAGGGGCGTTCGAAGGGATGCTCGGCGGGACGACCGGGAGGGCGATCGGGGCGGTTTGGGCGGTGCCGTCGTTCTCAGTCATCGCGTGCAGCCTATCTTGCGTGAGATCAGCGTATGTGCCGCCGATCGGCGCGGCCGTACGGATGGTCGCCGGACTCCGGCGCGCCGTACGGCCGCGAGCGACGCGGTCAGGAACGGAGGCAGGAGACGCCGCTGAGCGTGAAGGCGGGCGGGACGGGGTTGGCACCCGTGTGAGCGGCGTTGAAGCCGATCTCGACGGACGTCCCTGGCTGGATGACGGAGTTCCACGGCATCGCGGCCGCGGAGACGTAGGTCTCCTCCTGGGACCAGGAGGCCGACCAGCCGCCGGCGATCTTCTGCCCGGTGTCGGAGAACCTGAACTTCAGGGTCCAGTCGCGGATCGGGTCGGGGCTGATGTTGATGATCCGCACCTGCGTGCCGAATCCGCCACTCCAGGTCCAGGTGTCGTACGCCACCTTGCAGTTCGGGGGCGGGGTCGGGGACGGGCTCGGCGTCGGATAGCCCTCGTGGGCGAGCGCGGAGAGCGGGTCGGACGGCCAGCTGAGATTGTCCGCCGCGTCCTTCGCCACCACGAAGTAGGTGTAGTGGCGGCCGGTGGCGACGTCCGTCTCATGGAACCACGTGGTCGTGGGGCTGCCGGCCCTGACATAACCGGTCGCGGTCCGCCGGTAGACGTCGTAACCGGTGACGCCCACGTCATCGGTCGAGGCGTTCCAGCAGAAGTTCACCCCGGCACCGTCGGCGACACAGTAGTCGCGCAGCCCGGTCGGCATGGTCGGTGGTGTGACGTCGCCGGGCCTCGGGCTGGGAGTGGTGGTCGGCCGCGGTCCGGTCGTCGCGGTGGCGGTGATCAGCTCGGACGGCTCGCTGGTGTTGCCCGCCGCGTCCTTGGCCACCACGTAGAAGGTGTAGAAGCGGCCCATGACGAGACCGCCCGACATCATGGCGTTGGTCCCGGTCGGACTCGCCGCCTTGACGAAACCGTCCGCGGTCAGCCGGTAGACCTCGTATCCGGTCACACCGACGTCGTCGCTCGACGCCGCCCAGCACAGCCCGACCATGGCCGGGAAGTCGCCTCCCGGAGGTGCGGGCGGCGGGCAGGCGAACAGCCCCCCGGGCCTGCTGGGAATGTCGCCGCGGGGCGGCCCGGTCGGACTCGGGCTCGGAGTCGTCGGGGTCGCCGTGTGCGATACGGCGTTCAGCGTCGCGTCCTGTCGGGCGAGGGCGGGATTCCCGATGGAACCGATCAGTACGACGGCGAGGGCCGCGCTCGCCACCCCCGCCCACAGCATCGGCCTGTGTTTCCTGCGCGGTCTCATGAGAGAGGCTCACCTCGATCGCTCGATCGGACCCCGGCTCCGGATCTGGGCCGGGTCGACCCCCCGCAGCGATCATCCGGTCAACCGGTTCGGGAGTCAACTGCCCTCCCACCCCTCCGGAGATTCACCCTGCGTGGACCACACAGGTCGCCGGGAAACCTTGATCAACGCTGTCGCAGGACGGGGCAAACGCCTACGGATGCGGCACTAGCGATTCCACCTATTAGCTGATATTAAGAACACTGCCTTTCCTCTTCATCTCAGCTACTGAACTTCAAGGAGGTGAATCATGAGCATCCTCGTCGACTACACCAACAACGTCTCCCCCGAGATGTTCGGTGATCTGACGGACGCCGCCGATGGTCACGGCCTGACGGCGGTCAGCCCCGTGCTGGCGACCCCGACGGCCGTGGCCCTCGGCGTCGCCATCGGCGCGGTCGCCTTGCACG
Source organism: Sphaerimonospora cavernae (assembly GCF_042435035.1). NCBI lineage: Bacteria > Bacillati > Actinomycetota > Actinomycetes > Streptosporangiales > Streptosporangiaceae > Sphaerimonospora > Sphaerimonospora cavernae. Next base: position 192,914 of record NZ_JBHMQT010000033.1, read on the forward strand.
CCGGTTACATGGTGGGCATCGCCCGCAACATGGCCGAAGGCAAGTACCCGAAGGTTCCGCAGGAGCTGCCGCAGTGACGCCCTCACCACAAGGGAGATGAACCATGCCATTACTGGCCGAGAGGGTGAACGCCGACCCGGCGCTCGCCGCGATCTCGATCCACAGCGCTGAGCCCTGCCACGAAATCGGCGGGGCGCCGGTGCTGGCCACGCCCGCGACGATCGTGACAGTGGCGGCCGGCGTGGGCCTGGTCGGTTCGGTGGCCGGCCTGTTCGCCGCGGGCTACGCGATGGGCCGCGCCCTGGGTGGCACCAAGCCGCCTCGGAGCGATCAGCAGCTCCCATCCTAACCAAGCGCGTTGCCGGGGCGTCGCCGACCGCGGCGCCCCGGCGACGGGTCGGTCCAGAAACAAGTCAGGAAACGCAACTCCCATGAAGAGACCGGACAAGCGCCGCCGCCCCGGGCTGCTGCCCGCACTGTCCAGCCGCGGCGCCCAGTCCAGCCGCGGCATCCGAGCCTCCATCGGATCGCTGTCCACACTGTCCAGATCGAAGGCACTGACCTGGACCGAGCGGTTGAACTCGGTGACCCACCTTCTCGCCAGCCTGGAGTACCTCACCCGCCGTAAGGACCGGGAATGGGGCGGCGCCAACAACTGGGACGTCAACCGCCGCATGTTCCACGAACAGGCCCCCCGCTTCGCCCGAGCCATGGATCTGGTCGCCCATCCACGGGTCAGCACCGCCCTGCACCTCAGCCGTGCCGCCGCCGCTGCCGCGCTCTGGCTTCCGCTGTCCCCGCGGCAACGCGTCGCCGCCAATACGGTGCTCGCCGGCAGCCAGGCGGCCCTGCACGCCCAGCACCTCTACGGAAGCGACGGGGCCGACCAGATCTCCTTCCTGGTGCAGGCACTGACGACCGTCGCCCGGGCAAGCCACCGCCGGCCCGCCATCGCCGACGCCGCCCTGTGGTTCGTCTCACTGCAGTCGGTGCTGTCGTACACGGTCTCCGGGTGGGCCAAACTCCCCAGCGACACCTGGCGCAGCGGGCGCGCCCTGCCCAACATCATCCGCACCCACACCTACGGCGACCCGGACGCCTGGGAGTTGATGCGGCGCTACCCCCGGCTGACCCGGCTCGCCGCGCACGGCGTCCTCGCCTTCGAGTGCGCGTTCCCCCTCGTCTTCGCCGGCCGGGGCAGGCTCGCGCCGTACATGCTCGGCGCCGCCGGGGCGTTCCACCTCGTCAACGCACGAATGATGGGACTCGGCCGGTTCTTCTGGGCATTCGCCGCGACCTATCCGGCGGTGCTCTACACGACCGGGCCACGAGTACGCACCGCGCTGGACGGCACGGTCAGCCGTCGCCACGACGCCCTGCCGGGCACCGTGGCCGCCGCCGGGCTCGCCCTGCTCGCCGCCGGTCAGGCGGCGCGTGCCCACCGGCGGCGGATCGTCACCCGTGGACGGGGCGACGAGCGTACGGTGACCACCAGCGCGGGCAACACCCTGGCCTACCGCGTTCTCGGCGAGGACGTTCTCAGCGAGGGCGCGAGCGGCCCGGTGGTCATCCTGGAAAGCGGCATGGCCGCCACCACCGAACACTGGGAACGGATCGCCACCCAACTGGCGCGACGTTTCACCACCGTCACCTATCAGCGGGCCGGTTACGGCGGCAGCCGATACCAGGCCGGCGGCGAATACCATTTCGACGCCATAGTGGACGACCTGACCGAGGTGGCCCGGCATGTCGCCGGTGACCGGCCCATCGTGCTGGTCGGCCACTCCCTCGGCGGCTACCTCGCCCTGCTGGCCGCCGAACGACTCGGCGCGCAGGTGCGGGGCGTCGCACTCATCGACTCCAGCCACCCGGCCGAACTGCAGCGCTCCATCCGGCAGGCCGAAGGTGGCCGCGCGCTGACCAACTCGCTGGCACTCATGCCCGCATCGCTGGATCTCGGGCTCGGCTCGCTGCTGGAATGCCCCGCATGGGTGAATCGGCTCCCGCCTGAGGCGCGAACCACCGCCCTGGCCCAGTACCGCGACGCCAAACTGTGGGCCGCCGCCCGGCGGGAATGGAAAGTCGTCAAGGAGAAATTCGAGCGGTTCGACGGCGTCCTGCCCCGGATCACCGCACCCCTCGTGGTCATCACGGCGGGCCAGACCGCGGTCACCGACACCGTGCAGGTGGATCTGCACGACGAGTTCGCCGCCGCCGCCCCGCAGGCGCGGCAGCACCTCATCCAGGGCGCCGACCACGACGAGATCCTCACCGACGCCGGACGTGCCGCCGAGGTGAGCACGATCCTCACCGCGTTCCTCGACGACCTGCGAGACGCCTCCCTCGGCGACGACAGCCGGAATGGAGGCGAGCGGCGATGAAACTCCCGCCGTCACGTCAGGCCGACCGTGGCCAGGTCACCGCACTGGTGATCGGCGGTCTGGCCGCCTGGTTCGGTGTGACCGTCCTCAGCCAGCACCCCCAGCAGATCTTCGACCGGTTCCGGCGCTACGACTACACCGGCCTCCTCATCGGCAACTGGCGCTTCTTCGCCCCCGAGCCGGCGCAGCACGACTTCCACGTTCTGCACCGGGTGCTCCTGGCGGACGACGTCCAGACCCCCTGGGTCGAGACCACCCACATCCCCAGGCGCGTCTGGCGGCAGATGGTCTGGTTTCCGGAACGGCGGCAGGACAAGGCGGTCTTCGACATCTGCGCCGAACTGATCATCTCCCTGGGTCAGCCCGGACTCGACATCACCAGGGTCTCCGCCTACCAGGTGCTCTGCGACCACGTCGAGCTCGTCGTACGGGAGGAACACCGGGCGAAGCCGACACCCAAGGGCTTCCAGTTCGTGATCGCCCGCAGCGCCGGCTACGACGAGTCGGACAATCCCGACTACCTGCTGATCTCCCAATTCATTCCACTGCAGGAAGACCGCCACCATGAGTGAGATCCCCGACATCGGCTACGGCGCCCAGTTCGCCGACTTCTACGACCGCCTCTTCCCCGGCGGCCCGGCCGTGGCCACGACCGCGGCCTTCCTCGCCGATCTGCACCCCGGTGGGGACCTGCCGACACTGGAACTAGGGGTGGGCACCGGGCGGATCGCGCTCCCCCTGGCCGACCTGATCGGCCCGATCGTGGGCGTCGACTCCTCGCCTGAGATGCTGGACGTCCTGCGCGGCGCCCTCGCCGAACGGCCCCGCCCGGTCACTCCCGTACACGGCGACATCCGCGACTACGCCGACGACGGCCGCTACGGGCTCATCTACTGCGTCTGCGGCACCCTGTCCATGTTGCTGGACCCCGCCGAGCAACAGCAGGTGCTCGATGTCGCGGCAGCCCACCTCGCCCCCGGCGGCTGCGTGGTCGTCGAAACCCACAACCCGAGCTTCGCTCAGGCACTCAACCAGGGCAGGGTACGTGACTCGTATTTCGTCCCGTACCCGGCGCCGGACACCGGGCTCCTCTCCTACTCCACCATCGACATCGACAACCGCATCTGGCATCTCGCGCACATCTGGATCGATAACGGTCGTTCCCGGATCGCCTCGGAATTGAGCCGCCTGACCACACCCGAAGACGTCGACGGGTATGCCCAGCGGGCCGGGCTGAAGCCGGCGGGCCGCTACAGCGACTGGCTCGGCACCGAATTCAGCGGCCAGGAGCCGATGTACGTCTCCGTCTACCGCAAGGGTTCCGCGTGATGGCGCAGACGACCGAAGCGCAGCCTGCCGGGACACGGCCCGGTGGGGCACAGCCGGACGGGACACGACCGGACGGGACAGCGGAGACAGCCGCATCCGCCGAGCAGGCCCCAGCGGCGAAAGACCGGGCATCCCACTGGACGACGATGCTGGCCGGCTATGTCCGGCCGCACCGGAAAACCTTCGTCACGGCCGCCGTCCTGCTCCTCGCCTCCAGCGTGCTGGGCCTGCTGCAGCCGCTCGCCGTACGGGCCCTCATCGACGGGCTGACCACCGGGACCGAGGCCGGCCGAGCCCTGGCCGTGCTGACGGCGCTCGTCGCGGTGGCCGCCGTCCTGCTCGGAGTCGGCAACTATCTCACGCTGCGGACCGCCGAAGCGGTCGTCCTCGACGGCCGTCGCGGGCTGATTCGCCACCTGCTCCGCCTCTCTGTGCCGAGCCTGCACAGCCAGGAGCCCGGCGACCTGCTCGCCCGGGTCACCACCGACACCATGCTGCTGCGCCAGATCGCCAGCCAGGCGTTGATCGACCTGATGACCGGCGGCCTGATGCTTCTCGGGGCGGTGGCCCTGATGGCGGTGGTCGACGTCGTACTGCTCGGCGTCACCGTCGTCGTCGTACTGCTGCTCGTGGTCGTCATGGCAGTGATCATGCCGCGGATCCGCACCGCGGCCCTGCGCGCACAGCAGGCGGTCGGGCAGATGGGCGCCGCACTGGAGCGGATCCTTGGAGCCTTCACCACGGTCAAGGCCTCCGGCATGGAATCCGCCGAACTGGCCCGTGTCGACGTCTCGGCCCGTACCGCCTTCAAACAGGGCGTTTCCCTGGCCCGCTGGGGATCGGTGGCGGGCACCACCGCCGGGCTGGCGATCCAGGTCGCCTTCCTGGTCGTCCTCGGGTTCGGCGGCGCCCGGGTGGCCAGCGGTGCCATGACGGTGTCGGGGTTGGTGGCCTTCCTGCTCTACGTGGCCTACCTGACCCACCCTGTGATCCAACTGATCGGCGCGACCACCTATCTGCAGACGGGCCGGGCGGCGCTGAGCCGGATCGCCGAGGTGAACGCGCTGCCGGCCGAACCTCTCGACCTGCCGATCCCCTCTCAGGCCACCCCGGCCGAGCCGACGCCGCCGGCGGAACCTCGTACGGAGCCGGGCGGCACCGTCCCGACCACACCGGCCTCCGTGATCTTCGACCGGGTCGTCTTCACCTATCCCGGCCGGGCCGAACCGGCCCTGCGTGACTTCACCCTGACCGTACCCGCCGGTGGGCTGACCGCACTCGTCGGGCCGTCCGGCTCGGGCAAGACCACCGTGCTCAAACTGCTGGAACGGTTCTACGACCCGCAGCAGGGCCAGGTGGTCTTCGATGAGCGAAGCCTGCCCGGCTGGCCCCTCAACAGCCTTCGGGCGAACATCGGCTACGTCGAGCAGGATGCCACCGTGCTGGCCGGAACCCTCCGCGAGAACATCGCGTACGCGGCACCGGACGCCGACGAAGCCGACATCCGGGCTGTGCTGCGCACGACCCGGCTCGACCCGCTCCTACAACGCCTCGGCGGAGACCTCGACGCGGAGATCCAGCACCGGGGCGTGTCGCTGTCGGGCGGCGAACGACAGCGCGTCGCCATCGCCCGGGCCCTGCTGCGCCGGCCCCGCCTGCTCCTGCTCGATGAGGCGACCTCGCAGCTCGACGCGGCCAACGAAGCCGCACTGCGCGACGTGATCCGGGAAATCTCCGGCGACACCACCGTCATCATGGTCGCCCACCGGCTGTCCACCGTGCTCAACGCGGTGCAGATCGTGGTGATGGAGGACGGTACGGCACAGTCGTCCGGAACGCACGCCGAACTGCTGCGGAAATCCCCGCTCTACGCCGAACTCGCGGCGGAGCAGGCGCTGGCATGAGCCGGGAACCCGTGATCCGGGAATCGGGGCCCGCCGGCTCCGGTCGGGGCGGCATCGACGCCGTGGTGGTCGGCTCCGGCCCCAACGGCCTGGCCGGGGCGCTCGTCCTCGCCGCGGCCGGCCTCGAAGTGCGGGTCTACGAGGCCGCCGACACCATCGGCGGCGGCACCCGTACCGAACAGCTGACCCTGCCCGGTTTCTGGCATGACGTCTGCTCCGCGGTCCATCCGATGGCGCTGGCGTCCCCGTTCTTCCGAGCGTTCGACCTGTCCCGGCACAGCGTGCGGCTCCTGCAGCCGGAGATCCCGTACGCCCATCCGCTCGACGGCGGTCGCGCCGGGCTGGCCTGGCGCGACCTGGACCGTACGGCGCAGGGCCTGGGGGTCGACGGCCCGGCGTGGCGCTCGCTGCTCGGCCCCCTGGTAGAGCGGTGGCGGCCCCTCGTCGACACGGCCATGTCCGACTTCCGCAGTCTCCCCCGTCATCCCGGCACGGCGCTGCGGATGGCGCTGCGGGTGCTGGAACAGGGCTCGGCTCTGTGGGGGGTGCGGTTCCGAGGCGACGTGGCGCCCGCTCTGCTCACGGGTGTCGGCGCGCACGCCATCGCCCCACCCCGGGCCATGGCCCCCGCCGGAGTGGGTCTCGTGCTGGCCACCCTCGCCCACACGGTCGGCTGGCCGGTGCCGCAGGGCGGCAGCCACACCATCACCCGGGCGATGGCGGCGGAACTGACCCGCCTCGGCGGGCAGATCATCACGGGCGAGCGGATCGACACCCTGGCGCAGTTGCCTCCGGCCCGTGCGGTGCTGCTGGACGTGGCGCCGGCCGGGTTGCTGCGCATCGCCGGTGATCTGCTGCCGGACCCGTACCGCCGCCAGTTGCGCGCGTTCCGGCCCGGTGGCGCCGCCTGCAAGGTCGACTTCGCGCTCGCCGGCCCGGTGCCGTGGGCGGCCGCTGACTGCGCCCGGGCCGGCACACTGCATCTGGTCGGTTCGCGGGATGAGGCACTGGCCGCGGAACAGGTGGTCGCCGCCGGTCGGCATGCCCGGCGGCCGTACGTTCTGGCGGTGCAACCCGGCGTCGTGGACGCCGGTCGTGCGCCCGCCGATCGCCACGTACTGTGGACATACGCGCATGTGCCGAACGGGTCCCCCCGGGATGTCAGCGAACAGGTCATCGCCCAGGTGGAACGGTTCGCACCCGGATTTCGTGACCTGATCCTCGCCAAGCACGTCGTCACCGCCGCGCAGGCGCAGCGGCACAACCCCAACTATGTCGGCGGGGACATCTCCGGCGGCGCCACCACCCTGTGGCAGCTGATGATGCGTCCGGCTCCCCGCTGGGACCCGTACCGCACGCCGTTGCCCGGGGTCTACCTCTGCTCCTCCTCCACTCCGCCGGGTCAGGCGGTGCACGGGATGTCGGGGGTGCACGCGGCCGGTCGAGCTCTGCGCCACCGGTTCGGCGTTCACACCGATCCGCTTGATCTCGTCGCGTCCGCCGTGTCGGGGCACGGAGCGAACGCGGCCTGACACGGCGGCCGGGCAAGGGCCGGCGGCCGCGGCACTACAATGACCGGAACCGGCGGCCCGCCAACCGGCACGGCGGCATTCGTGCGTCACGGAAGGGAAGAGTGACCGAATGGTCGAGCCACCCGTCCGATCGTCCCTCGCCGAAAAGATCGACCGGCTTTTCGAGGTTGTCCTGCGCCCAGACCGGGAGCAGTACCGCAACGAGGAAGTGGCCGGCGCCTGCCGGGAGGCGACCGGGGAAACCTTCTCCGCCACCTATCTGTGGCAGTTGCGCAATGGCCGCCGGACCAATCCGACAAAGCGTCACCTGGAAGCGCTCGCCCAGTTCTTTCAGGTTCCACCGGCCTACTTCTTCGACGACGAGCAGAGTGAGCGGATCGCTGAAGAGCTGGAACTCCTCGGGGCACTACGCGACAACGCGGTACGCCAGATCGCGCTGCGCGCGGTCACGCTGTCACCCGAAGGGCTCGACACGATCAGCGACGTGATCGAGGCGATCAGGCGGCGGGAAGAACTCCGCAAGGGGACGACGGAGCACGCCGGTGATTGACCGAGCCGTCTGGCGCAAGTGCCAGTTGATCGTCGATCAGTTATCGATCCCGGCACCCTTCGATCCCGACCGGTTCATCTCCGCGCTCGCCGAGCAGCGTGGCCGGGTCGTCGAACTGGTGCCGATGCCGGACGCCGCCATGCAATGCGGTGTGCTCGTCGCCACCGACGAGATCGACTACATTTTCTATGCTACCAGCACCACCCGATTACACCGGGAGCACATCCTGCTACACGAGGCTGGACATCTGCTCTGCGGACACATCGGCGACGCCAAGCTCGACTTCCTGCCCAAACTCCTTTTTCCCCACCTCAGCGGCGACCTGGTCCGGCGGGTGCTCGGCCGGACCGATTACTCCGCGGCGGAGGAGCAGGAGGCCGAACTGGTCGCCTCGATGATCGCGCAACGGGCCCGTCGGCGGCAGGCCGGATCGGTCGCCCCCGAGATCGCGGACGGCCTGGCCCGCGTGGGCTCGATCTTCGATACGCGGTGAAAGATGCCTCACTGGCCGAACTACAGCGCCTGCGCACTCGCCGCCGTCGTCGCGGGTTACAAACTGTTCCGCGTACGCCGTGACCAGCGGGCGCTGGGCCTGCACTATCTGTCGGCCTTCTTCCTCTGCATGGGGCTGGCCATGGCGATCATGGCTCACCCGACGCTGAACCTGGTCAGCCGCTTCGAACCGGTGCCCAACACGGCCCGGTTCGTCGGCAATGCCCTGGAGATGGCGGCGGCCTACTTTCTCGGCGCTCTCGGTTACAGCGTCGCCACCCCGGAGCGCACGAAACGGTGGTTGCGCCGGTACGGAATCATCCTCGCCGCGGCGGTGACCCTGATGGCCGCACTTCTGATCGCCGCCGGCACCACCTACACGCTCAACTTCGTCAACGTCTACTCCACCAACCCACTGGTGGTGGGTTACCTGGTGGTGTTTTTCCTCTATGTCACGGTTTGTGCGATGGCGTTCATGCGTACCATCGGCCGTTATGTGCCGCACGCTGAAACCACCACCCTTCGGGTCGGATTGCGGTTCGTCGTCGCTGGAGCCGGTATCGGAATCATCTGGGCCGCCTGGTCCGGAGTCCGGCCGGTGATCACGCTGCTCACCGGGCAGTCACTGGCCACGATGGTTCCGGTCGGTTCGATCATCGGCTCCATGTGCGTACCGCTCTGGCTCATCGGGGCGACTCTCACCGCCTGGGGCACATGGCTGGCCGCACCGCTGCGCTGGGTGCGGACCTTCATCCGGCATCGACAGATAGGTCCTCTGTGGACGGCTCTGCGGACAGCCCAACCGCAGGTCGCGTTGATCACAACCGCGAACGTGCTGCGCAACGCCGAGTTCGCCCTCTATCGACGGATCATCGAGATCCGGGACGCGCAGCTCACGCTCCGGCCATATGCGCACCCGGCCGTGCCACAGTGGGTGGGACCGGCGGTGGATCCGGCCACCCTGGAGGCCGCCGTGATCGCGGCGTCCCTGATCGGCTACGCCACCGGGCACAGCTACGACGCCGAGCACCCCTTCCACGACGTGGATCCTTCGCTCACCTCGGAGAGCGCCTGGCTGGTTCGGGTGAACCGGGAGTTCACCAAGTCGGCGGTCGTCGCGCGGGTGCGGGAACGCGCCGCCGCCGAAGCGACCCTCCCCATCACAAACTGAGGCGTTCACGTCAGCTTGTGGCGCCCGCGCGTTGGAGGCGGAGGCCGTACGGCTCGCCGAGCACGCCCGCTACGCGACGGAACGGCTGCGCGCCCGGCACGCGGGAGGAACGGCATGAGCCTTCTGGAGGATCGCTACCGCCGGGTGCTGCGACTGCTGCCGGCGAGCTACCGCGCCGAGCGCGAGGAGGAGATGGTCTCGGCGTTCCTGGACGGCGCGGGACCGGCCGCGGACGACGACGACGACGCCCGGCCGCGCTGGCCGGAGATCGCCAGCATCGCCGCGCTCGCGGTACGGGTCCGTCTGGGTGGCGCGGGCGCGGCGCCGAGGAGCATCGCCTGGGGCCGGGCCGTACGACTGACCGCCCTGCTCGGCCTGGCCTTCCAGGCAACGATGAGCTGCGTCTACCTGGCGCAGGCCCTGGGCGCCTATGGCGTGTTCCCCATGCCGTACGCGCACGGCGAGATGCCGTTCGGGGAGCCCGGGTCGGCGGAGCGGGCGTGGTACCTGTTCAAGGACCTCGCGCCCGCCCTGTGGATCGTCGGCTATGTCGCCCTGGTCCGCGGCCGTCCACGCGTCGCGAAGGTCGCCGCGGTGCTCGGCCTCATCGCACATTGCGCCGACTTCGCCGTGGTATGGGCGGGTGCGCACTACCCGCCGTTTCTCACCCAGTGGGTGATCCAGTCCCTCATGCTCGTCGTCCCCGCGCTCGCCCTGCTGGTCGGATTCCATCGCGACGCCCCTGCGCGCCGCCGCCCCGGACGGGTGGCCGCGCTCCCCCTGATCGCCGGGGCGGCGCTCTTCCTGATCTTCATGGTGCTGTCAGCCTGGAACCCTGCGGCGGGCCGCTCAGGGCCCGGCATGTGGGCGTGGGTATGGCCATGGCTGCTGCCCTCCGGTCTGTCCTGCCTGGCGCTGCTGGTGGCGAGTGCCGGATATTTCGTGGCGCACCTGTCCGCGCCCCGGCGGCGCTCCCCCGCCGTGGCGCTGGCGCTGGCGATCCTGACCGTGCCCGTGGCGCTGACCCGGCTCTCCTACCTCAACCCGGGCTCGGGCGACCAGATCACCGAGACGATGAACGCTGTGACCGTCGCGCAAGTCATCGCGCTCCTGCTGTGCGGTCTCATGCTCGCCGTGATCGGCGCCAGGTCACTGCCCGCCGGGGACACGGCCTCTCGATCGGTCTCGTGACGGCGAGTGGGAGACCGTGCGTCCCCGGATTTTCCCGGCATATTTCCGGGCATCCGAATTACCGGTGATTTCCATGAATTCACGGATTCTCCTGGGAAGACGCGGTGGACCGGAATCCGGCGTTCGCCAAGCCATCCTATTTCAGGATTAGTATGACAAGATCGAGCAGGTAAACCGAAAGGCAAGGCCGATCTTCCGGCGCGGCCGACTGGAGGATCACCACTTGCCCAGCGCAGACATGTCCAGTCCGATTGCGCTCATCACGCTCGTCCTCATCGGTGTGCCGCTCTTCGTGTTGCCGATGGTGCTGGTGCGGCGATTACGGCGGCTGAGCGCACTGCAGGCCGAGGCCGTACGGCAGGCCGCCGCCGAGGCCAGGCAACGGCTCGCCAGGGATGTCCACGACCTGCTCAGCAGCCGCCTGTGGCTGGCCTCCCTGAAGAGCGAACTGGCCTATCGCCGCGCCGACGAGGACTCCCCCACACGGGCGGCGCTGGCCGAGGTGATCGAGTCGATCCGGCAGGCGGCGACCGACATCCGCAACGTGACCCGGTCGTACCAGGAGATCTCGCTGTGGTCGGAGCTCACCAACGCCAGGGCGGTGCTCACCGCGTACGGCACGGGCTGCGAGGTCGAGGCGTCCGAGGTCGAGCTGGCGCCGGAGCTGAACGCGATGCTCGCGGTCACCGTGCGCGAGGCCGTGACGAACGTGCTGCGGCACAGCCGTGCGAGCCTCTGTGTGATCAAGATGACGCTGGTCGAGATGCGCGGGGCCGGCGAGGTGAAGGGGACGAACTCCCGGGTCTGCCTGAGCGTCGCGAACGACGGCGCCGGCCCCCTCACGGCGCCGGGCGCCGGCAGCGGCATCCACAACCTTCGCAGCCGGGCCGCCGAGCTGGGCGGCACCGTCACCACGGTCATCGATCCGGACGGCTGGTTCCAGCTGATCGCCGAGATCCCGACCCCGTCCCCCCGCTAACCCCACCTTGTTACCCATCGGTAACACCATATTGGCACCCCCACCTTGTCGTGATCTTGCAGTTTCTCGCAGAGTGGGCCCCTGAGCTGCCCGGATCCATTTGGTGATCTTGCAGAAACTCGCAAGCAGGCCATCCGACCTGCGCCTATTCACTCCGTGATCTTACAGTCGGCACCGGAGTGCAAGATCACCAAAGAGATTTCGCCTGGTCACACAGCAGGCATGCGAGAAACTGCAAGATCACGAATATCAAAGCGCCTGCTCAGCGCCATGGTCTGCAAGTATTTGCAAGATCACGGCGGAGAGGGGGGCGTCGGGGGGGTTCGGGGAGGTCACTCATATGGAACCCGTGACGCTAATCATGGTTAGTCCTGTGATGTTCTCACACGTGGATGTTGACTGAAGTAACTTGGCCGGTCCAGATATTTCCGGAATTCTTTGTTGCGACCGGCCTGAGGGGACATCTGATGATTAGTAAGTATGAGATTTATTGCCTCGCAGATCCCGCGTTTTATGACACTCTTGACCGCAAGCGCACAGAGCATCCCGATTTCGCGATAACTGGGCGACCCGTACCCGAAGGGTGGGCGCACCAGGCGACGGACACCTGGATGCACTACGCGCCGACCGGAGTCACCCTGCCGACACAGGGCTGGAAGATCCACATTTCCTCCTGCCGGGAGCAGGCGGAGCGGGTGCTCGACACCGCGTGGGACTACTGCACGGCGGGCGGGCTGCCCTTCAAGTTTCTCCGCGGCCGGCGGGTCATGACGATGCAGAACTCCAAGTACGCCTTCCGCGGCTCGAGCGGCAAGCTGGTCACCATCTATCCGGAGGACGAGGCCCGTCTCGAACTCGTCCTGAAGGAGCTGGCCGAGGTCCTCGACGGCGTCGAGGGTCCGTACATCCTGAGCGACCTGCGGTACGGCGAGGGCCCGCTGTTCGTCCGGTACGGCGGATTCGCCGAACGCCACTGCGTGTCGGACTCCGGGGAGCGGGTGCTCGCGATCGAGGACCCAGACGGCCGGCTCGTACCCGACGTGCGGGGACCCGCCTTCGCCCTGCCGTCCTGGGTCACGCTGCCCGCCTTCCTCGAACCACACCTGGCCGCCCGGAACTCGGTCACGCTGGAGGGCGTGCCGTACCAGGTGGACGGCGTGCTGCACTTCTCCAACGGCGGCGGCGTGTACGCGGGACACGACACCCGGACGGGTGAGCGTGTGGTGCTGAAGGAGGCGCGGCCGCACGCCGGTCTCGACGCGGCCGGACGCGACGCGGTCACCCGCCTGCGGCACGAGACCGACATCATGGAGCGGCTCGCCGGTCTGGACGCCGTGCCGGCCCTCCGCGACCATTTCGTCCTGGGCGGCCATCACTTCCTGGTGCAGGAGCACATCGACGGGATCACGCTCAGCCAGCTCATCGCCCAGCGGCATCCGCTGACGCGAGCCGACCGGACGCCACAGATGATCAAGGACTACGCGGACTGGGCCACCGGGATGCTCGACCGGGTCCGGCGGGCGGTGTCGGCCCTGCACGGGCGCGGCGTGGTCTTCGGCGACCTGCATCCCTTCAACATCCTGGTCGACGGCGACCGCGTGGTGCTCATCGACTTCGAGGTGTCCTCGCTCGCCGCCGAGCGCAGGCGGCCGACGCTGGCGAACCCGGGTTTCGTCCCGCCGCCCGACCGGGCCGGCGTGGCGGCCGACGAGTATGCGCTGGCGTGCCTGCAGCTCGCCGTGTTCGCGCCGATGGCGACGATGCTGCTGCAGCTGCACCGGCCGAAGGCCATGGAGATCGGGCGGCTCGTCGCCGAGACCTTCCCGGTGCCGCCGGAGACGGTCGACGCCGCCGTACGGACCATCCTCGGGCCCGAGCCCCAGCGCTCTGAGCCCTCCCAGTCCCCCAAGCCCTCCCAGTCCCCCAAGAAGGCCGGGGACGGTACGGCGGGAGACTGGCCGGCCGTACGGGACGCCATCGCGAGGGCGATCATCGCGAGCGCGACCCCCGAGCGCGACGACCGTCTGTTCCCCGGCGACATCGTGCAGTTCGAGCCGGGCGGCGGGCTCGGCCTCGCCAACGGGGCGGCGGGCGTGCTCCACGCGCTGGCGGCGACCGGGGCCGGGCGGTTCCCCGAGCACGAGGAGTGGCTGGTCCGGCGGGCCAAGGCGCCCGCCGACCGGCGGGAGGCGGGCTTCTACAACGGGCTGCACGGCGTGGCCTACGCCCTGCTGGCGCTCGGCCGCCGCCAGGACGCGCTCGACGTGGCCGAGCTGGCCTCCCGGCACACCGCGCCCCCGGCAAGCACCGCGTTCCCGGAGAGCGTTGGCCTCGACCTGAGTCTCTACCGGGGCCTGGCCGGAATGGCGCTGAACCTCCTCCACCTGCACGACGTCACCGGCGAGCCGTACTTCCGGCAGCAGGCCGACCGGCTCGTGGCCGCGGTGGCCGACCGGCTCGGCGGGCCGGACGACGTCCCCGAGATCAGCGGCGGCCGGCACCCGCACGCCGGGCTCATGTACGGCTCGGCCGGCCCGGCGCTGATGTTCCTGCACGCCTACGAGCGCACGGGCGACCCCGCGCTCCTCGACCTGGCGGCCACCGCGCTGCGACAGGACCTGCGCCGCTGCGTCACCCGGGACGACGGCCAACTCCAGGTGGAGCAGGGGTGGCGGACCAATCCGTACCTCGACGAGGGATCGGCGGGCATCGGGCTCGTCCTGGCCCGCTATCTGGCCCATCGGGACGACGAGGCGTTCGCCGAAGCCCTGGCGGCCATCAGTCCGGTGGCCACGCTCCCGTACTACATCCAGCCGGGGCTGTTCGCCGGCCGGGCCGGGATGATCGCCTGCCTGGCCGCCTGGCGGGGCCGCGACAGAGCGGGACAACCCGGAGAGCTCGCCGGGCACATCACCGCGCAGATCGCCCGCCTGGCCTGGCATGAGCTTCCGTACCGGGACGGCCTGGCCTTCCCGGGGGCGCAGCTGCTGCGCCTTTCCATGGACTTCGCCACCGGGAGCGCCGGCGTGCTCTTCGCACTCGGCGCCGCGCTGCACGACGAGCCGGTGCGCCTCCCGTTCTTCGAGCCCCCCGTTTCTCAAGCTTCCCAGCGGTGCCAGGCGCGGGTTTCCCCGCGCACCACCGCCGGGTCCACGGTCCCGACCAGCATGGGAAGGAGGTGTACGTGATGGCGCTCCTCGACCTGCAGACCCTCGAGGCCCCCGGCGGCCACGGCGGCGGCCACGGCGGCGGCGGCAGCAGCAACCTCAGTCTGCTCGGCTGCACCCCGCACGAGAACAGCAGCCTCAGCATCCTCTGCGGCTGACGGCGACGTGAGCCCGACAGATCACAGCCATGAGGTCACGGCCTCATCCGCGGCTGAAACCACTCATACGAAGGAGATGATCGACATGGCGCTTCTCGACCTGCAGACCCTGGAGACCCCCGGCGGCCACGGCGGCGGCCACGGCGGCGGCAGCAACCTGAGCCTGCTCGCCTGCACCCCGCACGAGAACAGCAGCCTCAGCCTGCTCTGCGGCTGACGGTGACTGCGAGACCTGGGCGGCCCGGCCGCCCAGGTTTCTCGCTTGACGGACTTTTTCGTGCGACCCACGGGGAGACTGGATGACGTCGCGGGCGGCGGACCGGCTGATCATCGACGCCGTACGGCACGGCGGCGGCCGGCCGGCGGTGCTCGCGGCGGCGGCGCTGCTCGGCGCGGTCGCCGACCTGCTGCTCCCCCTGGCACTCGGCCACGCGGTGGACGCCCTCATAGGAGGCACTGGGGGCACGGCCGATGACACGGCCCGGCAGGCCTGGACGTGGGCGGTGGCCCCCACGCTCGTCGTCGTCGTCGCGCTCGTCGTCCTCGCGATCTCCTGTGACGCGATCGTCGTGCTCATGTCCGGCGTGACCGGGGCACGCGCCGCGCGCCGGCTGCGCCGCCGCGTCGTCGCCCACGTGCCGGCCGCCGGCCCGGCCCTGACCGGACGGCACACGCCGGGCGACGTGGTCACCCGGGCCGGCGTCAACGTGGAGGAGGCCGCCCGCGCCCCGGAGGCGGCCGTCACCGCCACCGTGCTCGTCATCCCCTCCGCGGGCAGCGTCGTGGCGCTGACGCTGATCGATCCCTGGCTCGCGGTCGCCCTCGTCGCCGGGCTCGTCGTGATCACGGCAGTGCTCCGGGCGTTCATGCGGCGGACCGCCGCCGCCTCCAGCGGTTACCAGCAGGCCCAGGGGGAGATCGCGGCCCGGCTGGTCACCGCCCTCGCCGGCGCCCGTACCATCGCCGCGGCCGGGACGGGCGAACGGGAGGCCCGGCGCGTGCTCGCCCCGCTTCCCCGCCTGCGTGCCCACGGCCTGGCACTGTGGCGGCTGCACGCGCGGGCCGGGGTCCAGGCCGCCGTGGTGATCCCCCTCCTCGAGACGACCGTGCTCGCGGTCGGCGGGCTGCGGCTCGCCGGTGGAGACCTCACCGTGGGCGAGCTGCTCGCCGCGGCGCGCTACGTCGCGCTCGGCGCGGGCCTGGGCTCCGCGATCGGCCAGGTGGGGCGGATCGCCCGGGCGCGCTCGGCGGCCGGACGCGTCGAACGGCTGCTCACCGAGCCTGCCATGCCGTACGGCTCCCGCCCGCTGCCCGGCGGTCCCGGCAGGCTGGAGCTGCGCGGGGTCACGATGCGGGTGGACGGCACGCCGCTGCTGAGCGACATCGACCTGGTGATCCCCGGGGGATCGTGCGTGGCGGTCGTGGGGCGCTCGGGATCGGGCAAGTCGTCGCTGGCCGCCGTCGCGGGGAGACTGGTGGATCCAGATGACGGCGTGGTCCTGCTGGACGGGGTCCCGCTGCCGGAGGTCGCGCACGCGACGCTCCGCCGGGCTGTCGGTTACGCGTTCGAGCGGCCGGTCCTGTTCGGCGAGCCGCCGGATGAGCGGGACCAGTTGAACGACGCGGCGAACGGCTCCGCGCACGGAATGACCGGCAGCTCGATGGGCGACTCGATGGGCGGCACGATCGGCGCGGCGATCGGTTTCGGACTGGGCGGGCCGGACGGCGCCGGGCCGGACCACACAGCGGCCGGCCGCGACCGGGTGCGCGCCGCGTCGGCCGCCGCCTGCGTCGACGCGTTCGTCCGCCGCCTGCCGCTCGGGTACGCGACGCCGGTGGCGCAGGCCCCGATGTCGGGCGGCGAGCTTCAGCGGATCGGCCTGGCCCGGGCCTTCGCGCAGGCCGGGCGGCTGCTCATCCTCGACGACGCCCTGTCGAGCCTCGACACGGTGACCGAACGCCAGGTCACCCTGGCTCTCACGGCCGGGAGGCTGGCCGGCCGCACCCGGCTCATCGTGGCCCACCGCGCCGCTACGGCGGCCCTCGCCGACCAGGTGATCTGGCTGGACGAGGGCCGGATCAGGGCCGGCGGGCGGCACGAGACGCTGTGGGACGACCCGGACTACCGCGCCGTCTTCCAGGCGGCGCCATGAAGAGCCGCGTGAGAGACGCCGCGAAGAGCCGCGTGAGGTACGTCGCGAAGGACCTGCTGCGCCGAGCACTGCTGCGCGAGCCGTACGGAATCGTCCGCCTGGCGGGGTGGTCACTGGCCGAGGCGGTGCCCTCGTTCCTGGGCGGGCACGCGGTCGCGCGGGCCGTGGACGACGGTTTCGCGGCCGGCCGCCCGGGCACCGGCCTCGCCTGGCTCGCGGTGCTGGCCGTCGCGTGGCTGGTGGCGGCGGTGGCCGCGCGGCGGATCCTGCTGGAGATCGCCGCCATCGTCGAGCCGTTCCGGGACGAGCTGCTGACCCGGGTCGTGACCGCCGCCCTCACCACTGACCGCGCGGGGCCCGGCACCGAGGTGGTGGCCCGGATGAACCACCAGGTCGAGTTGGCCAGGGACGCCTTCGGCGCGATCATCACCGTGATCCGGTCATTCGCGTTCACGCTGGTGAGCGTGGCTCTGGGGATGGCCACGCTGGCCCCGGAGGTGCTCCCGCTCGTGCTGCCCCCGGTGCTCGCGGGGCTGGGGCTCTTCCTGGCTTCGCTGCCCGCCATGGCCCGGCGGCAGCGGGAGTTCTTCCTGGCCGACGAGCGGACCACGGCGGCCGTCGCGGCGATGGCGGGCGGGCTGCGCGACATCACGGCCTGCGGTGGGGAGGCACGGGTGGCCGAGGCCGTCGGCGGGAGGGTCGACCGGCAGGCGCGAGCCGCGGAGGCGCTGGCGCGGATCACCGCGGCCAGGACGCTGTCGCTCGCCGTCGGCGGGTGGCTGCCGATCCTCCTCCTGCTCGCGGGCGCGCCCTGGCTGCTGGAGCGCGGCGTCACCGGTGGGATCATCCTCGGGACGGTCACCTACCTGACGCAGTCGCTGACGCCGGCGCTGTCCGGCCTGGTACAGGGCCTCGGCGTCAGCGGCGTGCGGCTGGCCGTGACGCTGGAGCGGATCCTCGGCGGCGGCGGAACGCCGGTCACCGTGGGAGATCGCGAGCCGGACGGCGTGCGTGTGGAACTGCGCGGCGCCGAGTTCTCGTACGGCCCGGCCGCGGAGCCCGTCATCGACGGGCTCGACCTGACGGTGCCGGAAGGCGAGCATCTGGCCGTGGTCGGCCCGAGCGGCATCGGCAAGTCGACGCTGGCCGCCCTGATCGCCGGCCTGCTGCGACCTCGGCACGGCGACGTCGTGATCGGCGGGGTCCCGGCCGGGGACGTGGTGCCCGCCGCGCGGGCGCTGATCCCGCAGGAGGCCTACGTTTTCCACGGCAGTCTCGCCGAGAACCTGACCTATCTCGTGCCCGGCCTCGTCTCCGCTGCCTACTCCGCTGCCTCCTCCGGTGCCGGCGACTCAGCGGATGCGGTGACGGAGGCGGTCGCGCTGTTCGGGCTGGAGGACCTGGCGCGGCGGTGCGGCGGGATGCACGCGGACCTCGACCCGGCGGCGCTGTCGGCGGGCGAGCGCCAGCTCGTCGCGCTGGCCAGGACCTACCTGTCCCCGGCACGCCTGATCGTTCTGGACGAGGCGACCTGCCACCTGGATCCCGCCGCCGAGGCCCGGGCGGAGGCGGCGTTCGCGGCGCGCGGCGGCACGCTGATCGTGATCGCTCACCGGATCTCCTCGGCGCTGCGGGCGCACCGCGTGCTCGTCATGGACGGGACCCGGGTGATGTCCGGCACGCACGACGAGATGACGGCCGCCTCGACGCTCTACGCCGACCTGGTCGGCCACTGGACGGGCCATTCAACGGCGGGCCGTTCAGCGGCGGGCGCGGTACCGGACGATGCCGACGTCCCTCGTGGGCCACAGCCAGCCGCATTCCGCGGCGATCTGGATCGCCTCGACGCGTGAGCGGGCCCCGATCTTGCCGATGATGCGGGACAGATAGTTGCGGACCGTTCCGCGGGACAGGCAGAGCCGCTCGGCGATCTCATCGACGGTCGCGCCCACCGCGGCGGTCTCCAGGACGGCCAGCTCCCGGCTGGTGAGCGGGTTGGCGTCGGCGTCGAGCGCGGCGACGGCGAGCTCGGGGTCGATGACCCGCTCCCCCGCCGCCACCCGGCGGATGCAGTCGACCAGGTGACCGGGCTGGGCGTCCTTCACCACGAAGCCGCGCACGCCCGCGTCCAGGGCCTTACGCAGGGCGACCGGCGTGCCCAGGCCGGTCAGGACGATCGTCTGACAGCTCGGCAGGCGCCGGCGGAGTTCGGCGGCCGCGGTCAGCCCGTCCTTCCCCGGCATCCCGATGTCGAGGATCGCGACGTCGGGCCGCCGCAGACAGGCCAGCCGTACGATGTCCTCGCCCGTGTCGGTCTCGGCCACCACCTCGAGGTCGTCCTCACAGTCCAGCAGGGTGATCAGGGCCTTGCGGATCAGGTGCATGTCCTCGGCGAGCAGCAACCGGATCAACTCTTCTGTCCCCCAAGCACTTGGTGTCGCCCACGCGGAAACCCGGCCCCGACTACCCATATTTCCGGCGGTAAGTCGTGTCCCGTAGATCTTCTTGGCCTACCGCGGTCGCCCAGACGGCGCCTCCCCGATCGCCTCTGGCATGCCGAACGCCCGGCTCCACGGGGTAACCGGGCGTTCGGAGCGGATGCCTGAGGGATCCGCGACAGCTACTACCAGCGGACGACCCGGACGGAGTCGGACGCCTCGGAGCCCTTGAGCTGCCCGTTGCCGTCGAACTTCACCGCCCAGGTGCCGGACTGGGAGGCCCGGACCCTGGTGGAGAAGCCGCCGTCGCGGTTGGTCTTGAGCGTGTCGACGTGCTTCCAGCTGTGCGAACCGCTGGGCCGGAAGTAGACGCCGATGTTCTGGTAGCCCAGCCCATTCCAGTCGTGCCAGTAGGCGCGGTCGTTATGGCACCTGCTGCCGCCGTAGACGCCGGTGGGGCGGTTCCAGTCCCGGTAGTACCAGTCGCTGTAGCACTGGGCGACCTGGAGCTTGCCCTGGAGGGTGAGCTTGTGGCCGCGGCGCACCGGATCAGGCTTGGCGGTGAAGCCGACAATCTTGGTCGCCTTCGGGCCCTTCGGCGGCTGCGGCCGCCACCGGTCCTGCTTCACATTGAAGGCGCGGTCGGCGGACACCCGCTTGCCGTCCACGCCGACGGCTTCGACGTGGACCTTCCACAGGCCGCTCTTGTCGCGAGAGGTGAGCGTCCAGGACTTCGAGGCGACGTCGTATCGCGCCCTGTCGTGCTTCCCACCGCCCTTCTTGCCGAACCAGTCGCGTCCGTGGTCTCCTCCGTGCCGGCCCGAGGGCCCGCGCAGCTCGATGGAGACGCTCTGTACGTCCTTGGTCCGCACCGTGGCGGTGACCTTGACCGAGCCGTGCCGCCCGACGACGACCGTGCTGGGGCTGACGTCGACGGACAGGATCCTCGGATCCGGCACGTAGGACTTGTCCCCGGAGTCCGGGTGATGACTCGACGGAGTGGGCGTTGGGTGGGCCGCGTACGCGGGAGACGTCGCGAGCGTCGCCGTGCCCAGAGCGGCCGCCACCAGCGCGGTAGCCACGCGCTTTACCATTTCGGCACTTCCTTCCCCGTTAGGAACGCACCCCCGAGTGGGTCGCGTCTATGTAAGAGACGCGCAAAGGAAGGGAAAAGTTGCCGGGTCAATCCGGCACAGGTAGTAACGAATCCATAACGCGATATCCCCCAGCAACCATATGAGTGGTTTCATGGGGAGTTATGCGCTTTTGCTGGGACTGACATTTTGGGCATAGCGTCGGTTTCCGGCATATTTCGCGCGCCATTCTCCGTCACCCGCGTCGCGCACCCGGCCGCTGAACCAGCCGTCCCTCCTGGTGACGGCGCCGCCCAGGTCCTGCCAGTCGTCCGATCCGGCGGGGCGGAAGCAGAACACCACTCGCTGCTTGGCGTACGGCCGGTAGTCGACCCGGCCCCGCGGGTCCACCCGCAGCAGGGTGCCGGTGATCCGCACGTCGTCTCCGTCGCGGGCCACCTTCACTCCTTCCAGCTCGGTGGCGCGCCTGAGGGAGAAGGTGGTCTGGGCGGTGACGGTGTCGCCGTCTCCGTTCCCGGCGGTGGCGGTGACCGTCCACGGGCCGCTGGGATACCACCGCGACAGTTCCTTCTGCGGCAGGAAGCGCCAGACCTCCCACCCATCCCCGTGCCCCGTCGCGGCGTCGTCCACGTCGTCCACGTCGGATGACTCCGGCGCGGGGTCCTGTCCGCCGGGCACCAGCCGGGTGGCCGGCGGAAGGGCGGAGACCAGCGCCGGGGCCGCCGGCTCCTGCGCCGAATCGGGAGCCGGATCGGGGGCCGGGCCATCCTCGTCTCCTGCGGGTTCCGGCTCCTCCGGCTCCTTGGGTTCCTTGGGTTCCTTGGGTTCCTTGGGTTCCTTGGGTTCCTTGGGTTCCTTGGGCTCCTTGGGCTCTCCCGGCTTCTTGGGAGTGGGATTGAGCACGACGTCGACCTTGTCGGCGCCCCGCGCCACCACGTCGATCACGAGCTTGACGGAATCGTTCGGCCCGACCACGGGGTCGGACGGCCGTACCGTGATGGACCGGATGGCCAGATCCGCGTCGGCGGAGGCGGCGGCGGCGCCGGCCGAGCCCGGCAGGGTCGCCGCGGCGAGGGCCAACGTCGCCAGCGTATGTCTCATCATGTCCCAGGACGGTACGCAATCCCCGGCAATCACCCCGGACCCGACACACTCCCCACCAGGCAAAACCTCAACCCGGCCAGTCGTACGCTGGGCAAGGACCTGCCCCCGATCGAGCGGGTAGGAACAGGGCACCGCGCAATCGGGGGGAGAGCGCATGACGGCCCAGCAGCGCGTTCGGGAGAAAACGTTCTTCGGCCATCCTCGGGGCCTGGCGACGCTGTTCGGCACCGAGATGTGGGAGCGTTTCAGCTACTACGGCATGCGGGCGATCCTGGTGCTCTTCCTCTCGGCGCCCGAGGTGCGCGGCGGCATGGGGCTCCCGGAGACGACCGCGGTCAGCATCTACAGCATCTACATCGCCTCGGTCTACCTCCTGGCACTGGTCGGCGGCTGGGTGTCCGACCGGCTCCTCGGCCCGCGCCGGGCCGTCCTGTGGGCCGCGGTCACCATCATGTGCGGGCACATGAGCCTGGCCGTTCCCATCGGAGGCGGATTCGTCTGGCTCGGCCTGCTGCTCATCGCACTCGGCAGCGGCCTGCTGAAACCGAACATCGCGACCCTGGTCGGCGAGCTCTACCGGGACGGGGCCGACGCCCGGCGCGACTCGGGCTACACCCTGTTCTACATGGGCATCAACATCGGGGCCTTCGTCGGCATTCTGATCGTGCCCTGGCTGCAGCGGGGCGACCGCTGGCACCTGGCCTTCGGGGCGGCGGCCGTCGGCATGGCCGTCGGTCTGGCGCAGTACGTGCTGGGCCGCCGCCATCTCGGCGGTGTCGGCGAGGAGCCCGACCACCGGCTCACCCCGGAGGAGAAGCGGCACTTCAGGACGCTGTTCGGCCTCGGGCTGGCCAGCGTGGCGATGGGCCTGGCGCTGTGGGTGTGGCTGGGCGGATTCACGGTCGCGCGGTTCGCGCTCGTCCTGGCGATCGTGACGGCCGCCGTGCCGGTGGCGTACTTCGCCTTCCTGTTCACCGGCACCCACGAGATCACGCCGGAGGAGCGGGTCCGGCTGCGCGCCTACGTGTGGCTCTTCCTCGCCGCCGCGATCTTCTGGTTGATCTACGACCAGGCGGGCAGCGCGCTGCTGCTGTTCGCCAAGAACCACACCGATCTGAACATCCTCGGCGTCGACATCCCCCCGGGCTGGGTGTCGAACATCAACTCGATCGCGATCGTGGTCCTCGCCCCGATCTTCGCCGACGTCTTCCTGAAGGCCGGCGACCGGATCAGCGAGCCGTTCAAGTTCGCGGTGGCGCTGGTCCTGGTCGGGCTGAGCTTCGTCGTGATGTCCGTCGCGTCGAGCCTGGCCACCGGGGGTGTCCGGGTGTCGGTCATGTGGCTGCTGTCGGTGTACCTCATCCAGACCATCGGCGAGCTGTTCCTCAGCCCGGTCGGGCTGTCCATCACCCAGAAGCTCGCCCCCCGGGCCTTCGAGAACCAGATGATGGGCGTGTGGTTCCTCGCCGTCGCGCTCGGCGACGCGGTCGGCGGCCAGGTCTACCGGATGACGTCCGTGGTGCCGATGCCGGTCTACTACCTCACCCTTGCCCTCGCCGCGATCGCCGCCGGTCTGGTCCTCGGCGCGTTCTCCCGGCGGCTCCGGACGCTCATGCGCTGAGCCGTACACCGCTTACAGGGCGTGGATGAGCGGCTCGCGGGGGTGGAAGGTTCCGGGCTGCCCGTTGGCGATGCGCCGCACCGCCTCCCGCAGGACGTCGGGCGGCTGGGTGAACGGCAGGCGCAGGTACCGTTCGAGCGTCCCGTCCACGCCGAACCACGGGCCGGGCGCGAGCCGTACGCCACGGGAGGCCGCGGCGTCGGCCACCGCGCCGGCGACCGGGGCGCCGAGCCTGATCCACAGCGAACCGCCGCCGCGCGGGACCGTGAACGTCCAGGCGGGCAGCTCCGCATTCAGCGCCGCGACCAGGGCCGACAGCGAAGCGCCGAGCGTGCGGCGGCGCTCGGCGCGGGCCTCCCCTATCCGGTCGAACAGCCGCGCGGCCACGAGCTGCTCGAAGACCGGGCCCGCGATGTCGACCACCGAGCGCAGCACGGCCAGGCGGCGCAGCAGCCCCGGGGCGGCGCGGATCCAGCCGACGCGCAGGCCGCCCCACCACAGTTTGGAACCGGACCCGACGCTGATCACCCGGTCGTCGGTGTCGAAGGCCGCCAGGGGCGGCGCCCCCTCCCCTTCTTCCAGGGCCAGCTCCGCCCAGCTCTCGTCCGCGAGCAGCGTGGCGCCCTGCCGCCGCGCGGCCGCCACCAGCGCGGCGCGGTCCTCGCCGGACATCAGGTGGCCGGTGGGGTTCTGGAAGTCCGGGATGAGGTAGCCGAGCCGGGCCGCCGACTGCCGCATCGCGGAGATCATCAGGTCGACGTGCCGGCCGTCCTCCGGGATCCCCACCGGCACCAGGCGGGCGCCGCGCAGCCGTACCGCCTCGATGGCGTGGGGGTAGGTCGGCGACTCCAGCAGCACCGGGTCACCGGGCCCGGCCAGCATGGTCAGCAGCAGGTGCGTGGCGTGCTGGGCCCCCGCGGTGATCATGATCTGGTCGGGCCGGGTGGGCAGCCCCCGCTCCCGGTAGCGCCGCGCGACGGCCTCGCGCAGCGCGGCCACACCGAGCGGGTCGTAGCCCATCCCCAGCGCGTACCGGTGGTAGGTGCGGCCCGCCTCGGCGACCGCCTCGCCCAGCAGGGCCGTCGCCGGCGGCGCGGCGACGTGCAGCGGCAGCAGGCCGTCGTCGTCGGGGGCGATCCACAGATTGTCCGTGCCGAGCGAGCCGGCGTCGGGCAGGGCGGTCCAGCTGCCCGCCCCCTGGCGGCTCTCCAGGTAGCCCTGCTCGCGGAGCCGGTCGTAGGCGGTGGTGACCGTGGTGCGGCTCACCCCCAGTGCGTCGGCGAGCCGCCGCTCCGGCGGGACGCGTACGCGCACGGGCAGCCGCCCGTCCAGGATCAGGTTCCGTACGGCTTCCGCCAGCGCCCGGTAGTACGGCCGGGCGTCCGCGGGCACCCGGACCAGCCGCGCGAGCTGGGTCTCGGTGACATATCGGTTTGTGACGTACCGATCCATCAGGCCATTTTGTCGAATTGGCTCTTTAATCTCAAGCCACTGGCCTGGAAAATGAAGCCCGCTATGAGTGAACTCTCCCTCCCCCGTCTGGGATCGCTTCCGGTCAGGCTCGTCCGTCTCTACGCGGGGCTCGCCCTGTACGGCTCCGGCATCGGGCTGCTCGTGCGGGCCGATCTCGGTCTCGCCCCGTGGGACGCCTTTCACCAGGGCCTGTCCGTGCGCACGGGATGGTCGATCGGGCTGTGCATCACCCTGGTCGGCGCGCTGGTGCTGCTTCTCTGGATCCCCCTGCGGGAGCGGCCCGGCCTCGGCACGATCAGCAACGTGCTGCTGGTCGGCACCTGCGCCGACCTCTTCATGTGGCTGGTGCCCGCGCCGTCGGCGTGGCCGATCCAGTGGGCCTTCCTGATCGGCGGCGTCGTGGCCATCGCCTCCGCCACCGCGCTGTACATCAACGCCGGTTTCGGGCCGGGACCGCGCGACGGGCTGATGACCGGCCTCAACCGGCTCGGTCTTTCGATCCGGCTGAGCCGTACGATCGTGGAGATCACCGTGCTCGCCGCCGGATGGCTGCTCGGCGGCACGGTGGGCGTGGGCACGCTCGTCTTCGCCGCCGCCATCGGCCCGCTCACCCAGGTCTTCATGAAACTGTGGCCGGCGCGCCGGCGGGAGGCCGGGTAGTAGCGTGGCGGCATGCGGATCGAGGACTACGCCCTGATCGGTGACATGCAGTCGGCGGCGCTCGTCGGCGTCGACGGCTCGGTCGACTGGCTGTGCCTGCCCAGGTTCGACTCCCCGTCGTGCTTCACCCGGCTGCTCGGCGACGAGTCCAACGGCTTCTGGCGCCTCGCGGCGGCCGGCCGGGAGCGTGCCGTACGGCGTGCCTATCTGGAGGACACGCTGATCCTGGAGACAGTGTGGGAGACCGAGACCGGGGCCGCCCGGGTGATCGACTTCATGCCGCCCCGGCACGCCAACCCGGACATGGTGCGCATCGTCGAGGGCCTGTCCGGGACCGTGGACATGACCACGGAGATCCGCATCCGGTTCGACTACGGCCGCATCGTGCCGTGGGTCCGCCGCATCGACGGCCACCTGCACGCGATCGGCGGCCCCGACTCGGTGTGGATCCACTCCCCCGTGCCGTTGAAGGGCGGCGGCTTCCGGCACACCGCCGAGTTCACCGTGTCGGCCGGGCAGCGGCTGCCGTTCGTCTTCACCTGGCACCCCTCCCATCAGCCGCAACCCGAGGTGATCGACCCGATCGAGGAGTTCGTCGAGACCCGGCGGCTGTGGGAGGAGTGGGTCTCCCGATGCGCACATCAGGGCCGCTGGCGGGAGGCGGTGGTCCGCTCGCTGATCACACTCAAGGCGCTCACCTACAGCCCGACCGGCGGGATCGTCGCCGCGCCGACGACCTCGCTGCCCGAGCACCTCGGCGGTGTGCGCAACTGGGACTACCGCTACTGCTGGCTGCGCGACGCCGCGATGACGCTCGACGCGCTGACCGGCTCGGGCTATGTCGAGGAGGCCGGCGCCTGGCGCACCTGGCTGCTGCGCGCCATCGCGGGCCGGCCCGAGGACATCCAGGTGCTGTACGGCGTGGCCGGCGAGCGGCGGCTGCCGGAGCTCACGCTCGACTGGCTGTCGGGCTATGAGGGCGCCCGCCCGGTGCGGCTCGGCAACGGCGCGGCCGGCCAACTCCAACTCGACATCTACGGCGAGGTCGTCAACGCGTTGTACGAGGCGCGCCGGGAGGGCCTCGCGGCCGACAGCCACACCTGGGCGTTGATCGGCAAACTGATGCGCTACCTGGAACACAACTGGGACCAGCCCGACGAGGGCCTGTGGGAGGTCCGCGGACCCCGGCGGCACTTCGTCCACTCCAAGGTCCTGGTCTGGGTGGCCTTCGACCGGATGGTGCGCTCCGTGGAGGAACTCGGCCGCGAAGGACCGGTCGAACGCTGGCGGGCCATCCGCGACCGCATCCACGCCGAGGTCTGCGACAAGGGCTACGACCCAGCCCGCAACACCTTCACCCAGTCGTACGGCTCACACGAGCTGGACGCGTCACTGCTGCTGATCCCGATCGTCGGGTTCCTGCCGCCCGACGACCCCCGCGTGGTGGGCACTATCGAGGCCATCGAACGGGAACTGCTGGTCGACGGATTCGTGCTGCGCTACCCCGTCGCCGAGGACAACGCCGTGGACGGCCTGCCCGGCGGCGAGGGCGCCTTCCTGGCCTGCAGCTTCTGGCTCGCCCAGGCCCGAGCCATGATCGGCCGCAAGGACGAGGCCGTCGAGCTGTTCGAACGCCTGCTGGAACTGCGCAACGACGTCGGCCTGCTCGCCGAGGAATACGACCCCGGCGCCGAACGCCAACTCGGCAACTTCCCCCAGGCCTTCAGCCACATCCACCTCATCCGCACCGCCCTGGCCCTCAGCTGACCACGGGCCCTGAGCTGAGCCTCCTCTCCGGCAGCCTGTCCGAGGAGCAGGTATCGATGCATGTTGACCGTCACTCAGCCGGGACAGGGCTCCGGATTCCATCCATCGAGCAACACAAGTGCTACCGACAAAACCGGAGTCGGCCGTTTCATACTCACTACATCAGGACACCAGTCGAACCATCATGATCTAATCCTGACCGATTATGGCATCGGCCATGCCTCCGCTTCGATCTCGGCTTCGGCCAGGACAGCCCTGTCGAGCATCGCTCCCAGGAGGCTGCTCACCCTGCGGTTCGGATCGTTGCGACTGCCCGCGAAGGTGATTTGAACTCCGGTCAGATCAGTATCCCGCAAATCAGCATCCCGAAAGGAGCATCCGGCGAAACTGGCATGGCGAAGAGAAGCTCCTCTAAGATTGGCCCCTTGGAAGTCGCAACGAATAAACGAGCACCCGTCAAGAGTGGCCAACCGCAGGTCGCTCTCAATGAATGAACAACGCCGAAAGAACAACTCGTTACCGGCGACCGAAGCAAGGTTCTGTCGATCAAATGAAACAGCGACGAAGAATTTATGAACGCGGGCATTCATGATCTCCAGTCGACCAGGACTCGCTGCCATCTCTTCCTTTCTAGATGATCCACTTGTTCGATGCCTCGCATCGTTAAGCCATAGCACCTCCCGTGAGAGCACCTCCCACGAATGCGGCTCCGATTGCTATCCCCGCGACCAGTCCTCCAAGAACCGTACCGAACAAATCACCTGCAGTCGAGGACTCGGACGATTCTGACACGCCATCATCCTCTACCTCATCACTGTGAGATTTATTACCCTTCCCCTCTTCTCCCTTATTGCCATTTTCTCTAATTTTTCCTTTTTTCTTTTTTCCATTATTCCTTTTATTGTTATCTCTTTTAGCGCTATTTCGGTTATTCTCATATTTACCACCTTGCTTTTGCTTCTGCAGAGCTCGCTTGTATGCTTTTTTATCATAGTTTGACTTACCCTCGTCGTGCGCCTTAAGCGCTTCCTTTTCGGCTGCAGAAAGAGTTGGCGGCCTTTGCTTACCAGGACGATAGGCTGCCCCTCCCCCCTTGCTGCAGGATGCCTTATGAATTCCCTTACAGCGATCACGCTCACTGGAGCCCTCGGAACACTGCTTCTCGCCACGTGCCTGCACACAGCTTGCATGCCGGATTTTGGCAGTCTCACGATCTCGACATCGATTCCGATCGTCTGCAGAGGGATAATTTTCTTTCGTACATATTGTCAAGCCAGTGGGATCAGAAAGGCCCACGGGGTTATCACCGGCATAGCTGTAGGGATTCGCCCATTGAGGCAAGCGAAGGTCAAGGACCGGATCGGTGGATGCGAACTTACCGATGTCCGGATCATAGTAGCGGGCTGAGAGATAATCCAAGCCTGTTGATTTGTCTTCGGTTTTACCTAAAAACCCGTGATCTGTAAATGGCAGGCTATCCGCGCCCCGACGCCGACCGAAGGGCAGGTAACGTTGGCGAAAAACCTGCCCAGTATTGTCATCGACGGCAATCTGGGTGGAGCCGTGCAGACCGGCCATGAGCCAGGTAACACCGTCCCCGCCGATCCTCATGGCCACGGTGGCACCGTCGGAGGTGATGTAGTAGCGCTTGCCGGTAATGGTCTGTCCCTTGACCTCGATCTCCATCAAGCCCAGATACAGGGTGGTCTTTCCGTTCGGGTCGCGCCGGATGAGGCGTTCGCCGTCGGCGCCGTAGACCATGGTGGTGTCCTGGCCGTCGACGGTTGCCTTCTCCAATTCACCGAGTTCATTCCAGGTGAAGACGCTGCTCATACCTCCTACTTCGCGGGAGATGAGCTGACCGGAGCCGTCATAGGAGTAAGGATCCGTGCCAGTGGGGCGGGTGATAGAGGCGACCGCGTTAGGCCGCACAGCCGATGCACCGGCCTGGGGGTAGGTATAGGCGGCGGTCTGCCCGCCATCGGTCAGGCCGGTGATGTTGCCGACACCGTCGTAGGCGAAGGACTGGGCGTAGGGGTCGATGCCCTGGTTGTCGGCCGAGCCGGTTCCCGTCCCGCAGGCGCTGGCGGTGGTGGTCCAGGCCTGGGACAGCCGGTGCAGCCCGTCGTAGGTGAAGCACTCGGATTGGCCGGGGCTGGTGCCGGTGGCGGTGACGGCGTCCAGGATGCGGGTGATCTCACCGGAGATGTCGTAGGTGTAGCGGTCGTCCTGGGTGATCACCGGGTTGAGGGTGTCGGCCTTGGTCGAGGTGGTGACCCCCCTGAGCCATCCGGTCGACTCGTCCCACTCCAACGCGCGTTTGATCTTCCCGCCCGCGCCGTAGGTCCGTTCGGTCAGCCGTCCGGTGGGTGAGTAGGCGGTGGCGTTCACGTAGGTGAACCCACCGCCGACATCGGAAGTCATCGCGTGGGGGAGGTCGAGGTCGAGGTCGGCGTAGGTGGAGGTGACCACCTCGGCTGGGAGGCCGCCGGCGGCGGGCATGGTGTACGTAGCGACCTGCCCGGTGAGGGTGTAGCCGGTGGCGAAGGCATACGTCCCGGCCAGCAATCCCTCGGAGGAGGGGACGGTCAGGGTGGAGCCGGTGCGGCGGCTCATGCTGTCGTAGCTGGTGATCGCGTCTGTGTAGGCGTTGCCGCCGGTGTAGCGGGTGGCGGAGGCCAGCAGCCCCTTGCCCTTGGTGGCCGTGTCGTAGGTCCATTCAGCGAGCTTGGTCCCGGAGCCGGGTTCCCCGGACCACGTAGCGATCTTCCGGCCGAGGTCGTCGTAGGTGTAGGAGACCTTCTGTCCCTTGCCATCGGTCGCCCACAGCAGGTGCCCGGCGTCGTCGTAGGCCTGCTGGGAGTCGCCCGCGTCGGGGTCGTGGCCGCCGGTGCGGCGGCCGAGCAGGTCGTAGGTGAACGTGCGGACGTTGCCGTTCGCGTCGACCTGCTTGACCATCCGGCCGTTGCGGTCGTAGGCGTAGGTGGTGGTGTAGAAGTCGGGGACGGTGACGGTGACCGTCTGCCAGGACGTCCAGTCCGAGCGGAGGGCGCCCTTGACTGCGCGGGCACGCCAGCGGATCTTCCAGCCGTCGCTGAGTGTTCCGGCGGGGATGGTGACGGTCGCATCGGCCCCGGAGGTCACATTGCCGGCGGTGCCGGTCCAGATGCTCCCGGTGCCGTGGGCGGTGTCGGCCGGGTCGTGCTCGACC
>NZ_JBHMQT010000034.1:0-27802 GCF_042435035.1 Sphaerimonospora cavernae
CATCATCCGTCAGTTGCGCACGCGTCACACACGACGATCTACCGGATCAAGCCCCACCTTAGTGGCGAATCAAGGGAATTGATCACAACCCGATACGCGCCCTAGCGGCCTTGGATAGCATTTTGCAGCAAAAGACCGCTGAAGGCGCCCGATGCATCATCTTGGCGGCTACCTCTACGGATACCAAGTATATCGGCGACCATCTTGAGAGTATCGGCGGAGTGCCGCGAGCGGTCCTTAATGCGGCTACGTCGCCCTCTGACCAGCTCTCCGCCTTGGCCGGACTCGGTCCAGGCGAATTTCTTATCGCCACGCAAGCTGTGTGTGAGTTGCTGGATGGTTGGCCGGCAGACGTGGTGGTAGTTCTGTGGCCGTCGCTGGCTAATCGTCGCGTGCTCGAATATTTGTTCCGCTTCGCTGAGGAGCCGTACCGGATCAAGGTGTTCGAACTAAGCGAGGCGAACCAATTGGATGCACCCGCTCCCTAACGTTGCACGTCTGGTTCTGTGACTATCGATCAATATCTGATCAATATTCCGACCGGTTCAAGGCGTACGCCGGTCTTTGCGAGGAAACTGTCCAGTCTGTCATGGCGGGAGTGTCAAAGGCCTCGGGACTCGCTGGCGTCTCAGCTCGTCTTGATGTCCTTACCGCTGGCCAAGTCCCACACGTGCGTATTCCGCTGGGCGTCTTGGGAAATAACGATCCATCGTCCGTCTATCTTTGCCGTAAAGACGGATTCGATCGCGGGACTGTACGCGGGTTCCTCCCTATCCACGTGCTTTTTGATCGCCTTTCTGATAGGGCGACCATTGGTCGGATCAGTGATCCAGATCGTGCCGTCGGCCCAGCCGCTTACGATGACGGGGCGGCCGTTGATTTCGGCGCTTGCCACGGTACGGGCCTTCGTATTAACATCGTCTGCGATGTTGGTGGCCTGGAAGGGTGGAGACAGAAGCCGCCCGCTATGGAGGTCGACAACGTGCACTCCTCCGTAGCCACCCGCTGATATCGCTACTTGGCGTCTCCCGACCCTGTCGATAATGATTTGCGAGGGGCCATAGCCGCCACCGTCTCCAGCCTCTCCGACGACGCCCATTTCGGTTAAATGTTTCGGGGTTGCCAGCGCGAAAGCGTAGAGTCTCTGATTGTTGCCGCCATTGAAGACGATGGTCGCTCTACCATCGAGTTCCGTTAGCGCAAGTTGATTTATATAATAAGAGGTCCAAAGCGGCTTGATGAGTCGACGCCCCGTAACGAGATCAACCACCCGAATTCGATAGTTGATGCCGACGCAGGCTACTGCGGGGTGGTTGCCAATCTTGCCTACAGAGAGACTGACAATAGGGATCACATCACCGTCGCGGCAGTCGGCGGCCTTGCCGAACGGGACACCCTTGCCGAGGTCCCAGGCGGTCACCCAGCCGTCCCTGGTGCCGGATACCGCGATGGCGCGGCCATCGATCTGGCTCACCGCGTCGGTGCCCTGGCTTTCCCGCAGCCAGGCCATGATGCGCTCTCTCGGACCAGACGGTTCGGGTACGGACTTGGCCGTCGAGGGGCTGTCGCTCGGAGACGGAGATGCCGAGGGCGATGGTGTGGGGGACGAGGAGGCCGTGGCAGTCTCGGACGGAGTCAGGCTGGGTATCGGGGATGCCTGCAGCACGCTGGGGGTGGCGGCTGTCGCGGTCGCTGCGGGAGGTGTCGTCGCCGGTGCCGCAGTGAACACCAGATTTCCGGGGAGGGCTCGTAAAACCATAGCTACTCCGCCGACGGCGACAACTGTGGCAACGGCAAAAGCCCAGAGGCGAGGCTTGCTCTTGTCGGTCGACGGCGTTGGTACGGGCGCCCAACCTTCGCGATCAGGAGGGAGCGGTACGGCTGGTGGCGCAGACGGCGGCACGGACGGCGGCGGGGTCGGCGGGCCGCTCCGGGGCGTAGGGCGGCTCGGCGCGTTCTCTTCGAGCTGCTTGGTGTATTCCAAGGTGGCCGCGCTGCGTAAGTTGACCGTGGGCGGCTGCCCGTCGGCCAGTCGCATAACGGCGGCCCCGCCGGTCAGCGCGCGCAGGACGTCCCGGTCGGATGGGCGGTCTTCGGGGCGCTTGCCCAGACAGGCGGTGAGTATGCTGGCGAGCGGTTTGGGCACCTCGATGAGGTCCGGCTCCATGTGGGAGATTCGGTTGAGCACTGCAGGGATACTGTCGTCGCCGAAGGCGGGCCGACCGGCCGCGGCATAGGTCATGGTGACCGCCCAGGAGAAGATATCGGACGCGGGGCCGATCGATGCTCCCGCGACCTGTTCAGGGGACATATATGACGGTGTGCCCATGACGGTGCTCGACTGGGTCGATGCGGCGTCCAGCACCTTGGCGATACCGAAATCGATGACCACTGGCCCCTCCGGCCCGAGCAGCACGTTGCTGGGCTTGAAGTCGCGGTGCACGATTCCGGCCTCGTGGATCGCCATGAGGGCGGTCATGGTACTGATCGCCAGCCGTGCCAGCCCTCCCGCGTCCCGGGGACCTTCTCGTCGGACCAGTTCAGCCAGCGACAACCCCTCGACATACTCGCTGACGATGTACGGCTGGTCGCCGTCCATGTCGACATCGAGGACACGGGCCGTGCAGAACGGAGCGACCTGGCGGGTGGCGGTCACCTCGCGGATGAAACGTTTGCGCGCGGCGTCATCGTCGGCGAATCGGGTGTGCAGCACCTTCACCGCAACCTTCGCGCCGTCCGGGGACTCAGCCAGATGGACCACGCCCTGACCGCCCTGCCCGATCACGCGGATTAGGGCGTATTCCCCAAGACGTCGAGTGGTCATGCAATGAACCATTCCGGGCATGCGAGCGCTGGCACATGGAAGCAGCTGGTCGCGTCCCTCCAGTGAGCCGAGGGCAAACTGCGGATCACGGATGTTCTCCCGGCCGGGGCAACCTGCAGGACCGACGCATCGTTTATCTGCTGATCTAATCGCTGAACGTAAAGCGTGATATTGGCCGAAACGTTAGGGGTCGCGCCGATCACAATCAAGCCTCGGTCTCAATCGTGATGGATTTGGCCAGCGCATGGGGGCGTCGTTGGTGGTCTCTATCCCCCCCGCGCAGGGTGGAAGTGAGCAGGTCGGACGGCCTGGAGGGCGAGGGCGGACGGGTCGTCCCTGAACCGAGTCGGCCAGGCGCGCTCTGTTAGCCGTCCCCTGGCCCAGGCACTTTCAGGGTCTCGGAGCGGGTTCGCCGCTGCCACACACAGACAGGGAGGGCCTCTGTCTCGTCAAGCTTGTCCGGACCGGGTGATCGTTTGATGTGCGCCGGGCGAGGAGCGCCGGGATCCCCGCGATCTGAATCTGTTACAAGCGCCCGCTAGATTCGGAGCACGCATCGGAGGAACGGAGCAGGTGGGTGGAGCCCGGAAGCATGCGATGGGTTGAGGTCACGGAGTCGGAGTACGCCCATGAGCGGGGCGGACTCGCCGCCATCCGGGCCGCGCTGGACGACGCCGACCCCTACCGGGCGTGGAGCAACTTCACCTTCACCACGCGCAGCGGCCGGCAGTACGAGGTTGACCTGCTCGTCATCGGCAAGGCCGGCCTCTACCTGCTGGAGCTCAAGCACTGGTCGGGCACGATCAACGGAGACCACCAGACCTGGTTCCACAACGGTGTCGCCGAGGACAACCCGCGCCTGCTGGCCGATAACAAGGCCAAGCACTTCAAGCAGCTCCTCCTCGACGCGGGCGGGCGCGACGTGCCGTTCGTGTACGCGGGTGTGGTGCTGCACCAGCCCGACACCCAGGTACGGCTCACCGATCGCGGCCGGGCCGGTGTCTACCGCATCGATGGGCAGGGCCCGGCCGGGCTTGACGAGCTGATCAGGGATGCCCTGGCCGCCGAGCCGCGCAACCCCCGCCAGCTGATCGACCGCAGGCGTTCGGTCGAGCTGGCCCGACTGATCGGCAAGGCGGGCGTACGGCGCAGCGTACGGCACCGCAAGGTCGGCAACATGCAGATCGAGGACGACCCACTTGCCGAGGGACCGGGCTGGCAGGACTACCTGGCCAAGCATCCGGTGCTGGATCGGGTCCGCCGGGTCCGGTTCTACCTGGTGAACCAGGCCGCCTCCCAGGAGGAGCGGACCGCGATCCTGCGCGCGGCCAAGCGCGAGTTCGTGACCCTGGAGAACGTCAACCATCCCGGCATCGCGCGTGCCATCGAGTTCTACGAGCACGAGCGCGGGCCCGCCGTCGTGTTCGAGCACGATCCTTCCGAGACGCGCCTCGACCATTTCCTGCGGCAGAAGGCCGGCGACCTGACCATCGATCAGCGCGTCGACCTGGTCCGTACGCTCGCCAACACCCTGCGCTACGCCCACTCCCGACGGCTGGTCCACCGCAGGCTCAGCCCGCTGTCGGTCTTCGTCCGCACCCTTGCTTACGGCCGGTATGGCGTCCGCATCCGGGACTGGCACACCGCGGGTCGACTGATACCCGGCACGCCCGGCCACAACACCTTCGTCGCGGGCACCCGCACCCTTGAGGCACTGACCGACAAGGGCGCCCACGGCTACATCGCGCCCGAGACGCTGCACAACCAGACAGCCGACCCGATCCTGGCCGACGTGTTCGGGCTCGGAGCCGTCTCCTTCCTCATCTTCACGGGCAGCGCTCCCGCCGAGACCAGCGAGGAGCTCCACCAGCGTCTGACCCGCGAACGGGGCCTCGACGTCACGGTCGAGCTGGACGTCGCCCCGCAGGCGATGGCCGACCTGGTCCGGGACGCCACCGCGGGAGACGTCGACCTGCGGACCGAGTCGGTAGAGAAGTTCGCCCAGGGCCTGGAGCAGCTGGTCCGCGAGCTCACCGCGGATGAGGACGCCGCCGAGCGCATCGATCCGCTGGTCGCCGTCACCGGCTCGAAGATCGGCCCGCCCGACGACCCGGACCGGTTCGAAGTCCTCGAACGGCTGGGCCAGGGCTCCACCGCGCTCGCCCTTCTCGTACGGGACTCCGCGCACGACAAGGCCGTACTCAAGGTGGCACTGGACGAGGACAGCGCACGGCGGCGACTGCTGGACGAAGCCGAGGTGCTGACGCTCGCCCGCGACCCGCGCGTCGTGCGACGCCTCGCAGAGCCGATAGTGGTGAACGCGCGCACCGCCCTGCTGCTGGAGGACGCCGGACGCGAAAGCCTGGCTGCTCTGATCCGCCGAGAGGGTCGGCTTTCGCTGGACTTCCTGGGCCGCTGGGGCAGCGACCTGCTCGACATCCTCGCCGCGCTCGACCTGGCCGGCGTCAACCACCGCGACATCAAGCCCGACAACCTCGCCTTCCGCGAGCTGGGCAAGAGCCGCAAGGTCCATCTCACCCTCTTCGACTTCTCCCTGTCGCGGGCCCCACTGGAGCAGACCGGCGTCGGCACCCCGCCGTACCTCGACCCCTTCTTCGACACAATCCACCGGCCCCGCTACGACGCGGCGGCCGAGCGGTACGCCGCGGCGGTCACGCTGTACGAGATGGCCACCGGCCAGACCCCGATCTACGGCACCGGGGCCAGCCATCCGGCATTGGTCGGCAGCGACGTCACGATCGACCCGGATGCGTTCGAGCCTGGCCCGGCCCGCGACGGCCTGATCGCGTTCCTCCGCAAGGCCCTCGCCCGGGACGTCAAGCAGCGCCACGACTCGATCGACAGCATGCGCATCGAGTGGCGTGCCGTGTTCGACGCGGTGCCGCCCGCCGCGGCCACCCCCGGCAGCGTCAACCCGGTCACCGGAAAGGAACTGGACGACGCGGCCGCCCGGGCCGGACTGGACACGCCGATCGCCAACGCAGGTCTGACCCCGCGCGCGGTCGACGCGCTGCACCGGATCGACGTCCGTACCGTCCGCGACCTGCTGGCTCGGTCGGCGTTCGACATCTCCCGGCTGTCCGGCGTCGCCGACCCGACCAAGCGGGAGATCCGGCGCCGCGCCAAGCAGTGGCGCGCCCGGCTCCAGCCGACCACCACGGTGATCGTCCCCGATGACGAGCTCGTGGCCGAGTCGGGGCGCGGTGTGGACGCGGTGCTGCGCTCACTGCTGCCCAAGGGTGCCAAGAAGGACTCTGCCGAGGCGCGGGTGCTCCGCCTCTACCTGGGTCTGGAGGAGACCGAGTCGGTCTGGCCCAGCAACGTTGAGCTGGCACGAGAGGTGGAGGTAACCGCCGGCCGGATCGGGCAGATCCTCCCCACGGCGCGCAAGGGCTGGCGGCGCCGCAAGCCACTCACCGAGGTACGGGACGAGATCGTCGACCTGGTGGAGCAGGCGGGCGGGGTACTGTCCGCCGAGGGGATCGCCGAGGCCCTGCTCACCTCCCGCGGTTCGGAGGCGGCCGGTGACCAGCGGATGCGCCGCGCGCTGGGCTTGGTCCGTGCCGCCGTCGAGGTCGAGGGCGAGCGGGGCGGCGAGGCCCGGCTGCTGCATCGGCGTAGTCCACATTCGGCCATTGTCGCCCTGGAGATGCCCACCGACCCCGACGCGGTGGCCGGTACCGACCTGCTCGACTACGCCGTACGGCTCGGCAGGGTCGCTGACCGACTGGCCGTTGAAGACCCGCTGCCGACGGCCGCCCAGACCGAGGCCAGACTGCGCGAGGTACGGCTGCCGCAGGGCATGGCAGAGCTGCCCGCCGAACGGCTGGCCGCACTCGCCGCGGCGACATCGGAGAAGGCGGCCGCGAACGGGCGCGGGGAGATCTACCCCGACGGCCTCGACCCGCGACGGGCGCTGGAACAGCTCGCGTCCTCGCTCGGTGTGATCCGGAACGGCATGGATCCAGAGCAGCTCAAGGCTCGGGTCCGTGCGCGCTATCCCAAGGTCGGCGAGCTGCCGGAGCACCGCCATGACCTGGACGCGCTGCTTCATCTTGCGAAGGTCCCGCTGTTCTTCAGCAACGGTGTCTACTGGCCGAGGAGCGCCGACAGCACCGGTCTGGCCTCGTCGTCGCACTGGACCCGGACCCGCCACGGGGGTGCGACTGGTGATCGCGACCTGGCCGATTTCGAGCGGCGGATGATGGCCTCGCTTGAGGAACGCGCCTTCGTCACGCTCAGCGTGGGTTTCGGTTCCTATGCTCAGGCGATCCACGCGTTGCGCGACCGGTTCGAGGTCGAGGTGCTGGACGTCACCGCCGAGCTGCTGACCGCGATGCGGACCACCGCCGACGCCAACAACGTCGACTGGTCGATCGTGCTGCGCGCCGACCGGCCGGACGCCGCCCCGCAGGACTCCGCCAAGGGACCTCGGCGAGTTGGTCTGCCTGCGCTACCTGCTCGCCTCCGACGACCGCTACGAGCAGAACGCCAGCAACCTGTCCGTACAGGACCGCGCCACCGCCAAGGCGCTGCTGCGCAACCGCAAGAGCACGCTGGAGACCAAGCTCAAGCAGGTCATCCAGCAGGCCTACGGCGCGGCCAAGCGCGAGCAGGCCGACATCGACGCCGCCCGCGGGCACAACGCGTTCTTCGCAACCCTCGAGCCTCAGCTCAACTTGGGCGCGCCGGTGGGGGCCCGGCTGGCGGACTGCCTGGAACACCTGCTGGACCAGATGCTGTCGGCCCAGTACCCCGATCACCCGCGCTTCCCCGGCGAGGTCCGCCGCAGCGACCTGGCTGTGGCGCTGCAGTACCTCGACAAGGCGGCTGCAGAGGAGTCGGGCCGGGTCCCGGTGGTCTCCAAAGATCGGGAGGCTCTACGCAAGGTCGTTAACCCGCTGCAGGTGGGCGAGGCACTGGAGAACGCCTTCCTGTTCACCGCCGACACCTTCCCCTGGCGCAAGCAGTTCACCCAGCGCGCAGCCCAGGACGGGCTGGACCAGGTGATCCCGGTCGCCGAGCTGATCAAGTGGCTGGACCAGCCGCGTGCGCGCGGCCTGGACGCGGGCACCCGCGGTCTCGTCATTGCACGAAAGGTTACGCATCATGATGCTGCTGTAATGACTGCTTGCGAAAAGGGAGGGGCCGGATGGGTATTGGCGTAGGCTTCGGGCTTGGTCCGGTGCGAGTAAGCACTGGAGTCAGTTCACGCACTCTTGCCCAAGGCTGCCTGCCGCTGTTCGTCTTTGGGCTGATCATCTGGATGGTCAAAGCCATCCTGACCGCACTTTACGTCTTTCTCTCCTGGCCGAGCCGGGTGGTCGGACCCGTGGCCAGGCAAGCTGGTCTGGATCACGTCTACCAGGTCGGGGTGCAGTGGGCGGCCGCAGCCCTCTGGGTCGAATTCCTTCTGGTGATCCTCGGACTGCTTGTTGCGGCCTCAGAGATCCGGAATCTCTTTCTGGGCGCGCCTGGGATGAAATCCTCGGCGCGCTTCTGGCGATTCTGGGCTGTCACCCTTTTCGTTCCGGTGACCGCTGCAACGGTAGGAATGGCGCAGGCTCCTGAGCCGGTCGGCACCAAGATGGCGACCAGCCCGGTGATCACGAAGGCCACGCCCACCCCGACTCCCACAAGCGAATCTCGCCCTGCGGGAGCTCCGGCTTCGGCGCAACAGGCGATCGTGATGACCGTATCCAGCGGAGACACGCTAGGGGTGAAAGCGATTGCCCCCGGCTCTGTCCTTCCCTCCACCAACCAGACCGTCGTCAGGCTTCTCGGAATCGCTGCGCCGCACGGTGCCGAGTGCAAGGCGGATTGGGCGACAGGTCTTCTTACCTCCTACCTCCCCCGGTCGTCTCACATCTGGATTGCCCGAGGCGCAGGGTCCCGAGGGGCCGGCGCGCCGCTCGCCGTCTATCTGTGGAAAGAGGGGAGCGACCGGGCTATGGTCAACGCCTGGTTGCTGGTGAACGGAGCGGCTCGGCTGGAGACCACAGAGGTTCGCGGCGAGGTACAGCGTAAGTTCGCGGAGTACGAGTCCAAAGCCCGCGCCGCTCACCGCGGGATCCACAGTTGCGCAGGGTGAGGGAGGCTACTTCGCCCCGGCTCTCCTGAGCGCCTTTCGCAGCCGCTTCGGCACGTCCGCGTTCGAGACCATCCAATTGAGCTGTACATCGTCCACGACGAGCGTCAGCTCGCCGTACAGGGCGATGGGCAGCTTCCTGTTGTCCTTGTACCTGCGGTCGGGTCCGCCCCGCACGTTGACGTAGGTCCAGGTGTAATCCACGACGACGGCGTCCGACGGCAGGGTTCCCGTCTCTACGAAGCGTGTGACGCTCGTGCTCCCGCGAAGTTCCTCGTAACGATGCTCGGTGAATCGGCCGTTGTTACCGAGTAGGAACCGATCCGGGTAGAAATGCAGCACCCAGGGACCCGCGGCGAGCGTGGGCACCTCGACGTCGGTGACGATCTTGCTGAGCCCCGCAAACGAGACCGATGCTGCGACTCTTGTCGATTTGACTCCCGCTCCGGCGTTGGTCTTGCGCTCGTACGTCGATTCCACGCGCTCTCGCCCCGTGATCAACCATGCACGGCCTGCCTTGGCCATTTTACGAAAGGCCGTCACAACCTCCTCAAACTTCGATGCTTCGTTTCCGGTGAGCTCGTAGTCCACGCGGGGGCGGAGCTTATCGTTCTCGACGGAGGCGACGATCGCAGCGATGACGAAGCCTGCCGCCATCACGATCCACCCACTCCCGCGCATCGCGATGCCAGCAATCTCACAGATCAGGAGCAGGTACGGCCACTTCCGCGGTTTCTTCCTCGCTTCGATGATCTCCGCGAGGAAACTCCTCTCGGCGACGAGTACGACTGCTGACCCCTCGTCTCCGGTCTCCGGAGCCTCGGCGGGATGCTCCTCATCCGCATGCGGCGGCTGCTCCAACCGAGGAGACGGCGTGGGTTCAGCACGTTGATCCTGCAGCGCGGGGATGAGGCGGGCGGATTGGGGCTTTTGCAATTCAGGGCGTATTGGAGCTGATGTCTCCTTCTTGGGAGCCGTGGGGGCGGGCACAGAGGGGACAGGCGGCGAGGCAACCTGGTCTGCGACGGCAGGGGGGAAGGGGAGGTCGCTCCGTCCGGGCGGACTCGCCGGTGAAGCGTCGGCCTGTTGGTAGCGCAGCCACTCCTGCGCGCAATGGTCCTGCTCGCGGAGGCGGGCTGCCTCACGCGCCTGCTCACGACCTCTTCGAGCGGTCAGCGTATGCAGCACCACGGCGGAGTGTGCCGAGGAAGTGAGTTGCTCGATCTGGGCCCGTACGTAAGGGACGTCGGCTTCACGGACGGTGCCGAAGGGGATCTCTGCGCCCTCGTGCGTCAGCAACGTCAGGCGGTTCTTCGACGACCACTTCTCGCTGAAGGAGAACGAGCGCACCTGCGGCCACCACGCCTGCACCTTGGGACTCTCGGCGGGTTGGGAGAGAAAGATCCCCACAAGCCGCATGTTGGTGAGGACGATAAGGTCGATGAGCGGCTTCATCTGGTTCGTCTTGCCGATGAACAGAATCTGCTCGCCATCTTCATGGAGAAGATAGTGAGCCCCGTCGTCGACGACCTTGACGGCAGTGCGCTCGCGTAACGCCGAGCCCAACTGTGGGATCAAAACGTATTGCTCCCCTCGGCCACGAGCCTCCTGCCGGTCAACCAGCAGGGGCCGTTGCAGTCCAGGATGTCGATGTCGTCAAGTGAGCGGGCGATGTCATCCACCGCGATCGAGTCTTCAGTCGGTACCTCGGAGGACAGAAAGGTTGGCACGACTTGGGTGAGGTGTGTTAGTGCATGCTGAGCTGGCCAATCCGCCCACCGACTCCTTTCCCTGTACCACAACACGCTGCCGATCAGAATACGGCTCGTTCCACTTCTGATACAGGTGATGTCTCGCCAGGTACTGCGGCTGCAGCCAAAGGCGGTTCTGGTGCCGAGACGGCATGTGCGTTCTGTCGGGTCAACGCCCTGTTCCCAGCGCTTAGCGCCAGCGGCCGTTGAGATCGCCACGGACTGGGGGCGCTACCCCGAGCTGTATCTGGACCCTCGGGACCGCCGAGTCCGCCGGGGGGCTGGGGAGCCGACCGTGCGGACGGCGTCACCCGGCCTGTCCGCCCTGGCCTACATGATCGGGTCTCTGCCCCAGGTGGTGGGCGGCATGTTTCTGCTCGGCCCCACCGGCCTGTCAACGGCGTTACCACCACCGTCCTGCACAGGTCACCGGCCCCGTCGTTCACGCCCAGCAGATCCTTACAGTTTGCCCCACCTGAGGTGTAAGAGGTAGGGATCACACTTTATGTGGCTTCTGTGAATCAAGTCCACAGCCTTTTTGTTACGGTCCAGTGACGGTCGTCCGGCGTGCGAGGCCGTACCGGCTGGGAACGCTGGGCCGGATGGATACGACGCGGGCGGCCGCGCCGGCGATTCCGCCGGCGCGGGCGCCCTGGCAGGTGTCGCAGCCGAGAGCCGTGTAGAGGCAGGTGCGCCGGTCGTTCCAGTCCGTGCCGACAGCCCTCGACCTGCTGATCCACGGCCCTCCCGGGTTACGGCAGACCTCGTCCCGGGCCTCGCCGGTCATCACGCAGGGCCGCTGCGGCAGCCGGGTGACGACGACCGGGTCGCCGTCGGCGAGGGGTTCCCGGGTGTGGGTGCCGATCGGGGTCAGCAACCCCGCCGTCCAGCGCAGGACGGCCGGCTGGCCGAAGCCGCGGGCGATCTCCAGGACGAGGCTCTCCTCGGCTCCCACCACGACCACCGACTGCTCGGCCCAGGCGAACTCGGGATGGTGGCATGCGGCGTCGGTCTGCAGGTGCAGGCCGCGCTCACGCAGGTCGTCGAGCAGTCGCTTGTGCGCGTCCAGATTGTGGGTCAGGCGTCCCGGCAGGCCGCCCGGGTTCCAGCCCGTCAGCACGTGGGCGACCTCGTCCAGGGGATGCGGAATCTCGTCGGTGTCCGGCCTGCCGACCGCGGGGCCTACTCGCAGGATGTGGTCGTCCAGCGTGAGGCGGAGCACGGCGCCGGTCCAGGCGGCGGTGATGTCGGGCTGCTCGGCCGGGCGTTCGGCGACGAACAGATCGGCCAGGTCGCGCTCGGAGGCGCCGGGCCGGTGCACGTGCCACCGGACCTTGCAGTGCGGGCACTGGGCGTAGTACACGCCGGGGAACGCTTCGATGACAGGCTCGCGCGGCCCCAGATTCATGGCGTTGTAGAAGACGCCGCAGCCGGGGCAGTGGGTGCGGCGCAGGGCGTAGGAGTCGTTCGGGACGGGCATGACGCACCTCCGGGGCCTGGGACCCCGGTAGCCTGACCGGCCCCGGTGATCCGCCGTTCTCCGCGCGCCTCGCGCGAAGCGGGTCGTCACCCGGGGCACCCGCAGCGGGCGGGATGCCGTCCAGCGAGCCGGGGCTTGACGCTGGAACTCATGACCCAGGGCCGGACATTAGCGACGTAAGCCGTTTATGGTCAATACCTGGACAGAAACCGGCCGGCTGTGCCAGCATCTGGCCCGGGTCACGAAGCCGACCACGCCCCTGGATCAGAGTCGGCTGGCAACCTCGCCTCACCGCGCAAGGTGCCCTCCAGGGAAGACCTGGCCGCTGTCGGCCTGGCAGGGGCAAGTGCGGATCTCCCTGCCCTCGGGTAAGGGGGTCCCGGAACATCAAGGACCCTCATGACCTCGTCCTGGGACCTCTACTGCACGGCGGTCGTCCGCTTCCAGCTGGATGCCGCCGTTGTGGAACTGACCCCGGCCGCGCCGGGGACGTGCGCCGGCGTCCTGCCGCCGGCCGCAACGGTCCATGTGATCACCGCGTTCAACCCAGGCGGCCGTACGGTTCCCCGGGACGTCAACGCCCACGCCCAGGCGGCGCTGGTCGCCGAGATCGATGCCCTCGGCCTGCGGTGGTGGCCCGCCGCCGGAGGGGATTTCGTCGCGGGGCATATCGAGGACAGCGTGGCCGTCGCCGGTCTGGACGACCGTGCGGCCCGCGCGCTCGGCCGCCGCTACGGCCAGGACGCCGTTTTCACCTGGACCCCCGGTGCCTGGCGCCTGCTGTCGTGCCGGGACATCCGTACGGCAACGTTCGGCTGGGTCGCTCGTACGCACTCGGTCGCGGCCTGACCCGCGTTTTCCTCGGAAAGGTGCTTAATGGAAGTTTTGGACGCCTCCTGGGAGGAACTGCGGGATGCGGCCGCACGGTGTTCCCGTGCGACCGCCCTCCGGTACGACGAGGTCCTGCGAGACGGGTGCGGCGTCGCCTTCTATCGCGTGCTGATGGCGGACCCGGAGCACCGCGTACACATCGAGGCCCGTACGTACGGCGGTCCCGGAGCCGAGTTCACCGGCGCCTGCCCGCCTATACACGCGCAGCGTCGCGCACGAGACGCTCGTCCTGCTGCAGACGGGCTTCCGGCTCGGGCCGGAGGGGATGGTGGGGCAGGATCCCGAGGTCCTTCTGAGCACCTCCGCGAGCACCTCCGACAATCCGGTCGGCCGTGCGTCCGCGCTGGCCAGGGCCGTGGAGCTCCTGGCCGCCCGCGACCCGGGAGACCCTCGTCTCCCAAAGGCGTACCTCACCCTGGCCCACCTGTACGGCACGCTCGGCGAGGGTGAACGGTCGGCGGAGGCCGCGCGGGCGGCCGTGCGCTCCCTCCGGGGTCTTACGGGGACGGACGAGGAGAGCGCCATCGAGGTGCTGTTCCGGGCGGCCGAACTGGCGGCCGGTCACGAGCGGTGGGAGGAGGTGCGCGAGCTCGCCACGGATGCGCTGGCGCGGATCCGGCCGCTGCAGGACGGCCTGAGCGACGAGGAGTTCACCGACGCGCCGTTCGCGGAGGAGCGCATCCGGCTCGCCTGCTGGGCGTCCCGTTCCCTGCACGACCGCCCGGAGGAGTCCCTGGCGCTGTTCCACGAGGCGGTCCGGATGTACGGCAGGCATCTGTCGGCCTTCGATTTCGTCGACAGTGCTCTGGTCGGCGAGATCCTCGGCTGCCGGCGGGAAGACCCGCTCAGGCCGGAGGGCGAACCGCACGGCACGCTGGTCATCCACGAGCTCGGCGGGGTGCTCTTCATCGAGGAGCAGGCCGAGATGGAGCA
Source organism: Sphaerimonospora cavernae (assembly GCF_042435035.1). Lineage (NCBI taxonomy): Bacteria > Bacillati > Actinomycetota > Actinomycetes > Streptosporangiales > Streptosporangiaceae > Sphaerimonospora > Sphaerimonospora cavernae. The sequence goes on from NZ_JBHMQT010000034.1 coordinate 13,989, forward strand.
GCGTGAGGCGTACATCCTCGCTGTCGAGCAGGCCCGCACGTACGGGCAGGCCAGGGCCGCGGGAGCACCCGTGGACGACTTCGACCTCTACGAGAGCTACTACCTGGACCGAAGGCCGTCTGGCACAACGACAACCCGATCGACGCACGGAAACCGTTCGAGGTGCGGGCGCCGCAGGGGGGGTTGCGCGACCGACAGCTCTCTGTTGGGGTAGGTCAAGGTCTTCAAACTGTGTCAGGGGAAGGTCGACGCGAACAACCACATCCAGTGGGGCGTCTGCTGGCCACCCGTGTGGCCGGGAGGGCGCTGACGGGCTCACCCCGCAGAGGGGACGCCGACAGCGGCGGTCGGTGCCGGGGGCAGATCACGCCCCGGCGCTGCCGCCGCTGAGGTTGGCTTGGATGTCGCCCTGCTTCTGTTCCACCACGCTTTTGATCAGGGTGGCCAGGCCCAGTGCGACCCCGGCGATGATGGCCGTGATGATCACCCATTCCACGGCTGAGGCTCCACGTGTCGGCGCCGTCTGGGCGCGGTAGACCCGAACGGACAGGCAGGCGCGCAGGTAGATGATCCAGGGGTGGTTCACGGGGCCTCAACATCTTCCATGGGGGCGGACGAGGGTTCGCGCAGGGGCGCAGAGCTGGAGTAGCTCTCAGGGTAACGTAATATTACTGTGTGGAATCGACCATGTGCGCATTGTGATTGATGGGGTTGTGAAGATGTTGGTGAACGAGCCGAGAACCTGGAACCCCAGGCCACGCTCCCTCGGCGTACGTCGTCCGCTGTTCGCGCGCCATTCAGGGGCGGCGGTTGAGGAGTACTGGTCGAATGTTCCGCCGAGGGTGAGGTCACTCTGGGCTAGGTGATACCACCAGGACGGGGTGAGGACTGAAAACCGTGGCGTACGCGGGAGGGTAAGGCGAGGACGGAGGAGCCCGCCAGCCATGCGGCGAGTTGAGCACGGTCGATCAAGATCAGGTCCGTGCTCGCCGCGGACTGTCTGGCGGGGCTGGTGAAGCCAGCCGTGGTGACCAGGACGCCGCGGTGGCCGGGGTAGGCGTGCAGGGCGCCGAGAAGGTTGCGTATCTCGGGGGAGCCGACCGATTTCGCCCACCGCTTGCACTGGACGACGAACCGCTCTCCGATGGCTGCGACGGCGACGATGTCGACGCCTCCGTCGCCGCTCCCCCCGATCCGCTGCATCGTGGTGTCGGATCGTTGACGGCCGGCGTCCGGAAAGTTCTTCAAGAAAATTCCGGGAGGGGGTGTCGGATCGGGGTGGTGGTGTTCGTAGCAGGCGTGAGGCCGTACACAAGGGGCGGCGCCACGGCGGAGGAACCGCGATCATGAAGCTGACGACCATGACTCAGGTCACCATCGATGGAGTGATGCAGGGAAACGGCGCCGCGTCGGATGACCGCAGGAACGGATTCGAGCGCGGTGGATGGGCACGGGGGAAGGGCGACGACGAGACCAGGACGTTCATCACGCAGACCTACCAGCGCGCAGAGGCGTTCCTGTTCGGCCGGCGCACCTACGAGTTGTTCGCCGGCTCCTGGGGGTCAATCGACCAGATGCGCGCACATCCCATCGGCGTGGTCTTGAACGAGGCCCCCAAGTACGTTGCCTCGACCACGCTCACCGCGCCGCGTTGGGAGGACACGACTGTTCTCCGCGGTGACCTTGTGGCGGCCATCAGTGAGCTGAAGGCCAAGCCCGGGGGTGAGCTGCAGGTGCACGGCAGTGGCATCCTGACCCGGTGGCTGCTGGAGAACGATCTGGTCGACGAGATGACTCTGATCGTGATCCCGGTGATCCTCGGTCAGGGCGCGAGACTGTTCCCGGAGACCGGCCCGGATCTTGCGCTCGGCCTGGTCGAGTCGCGGGTCGACGCCAAGGGCGTGACGATCCAGGTCTTCCGGCCGGCCGGGCGTCCTCAGTATGCGCCAACGGCGTGAAGTCCCTGACCGCCGAACCACGCTGTCGTGACACCACAGGAGATGATCTTCAGATGCGGTATCTGGTTTCCTTGATCGATGACAAGAGCAATCCCGGCAGCACGGACAGGCGGCCTGCCATCAGCGCGTTCAACGAACGACTGATCGCCGAGGGCTACTGGGTTTTCGCGGGCGGACTCGCGGACACCGACGCGGCCACCGTCGTCGACAACCGGGGCGAGCAGGCGGTGTTCAGCGAGAGAAACACGCCGATCAGTTGGGCGGAGTCGTACCTGTCGCTGAAGAGCTTGGTCGAGGGCGGGTGAGCGCGGCGGGCCTGGCGGGCGAGCAGGCGGCCGTCGAGAGCCCGGTAGAGGGCCACGTCGGCTCCCTCGTCGAGCCACGCGTCGAAGGCCTGGCCGTTGCCGCTTTCGCCGTCGGGGGCGATCTCCGCCGTTGGAAAGAGCCTTCTGGCCTCGGTGATGTCCATGGTGATCGACCCTTCGCCGTCCGGATCCGTCATTCCTCGATCACGCCCTCGTCCGGGCGGTCCAGGTAGCCCCAGGCGCTCACGCGGCGGTCGAACTCCTGCCTGTCGCAGCGGGCGATGAGGACCTCGCCGCCCTCGTCCCAGGCGGCCCAGGCGATGTGCAGGTTGTCGCGGATGTTGCCCGAGCCGGTCCACCAATGGCTGTCGTTGATGGGGGAGCCGCCGTCGAAGCCGTAGGAGTCCTCGGTGTAGTGGTGGGCGGGCATGGGCAAGGGAGGGAACTCCCGGTGCGGGTCCATCGGGACGAGGATCCATCGATCGTCCACCTCGGCGGCCAGGTGCAGGTTGCCGTTGATGTGGATCCGTACGGCGGTGAGTCCGCCGTACCAGTGGTAGGTGCGCTCGTCCTCGCGCGGCCAGGCGCGGTCGCGCCCCGCACGGTAGTCGTTCCAGTCCTCCTTGTCCCACTCCTCGTCATCCCAGTCGTCGTCGTACTCGTACAGGTCCTCCACGGTGTAGAACTCGTCGAAGATCGGAGTGACGAGGCCGGAGACCCGCTCGGCGTCCTCGTCAGGGCACTCGATCTCCACCGCCGCCTCGGAGGGGAAGGTCAGCAGATCCGGCACCCGGGCAAGCGCGGTGGACAGGGCGTCGTCGGGGACCGGGCCGAGGTCGACCGTCTCCACCGGGTCCTTGCCGTGGCGGCTGAGCAGTTCCAGCCTCCCGTCCCGTACGTGCAGCACCCGGGAGATCCTCCTGCCGAACATGCGCCAGGCGCGGACGCTGAGCAGGACGTCCCCGGTCTCACCGAGCGGCCGGCTTGGGTACAGACAGTCCGCGACGAGCCGTTGCGGCCTGGGCGGAGCAGCGGGCCGGGGAGTGGAAGTCGGGGGAGTGTGCAGAGGCTGGGCGGCAGCCGGCTTCTCGGGCTCCCGCTCGGCCGACGGCGCCGGTCCCCGCTCGCCGTTGACGGCTGTGGCGGGTTCGTGCCCGGCGGGCTGTTCAGCGAATGTACCCGACCGCCAGCCGGTCAGGAAGCAGGAGCCGTCGGCGCAGGAGAACACGGCCAGGCAGTTGTAGCTCCAGGCGTAGACGATCTCCTGGCCGGACGTCCGCCCCAGCTCGCAGGCCTCCTCGTGGGTCAACCCGGTGACCGCGTATGCCGGGATCGCGGGGCCGTCCGGCTTGCCGTACTCGGCCGCCCAGGAACCGTCCGGGCCAGTGCCGCCGATGATGTGGATGGGAGTTTCGGTGGGTGCGGGCCGTTCTCCCGCGATGGTGCCGATGCCGGCGGAGATCACCGTGATCCACTGGTCGTCGATCCGGATGCGAATGGTCGTCATAGATGTTCCTTGCGCGAGGGATCGGGGGATGCTCGGGGGAGTGCCCAAGGGGGGTCAGGTGCGGCGGCGGTGGGAGGCGCCGCCGACGATGTAGCCGCTGGTGATGCGGGGGAAGTCCAGGACGCCGGGGGTGGCGCGGTCGTCGTCGGTCAGGCGGGACTCCCACAGGGCCAGCGAGTCGGCGTTGATGCCGCAGACGCGGCCGAGCGCGTCCTCGAAATGACAGACCGCGCGTGGGTTGCGGGGCCGGGGCCGTCGTTGTAGGGCTCACGCCGGGCGATCACGTCGGCTTCATCATCGCCCAGCCATTCCGGGGCCGCCAGCACGCGCACGCCCTCGGCGCGATAGCGGAAGCCGGCGTGGAACTGGTCGGCGGTCTGCCAGGCGAACTGCTCGACCAACAGCGCCGCGGTCTGCGGTGTCGCCGTGGCGAGCAAGGCTGCGGGGAGGAACAGACGGTGCACGGTGTTGTCGTGGCTGCCGACGGTCCAGCATCCGGGTGCCGTACCGCCGCGGACCGAGGCCTCCCGGTTCAGCGTGGCCAGCGTGTGCGGGTTGGTGGCGAAGCCGGGGATGTCCGCCGGCGTGCCCTCGGATCATGTTCTCGCGGTGGACATCGCCGGAGCAAGCCGATTCAGCCAGGTTAGGTCACGGATTGACGGCTGGTACCGCAGATCATCCGTCATGAGGGACTCCTAAGCTCGAGATTGCTTGTGAATTCGAGACACAATATGAATTGTCGTGTAGACACGCTCTCGCGTTACTATCCGTGTGTCAACACCTTCCGACCGAGCCGATATGGTCTCGAAAATCGGCCGAACATTTCCTGAGATCAGCTCGGAGGAAACCATGGAGCGAGCTTCGTTCGTCGGGGCTTCGCGCCGGGTCGTGATCTCGGTCGGGCTGGTGGACCTCACAGGCAGGAAGTTCCTGTCGCTGAGCTACAACGCCAAGGTCACGCTCACCGCCAGACCCGCTCCCGGGCGGGTGGTTACCTGGCCGGGAGCGGGGATAATAAGGACAGATAGGGCGCTTCTGCCCTTTCTTCAGTCTGTTTCGTGCGCTCGCTGGTATGCCTCGATTACATCCTCGGGGAGGCGTCCCCGGTCGCCGACGCTGTAGCCGTTTCGCCGGGCCCAGGTGCGGATCTGCGAGATCGATGAATTCGGCGCCATTGTCCGCGCCTTCACCGAGTGTTCAGTCACCGGACCGGGATTGGTGACGCTTCGCCGAGACATGGGCAGCGCAGGGATGACGAATTCCTCCATGTCGCGTGAGTCGCCGTCTTCGAGGCCATCCCAGCCGTCCTGTGCGGAGAGCGCCACGGCGCTCCACGAACGGTCCGAGTCGGCTTCACCCTCCGAGGTGACCTCGCCCGGCCGGATACCGCGCCGGTCGAGCTCGGTCCACAACGACCTCAGCGCGGCCTCCGGGTCGAAGTAGAACTCGCTCTCCCGCACGCGCCAGAACCGCCAGCCCGCGCGCTTGAGTTCGCGCTCCCTGTCGAGGTCGGCCTCGCGCTGCTCGGGCGTGCCGTGCCAGAAGTCGCCGTCGCACTCGACAGCCAGGCGCCCCTGCGCCCCGCTGACCACCAGGTCGATTCGTCGGCCGTTGACCTCGACTTGGGGAGTCACGTGGTAGCCGTGCTTGCGGATGCGCAGGAACACCCGCTGCTCGAAGAGCGAGTCGAAGTCGGGGTGCGGCTCGTCGGGGGTGACGTCAGAAAGCGGCTCGGGTCCCAGGGCCGCCGGCGGGTTCAGCATGTAGGCGAGCATCGACCGCCGCAGGCACGCGGGGGAGAGCAGGTCGGGGCTGACCGAGTGGAACAGCCACATCTGGTCTTTGGCCCGGCTGGCCGCGACGTTGATCCGCCGCTGCCACTCGGTGCTGGTCACCGCCGTCCGCCGTTCGGCGATCACCATTGACAGGAACACGACGTCGCGCTCGTCACCCTGGAAATCCGGCGGTGTGCCGACCCGCAGCCGCCGCTTCTCCCAGTCCTTCGGGTCGAGCTGGTCGAGCAGCATGCTGTGGATGAGCTGGACCTGCCCGGTGCCCTGGAGCACAACGACACCGAAGGTCTTGCCATCGTAGGCCGGGTCGTCCATGCACTCCCTGATCTGCTTGACGATCGCCTCGGCCTCGACGGTGTTACGCAGCCGTGTGGTGGTGCCCTCGGTCCAGGCCCCGATGACGCGCTCGACCTTGAGCGGCGGCAGCCGGTCGGCGCCGAACTGCCGGAGCGGCACCAGCGGCTCGTCGGCGTAGAACTGCCTGGAGGAGAATTCGATGATCTCCGGCATGCACCGGAAGTGCTCCTTGAGCCGCAGGACCGAGCCGAACCGGGTGGCGAGTAGGTCGAACAGGCTCGACTTCGGGGTGAAGGCGTCCCGCAGGTAAGCCGGCATGTCCGGGAGGTAGGTCGCCAGCTTCGCGAAGATGGGCTCCAGCTCCCCATGACTGACGGTGGAAGGGGCGCACTGTTTGTCGTCGCCGACCACGATGACACGGGGAGCCAGCCAGAGCAGGAAGAGGGCTTCGATGCTCGCCTGGCTCGCCTCGTCCACGATGACGACATCGAAGGAGTCACGGGTCGGTGGGATCGTCTCCAGCACCTGCTGGATCGGCATGATCCAGGCGGGTACGGCATCGCGGGCGTGTGTCATGGCCTCGCGCGCGAGGGTCTGATACTTGCCGGCGTATCTGCCCGTCCCCTTGCCCAGCTTCGACATGTGGTCCTGGTAGGCGCGTAGCGCGGTGGTCTGCCGGGAGTTCATCCGGCCCAGCGCCGCATCCCACGCCTGCTCGGCGGCCAGTTCGGCGGTGAGCCTCATCTCGCGGGCGGTCGCTGCCTCGAGTTCGCTCTCCAGCCGCTGCTCCAGCCCCGGCTGCCGCTGCTCACCGAAGAAGGTCTGCGCCTTGGCCCAGGCCCAGGCGCGCTCCCACGCGGAGAAGCGCGGCTGCCATGCCTTCGCGTCCGCCAGGACGCCGAGCAGGGCCGGGTGGGTGGCTCGCACCCGGGTGGCCAGTTCGTCACAGCGCCGCTGCTCGGCCAGCTCACGATGGGCGGTTGCCAGGGCGGCCAGGCACAGCTGATAGGTGACCCCGTCGCGGCGGGCCACCGCTTGGACGGCCTCGGCCAGCTCGGGCGCCGGGGAGCCGAGCCGGACCTGCTGGTCCAGGGTGGCGTGCAGCTCCTCAAGCGTGGCGGTCGCCCGCTCCGCTTCGAGTCGGAGCCGTACGGCGTGCAGGGCAGCAGCGTAGGACAGCCACTCGGTGGGCGTGCGGAGCTTGAGGTGTATGCCCGCACCGGCGAGCAGGCGGACAGTCATGGCCACCGACTCCGTGACTCGGCGCACCAGGGTGAGCCTGCCGAAAGCGTCGCCGAGCTGCGCAGCGATGGCCTCCAATGGCTGATCCGGCGGGAACTCCACGCCGACCAGCCCCCACCCGCGCCGGAGCTGATCGGCGACCTGTCGTCCCTCCATGTCGTCGACGACGATTGACAGCAGCTCTGCGTTGGTGGGTGAGATGCCGTCGACGGACACCGCGTTCAGAAACGGCTCCGCCACCTTTTGCGCTGCCGGCAGGAACGGCCCGCGCTTGAGTCGGTTCCCTGCGGCGAAGTGGTCACGCAGCGCCCGCATGGCCTGAAGGTAGGTGCCCGCCGAGGCAGGGCCGTCGAGCGGCGGATGGGTGATCGCGCGGAAGGCGATGCGTCGGATCGTCTCCTGCAGAGCGGCCAGCCGCCCGGTATGCGCGGCGAGCTGCTCCCACAGGGCGTTCTCCCGTCCGGCGAGCCCCTCGGCCAGTGCGCGGACCGCCCAGTCATCGGGGTCCCAGTCGGCGGAGCTCTCGGGGAGGCCGAGCCGGTGCAGATCGGCAGCGGCGTCGGCCGCGATCTCCTCCAGCTTCGCGACCAGCACCGGGTCGAGGTGATCGAGCCGCGCGGAGACGTCGGTCTGCGCCTGCTCGGCCAGGGACTGCGCGGCCATCTCATTCGCGATCAGCGCCTTGACCTGCTCGGCGCCGGGTAGCGTGGTCACGTCGGGGATGCGCTGGGTCGGCCGCGCCCTGCGCTGCGGCGTCTCACCGGCGAGCAGCTCGACGAGCTCCGCGGCCTCGCCGACGGTGATGGGTGGCGTGGCGGGGGCCGTGGCCGGCGTCGGGATCGGCATCCACGAACAGCCCGGCTCATCGCGCTTGAGCCGCCGGGCGATCGCGGCGAGGCTGCCCCGGTAGCCGGGGGCGATCTCGGGATGGGAGTAGGTCTCCGATTCACGCAGCGCCCGGATCCGCTCGGTCAGCTCGACGGTCGTACGACGGGCCGATTGCAGCTGGTTCCGCTTGTCGGCGATGCGCTTGGCCTGCCGTCCAGGGTCATAGGAGGAGAACCTGTTGGACAAGGCCTTGACGCCGCCCTCGAGCTCGGTGGAGCCACCGCGGCCAAGGTCGGTCATCGACACGCACAGCCCGGCGATCTCCTCAGGCAGTTTGTCGCGCAGCACCCGCAGAGCCTGGGCCTTCTGGCTGGTGACCAAGACGCGCTGTCCCTGGGCGAGCAGCGCGGACAACAGGTTGGCGATGCTGTGGGTCTTGCCGGTCCCGGGCGGCCCCTGGACAACGACGCCGTTGTCCCGGCCCAGGCGGGTCATGATCAGGCGCTGCTCCGGGTTCGCCGGTAGCGGGAACAGCGGATCCTGCCCGAGGGCGTCCTCGTGGGCCCCTTCCCGCTCGCGCAGGAAGGCCATCCGCTCGTCCTGCTCCAACGGCTGTACCAGCTGGGCGAGCCCGAGGGGCGCCTGGGAGTCCGGCCCGGTCAGTGTCGCGAGCATCTCATCGTAATAGGAGATCAGCGACCCCTGGTCCCGCTTCCGCAGCACCAGCGCCGGTGCGAGCCGTACCTCCGCGAGCTTGCCGGGCTTCTCGGCGGGCGCCCAGTCGGGCCGGTAGGCGGCATGCGCCTCCAGTCCCCGGTCGCACCATGCTTGCAGCAGCTCGGTGGCGGAGCCCTGCAGGGCGATCCCCTCGCTCTCCCGGACACGTTGCCGCAGCCGGTCGGTGCGTTGGGGAGTGAACTCGGGCAGGTCGGCGAGGAGTTCGCGATCCTGCAGGGCGGGCGAGGTCTCTCCCAGTACCACGTCGACGTGCTCGGTGTCGGCGTCGACGTGCACATGGGCGCGGGTGACGAGCAGGTGGTTGCGCACTCGCGTACCGCCAGGCGCCGCCCACGACAGCAGCCCGGTCGCCAGCACCAGCTCCCACTCGTCGTCCATCTGGGACAGACGGTTGGCGATGGAGTAGAGATCGCGGTGCCAGCGCCGCCGGTGAGCGTGGACACGCTCCCGCTCGGCCCATGCCTGCCAATGGGGCAACCACTTGTCGTACGCATCGGGGACCTCCGGCCGGTCGTCCGTGGTCTCCTGCCGCCAGACCACGGTCCCGTCCTCGCGGGTCTCCTGTATGCGCTTGGGACCGGTCATGGACAGCTCGGGTGCCGGCCGCTCGGGATCGGTGACCTCCCGGGACTCCAGCCATCCGTCCAGTTCCTCAGGCGGGGCCGGCGGCGGGATGGGCCTGACGTAGTCGACGGAGAGGAGCACCTCACCGAGGCCCGCCTCGACCTGCGGAACGACCTCCTCCGGCAGGCTCGCCAGCCAGAGAACCTGCCCATGCCGATCGACGTCCCGTACCGGCGCGCGCCGCGCGGAAGCCAGATTGCGCAGAAACTCCACCAGACGAGTCGTGGCATCGATCAGCTGGGGTTCGCGGGCTCTCGATCCCACGCGCATGAAAGTCGGCCTCCTTCGGTAGCAGGGAGGGGACTGCATGCCATCGTTTGACGCGACACGGGTCCCACAACTGTGAGGCTGGAGATGGCACGGTCCAAGGAGCGGACCGCGCGATATTTCCGGCAGACGTGAAATATGTCAAGGCGAGGTGTGCGGAGCAACATTTGATGCACCATTGTGAACAAAGCTTACGCATGTCGTTGTCGGAAAGCTGGCCGCGCAGCATGGGATAGCCGATCTTCGCCGGGCGCGTACGACTGTTGCCCGCGATCCGCATCCGTTACGACCGCCCCCTGCATTCGGAGCACCGGACCGGGTCGAGGTCCTCGAACGGCTCGGCCAGGGCTCCGTCGCGCTCGCCCTGCTCGTATGGGATTCCGCGCACGGCCAAGCCGTACTGAAGGTGGCGCTGGACGAGGCCGAGGTGCTGATGCTCGCCCGCGACCCGCGCGTCGTACGCCGCCTCGAAGAGCCAAGGAGTCCATACTTCCTTGCTGCCGAAGTATCGAGGACCGCTACCCGTTCACCGGGCGGTCCGGAACGGTCCGCGCTCGCGCTGCATTGGTTCGCGGCGGGATCGACAGGTCCGGAGGCCGCCCGTCGTGCCGGTGACATGTACGGCCAGGCGGAGGTCTTGGACAGTCTGGGCAAGGCGTACGTCCAGTCCCACCAGCTCGACAAGGGCGCCGAACATCATGGGATGGCGCTCGCGCTTCGGCGGGAGATCGGAGACTGCCTGGGTGAGGCGATCTCGCTGAACTCCCTCGGGCTGGTCGACCTTCGCCGTCGTCACCTGGCCCGGGCACATGACGATCTCACCCAGAGTGCGGACGTGTTGCGGAGCGTCGATGAGCCCTACTGGCAGTCGACCGTACTGGTGAATCTCGCCGAGACCGCATTCGAGCTGGGCCGCCTGGGGGAGGCCGCCGACTTCGCAGGTCGTGCGCTCGATGGCTTCCGCCGGTTGGGCTTTCCGGATGGGCAGGGCAACGCCCTGCGGATCCTGTCGATGGTGCGACGGGAGTCCGGACGTAGCGACCTGGCGCTTGACCATATCGAGGAGGCGATACTGGCTGCTCGAACTCGGCAAGGTGCAGCTGGCCGCCGGACGTCCGGCCGATTCCCTTGTCTCCTTCCAGCGCTCGGCGAGCATCCAGCGACGCCCAGCGAGGCGGTGACACGGAGCTCCCTCGACCACCCCGGCCTTCAGCCGGCGCGCGATGAGGTCGCGGGCAGAAGGTTCTGGCCGTCTCGGCGGAGACGTGCAGGATCCCAGCTGTCTAGCGCTGCTTGAGGCGGAGTGCTTCTTTGCGGGTCTCGGCCTGGATGGACCGCTCGCGCTCCAGCCACGCGGGGTTCTCCGCTTTCAGCGCATCGATCTCAGCGGTGGTGAGCGGTCCGGTGATCCCGCTTCTGGCCAGGCCGGAAATGGAGACCCTGAGTTTCGCGGCGATGACCTGCTTGGGGTGCGGACCGTTGCGGCGCAGGTCAGCGAGCCAGGCGGGTGGCGTCGACTGCAACTCGTTCAGCTCGTCCCTGGAGACGACCCCCGCCTGGAACTCGGCGGGAGTGGCCGAGAGGAGGACACCCAGCTTCTTGGCCGCGGTCGCGGGCTTCATCGTCTGGATGGTCTTCCGTTTGGGCGAGGTCATAACGCCAAGAATAGTCAGTCGGAACGGGTTCCCTTGACCGAACTCCGGCCCGGGCAGGCGGTCTGAGGACGTGGAGACCTCGCCATCAGGCGGTCGGTGAAGCGTCAACCACCCCGGCCACGAGCGCGGCAGCATGCCGCGTCAGCGGCACGGGGAATCCCGGCCCTTTAGTCTTTAGGGCCGGGAGGAAGTCAAATCGGTACCCTGAGGAAGTGACTGATGGGGAGACCGGCAAGGTGTTCCGGCTGGCGTACGTGCCCGGGGTGACACCCGCGAAGTGGGTCAACGTCTGGACCGAGAGGATGCCCGGCGTGCCGGTCACCCTGGTCGCGGTTTCCGCCGCCGAGGTGGTGGGACTCCTGCGGGACGGCGGCGCCGACGCCGGATTCGTCAGGCTGCCGGTCGACCGGGACGGGCTCAGCGTGATTCCTCTCTACGTGGAGACCACGGTGGTCGTGGTGCCCAAGGACCACGCGGTGGCCGCCGCCGCTGAGGTGGCCGTCGCCGACCTGACCGACGACGAGGTGTTCCATCCTCTGGACGACACCATCGAGTGGACGGCCCGACCCGGGCTGCCCGCGTTCACCCGCCCGGCCACAACGGCGGGCGCGGTCGAGTTGGTAGCGGCCGGCGCCGGGCTTCTCCTGGTTCCGCAGTCGCTGGCACGCCTCCACCACCGCAGGGATCTCACTTACCGGCCGATGCTGGACGCGCCGCAGTCTCAGGTGGCGCTGGCCTGGCCCACGGACGCGACCACTGACCTGGTGGAGGATTTCATCGGCATCGTCCGCGGCCGGACAGTGAACAGTTCGCGGGGCCGTACCCCCGCCTCCCCTGCGGAGAAACCGGCACAGCGGCAGGCGCAAAAACCCGCACAGAACGGCTCCGGCCGCCGGACCGTGCCGGCCCGCCGCAAAAGGAAGGGTTACCGGCCTCGGTGACCTGCGGCCCCGAACCTCCGGTTCGGACCCGGCAATAAATGTGACCGGCCCGGCGACGTGCGGTTCAACGCCTCCTCCGGCGCCACTACGCAGCTCTACTTCATCCGACAGCAGGATCTGGGCCGCGACAACCTGAAGCGCCCCGGCTTCATGTCGGCATCACCACCTACCGATGTACTCCCGCAGTGGGGCGGGCTTCAGCCCGGCTGCGTCCGCCGCGTCCAGGACCCTTCGCAGGTCATCCTCCACGGTCTCGTTGAAATGCAGCAGGATGATGTCGCCGGCCTTCAGGCGAGGAATCGGAACGGGGTCCGGCCCCCAGGTGGTGAGGTCGTACGTCCACGTGACCAGGGCTTCCGCGCCGCAGGCACGGGCGGTGGTCCGAGTGGTCTCCGAGTACGTCCCGTACGGGGGACGCAGCAGACGCGGGCTGTCGCCGAACTTGGCGAGATGCTGGTCGCGTGCCCCGCAGATTTCCGCCCGCTGCCCGGCGGCGTCGAGCGTGGACAGGTCGGAGTGGTTGACGGTGTGATTCTCGACTCGGAAAGGCCCATGGTTGAGCAGGGCGCGGAAGTAACCGTCACCGTACGAGTACGCACCCGGCAGCAGAAACAGCGAGGCGGGCACCCGGCGGTCGAGTAGCAGCTTCGCGGCAGCTGGATCGTGGGACCAGCCGTCGTCGATGGTGACGAACACGACCGGGTCGGTGGTTTCTACGTGGGAGACGACCGGAACGGGCTCGGGCCAGGCGGCCGCAGGCTGAGAGGCCGACGCGTGCGCAGGGCCAGTCAGCGCGCCAATGAGCGCTACTGGGACGAGGGCGACAAGGGCATCACGTAGGGCGCTGCGCAGCTTTGATCTTGGCATGGTGTCATATTGGCCTAGACCAACTGGCGTGTCCATAGGTCCGGTTGTGCTTGAAACGGACGTACGTGATTCGTATGTCCGAGTTTCGCAGTCGGCGGGCAGACAAGGATCAGGTAGATGGCGGCATCCCTGCTCAGGGGTAATCGGGGAGAGTGCCGATGAGGACGGGTTCGGCGTCGTCGTCAGGCAGTCTCAAACCGGTCACCGACTCGGCCAACTCGGCCGCCTTGTTGAGATCGCTGTCGGTCTCCATGTCCAGCGTGCGCATCTGCTCCAACAGCCGATCCGGATCGCTGCCCGACCGCGCATCGGGCTGGTCCGGCTCGAACTGAGTGGTGACCACGCCGTCCTCGGCGTACACGAAATTCTGGTCGAGGTTGACGTTGAAGAACACCGATGCGGCCACCGTGCCCTTGCTGAGCTTGCAGATCACCTCGTCCAGGATCCCCGCGAAGCCGTTCGGTTCCACCAGAACCACCCCGGCCTCGACGCGGAACACGGCGATGGCAGGATCGCATCCCGGTTCCGCCTCGGGATCAATGGTCACATCCATTCGGGCGAACGCCTCCGCGGGCGACAAATCTCGGACGTAGGTCACACACACGGCCTCGTCGTCGTACCAGTCGTTCATGTTCATAGCCCTTCCTGGCGATGGGCGTGATCCTCGCACACGTAAACAATCAGCGGATACGCGCGGTGCTTTCATGTGATAGCGGATAGTGACCGCCTCTGGGCGTGCCAGGGTGAACGGACGCCGGGAGTCATGCCGTGCCGGGAATGGGCGGCATCCAG
>NZ_JBHMQT010000035.1:0-60268 GCF_042435035.1 Sphaerimonospora cavernae
GAGAGCCTGCTCGCGACCGAGCCGGACGTGCTGGCCCCCGCCGCCACCACCCCCGACGACGTCGCGATCTGGCGGTTCACCAGCGGCAGCACCGGCTCGCCGAAGGCATGCGTGCTGCCCGCCCGCGGCACCGCGCTGAGCTTCGACTGGTTCGCCCGCCGCGTGCTGGACATCCGCCCGGACGATGTGGTGCTGCCGGTGCCCAAGCTGTTCTTCGGGTACGCGAACAACATGACGGCGCTGTTCCCGTTCGGCGTCGGCGCCGCCGGGATCGTGTTCCCCGAGCGCAGCACGGCCGACCGGATCTTCGAACTGATCGCCGAGCATCGGCCGACGGTCCTGGTGAACGTGCCGACCATGATGAGCGCCATGATCGCCCATCCGGCCGCCGCCGAGCAGGACCTCAGCTCGATCCGGGTGTGCGTCTCGGCGGGCGAGGCCCTCCCGCCGGAGCTGCACCGCAGGTGGCTGGAGACCTTCGGCGTGGAGGTGATCGACGGGATCGGCTCCTCCGAGGCGTTCCACGGGTATGTGTGCAACCGTCCGGGCCGGGTCCGGATGGGCAGTCTGGGCCAGGCGGTGCCGGGCTACCGGGTGCGGGTGGTCGACCGGAGCGGTGAGCCGCTCCCGGACGGCGAGGTGGGGCTCTTGGAGATCACCGGTGAGACCGTGGCGCTGGAGTACTGGCAGGAGCCGGACAAGTCGGCCGCCGCGTTCGTCGCCGAGCACACCGTGCGCTCGGCGGACCTGTTCAGCCGGGACGCCGACGGCTTCTTCCACTACAAGGGCCGGGCCGACGACCTCCTACGGGTCGGCGGCAGGTGGGTGGCCCCGGCCGAGGTGGAGAACTGCCTGCTGGCGCACCCGAAGGTGGCCGAGTGCGTGGTCGTCGGCTATCAGGCGGGCGGCCTGACGCTCCCCCGTGCGTTCGTGGTCGCGTCCGGCGAGGTCGGCGCCGAGGAGTTGCGGGACTTCGTCAAGGGAAGGCTGGCGCCGTACAAGTACCCGCGGGACATCCGCTTCGTCGACGCCCTGCCGCAGACCGTGAACGGGAAGCTGAACCGCAGGGTGCTGCACGAGGCCCACTGACAGTGAATTCCGGCCACGTGGGCGCCGGCCGGGCAGGGCTACCCGGCGCCCGCCGCGCATCCCCACCGGATCGGTAGGTGCGGCGTCCGCGGCGCGGGCGGCGGCGGCAGCTCGTCGAGTTCGATGCCGAACCAGGTGCGGTAGGCCCGTAGCAGTTCCGCCTCGTCATCGATGACCTGCCGCGTCTGCCGCCCGGCCGCGCGCACGGTCAGCACGTTGCCGCTGAGCGTGACCCGTCCGTCTGCCGTCGGCATCGTGCAGTAGAGATGGGTCAGGTGCGGGGAGTCGTCCGAGTGGCGGTACCACCACCACATGTGGGTGAAGTCGGCGACCGTGCGTGGTCTGGTCTCCAGGCGGTACTGGTGGATCCCGTCGCGCATCAGATCCAGATCGCCGTGCGGCGCCCCGACGAGCTGGAACTCCCCGTGCGGGTCCCGCTGGGGCTCCCGTGAGCCGAAGCGCAGGGGACGCCGCGGGCCGCGGCCGTAGCCCACATCCACCAGCCAGGGCTCGGGGTGGTCCTCGGCCAGCACCCGCAGCAGCATGTGGCCCAGCACGGGGCCGAATTCGCCGTCCTCGGCGATGCGGGCGGCGAGCACGACGACGTCATAGCCGAGCGCGCGCAGCAACTCGGACGCGGCGCCGTTCAGTTCGTAGCAGGTGCCGCCGCGCCGCCGCGTCACGATTTTCTCGATGGCCTGCGCGCCGATGTGGATCGGCCTGCGCAGATGGAAGTCGACGTTCTCGAACGGCACCGACATGACGTGCCGTTCCTGCAGGTCGAACAGCGCGTCGACGGTCGGCCTCGCCGGCCTCGCGGCGCCGATGCGGCGCAGGAAGGCGTCCACGGTCTCATCGTCCAGCCGGGACGCCCGGGAGAGCACGGCTCCGCCGTCGGGCGCCGCCGTCGAGGAGGCCCGCGGGGAAACGGAATCGGTCGGGATCCCCGTCATCGGCATATCGGAATTTCCTCCATTTGTTCGGCCGCCTGAATCAATTCGGTGCACCGCCACCATCACATTTCACCGTCGCCCGTGCTACTTCCGATGTGCGGAGAATTCCACGTCACCGGACGGGCCGCCGCGATCGCAACTGAGGAGATGCGTGCCGGTCCGCCGTGCGGTGAGTATCGACGGTGAATCGCTGGACGATCCGGGAATTCGGAGGCGCTGAAATGACTGGGAACGACCTCGGGGGAAACACGGCGGGCGGGATCGCCATCGAGGTCCCGACACCCGACGATTGGGACGGGATCTACCAGGTGTTCTCGGCGGCCATCAACATCGATGGCGATCCGGAGAGTTCGGCGGCCGAGCGCGAACTGTTCGAGCCCGGCCGTTCCCTGGTGGCGCGGCGGGACGGGCGGATCGTCGGGACCCTGGGGTGCAACACCCGGCAGATCGCGGTGCCCGGAGGGGTGATCGCGGCGGCGCACGGCTGCCGGGGAGCGGTGGCGCCGTCTGCGCGACGGCAGGGCGTGCTGACCCGGATGATGCGACGGCACTTCGAGGACGCGCGGGCACTCGGGGAGGCCATCACGCTGTGCTGGGCGAGCGAGAGCCGGATCTACCACCGGTTCGGGTACGGGCTGGCCGTGCGGCGGCTGGGGCTGAACGTCAACACGCGGGAGGTGACGCTTCCGCCGGGGCCGGACACAGGCCGGATCATCGAGGCCCCGGCGGCGGAGCTGCGCGACGCCCTGGTCAAGGTGTACGACGGGGTCTACGCGCAGCGGCCGGGATGGTCGGAGCGGACCGCCGCGCACTGGGACTACCGCCTGGCCGACCTGATGTCGATGCGGGCGGGCGCCTCCCAGCTGCGGGCCGTCGTGCATGAGGGCGACGGCGGCGTGGACGGATACGCCCTGTGGCGGGTCCGGGGTTCGTGGAACTCGACGGGCCCGACCGGCTCGGTGGAAGTGATCGAGCAGGTGTCGACCGATCCGCAGGCGTACGCCGCGCTGTGGCGGTTCCTGCTCACCGTCGACCTGACCCGGTCGGCTCAGATGTGGTCGTCCTCGGTGGACGAGCCGCTGTTCTACTGGGTGGGCGAGCCGCGGCAGCTGTCGGCGCAGATGTGCGACGGGCTGTGGGTGCGGATCGTCGACGTGCCCAAGGCGCTGGCCGCGCGCCGGTACGCGGCGCCGATCGACATGGTCGTCGAGGTCGTCGACGGCTTCCTGCCCGGCAACGGGGGGCGCTGGCGGCTGTCGGGGTCGCCGGAGGAGGCCGCATGCACGGAGACGAATGACAAGGCGGAGCTGGTCTTCGACGTCCGAGGCCTGGCGGCGGCGTACATGGGCGGCGCGTCGCTGCCGGCGCTGGCGGGCGCGGGCCTGGTCCGCGAGGTGCGGCCCGGCGCGCTGGCCGAGGCCGGGCCGGCGTTCGGCTGGCATCAGACCCCCTACGCCTTCGAGATCTTCTGATCGCGTCGGCGACGCGGTCGGCAAGTCATCCGAAGGCGGGAACCGGAACCTGGAGGCTCAATTGACCGAGGCGACCATGGCGGCGCCCACCACGCAGATCAGCGTTCCCGCCCGCATCGCGTGGTGGGCGCAGGTGCAGCCGCACCAGCCGGCCGTTGTGCACGGCGACAGGGCGTTGACCTATGCGGAACTCTATGATCGTGCCTGCCGGCTGGCCGGAGTGCTGCGAGCGCGCGGGGTGACCCGGGGCACGCTCGTGGCTTTGTCCATGGACCGCTCGCCCGAGCTGGTCACCGCGGCTCTGGCGGTGCTGCTCGCCGGCGGGGTGTACGTGGGGACCGACGTCGACGAGCCGGACGTCAGGCTGGGCGCCATCCTGGCCGACTCCGGCGCGCGCCTGGTGATCACGCGGGCGGACGCGGCGGGCCGGTTCGCCGGTGGCCCGGCGCGGCCGCTCGCGGTGGAAGAGGCGTCGGCGGCGGAACCGGCGTCCGGCGAGATCGCCGAGCCGATGCCGTCGGACGGGTTCTACGTCGTCTACACCTCGGGCTCCACCGGCGTGCCGAAGGGCGTCCTGGTGACCCACGCCGGCGTGTCGAACCTGGTCACCTGGTATCACGAGGCGTTCGAGGTGCGACCGGGTGATCGGATGACGCAGCTGGCCCGCCCGTCCTTCGACGCCTGGGCCCTGGAGGTGTGGCCCTGCCTCTCCGGCGGCGCCACGCTGTGCCTGGTGGACAAGCGGCTGCCCGACTCGCCCGCCGAGTTCGCCCGCTGGCTCGCCGCCCAGCGCGTCACCGTCTGCTTCCTCACCACGGTGCTGGCGGTGGAGATGCTCGACCAGACGTGGGCGGGGTACGGCGGCGCGCTACGGGTGATGCTGACCGGCGGGGAGAAACTGCACCGCCACCCGCCCGAAGGACTCCCCTTCCGGCTCTGCAACCTGTACGGGCCGACCGAGACCACCGTGGTGGCCACGTGGACCGAGGTGCCGCCGCGGGCCTCCACCGAGGAGGCCCCGCCGATCGGCCGGCCGCTCCCGGGCTTGCGGGCCCACATCATGGACTCGCGGCGCCGACCGGTGCCGCCCGGCACGGTCGGCGAACTGTACGTCGGCGGCGTCGGAGTCGCGCAGGGCTACCTGAACCGGCCCGAGCTCACCGCCGAGCGGTTCCTGCCCGACCCGTTCGCGACCGGTGAGGATGCGCGCATGTACGCCACCGGCGACCTGGTGCGCGAACTGCCGGACGGCGCACTCGACTTCGTCGGCCGGGCGGACGACCAGGTGAAGCTGCGCGGCTTCCGGGTCGAACTCGGCGAGGTCGAGTCGGTGCTCAACCGGCTCCCGGGGGTGCGGGAGGCCGTCGTCGTGCTGCACGAGCGCGGGGACCGGCTCGTCGCCTGCGTCGTGCCGGCCGATCCCGCCGATCCGCCGGAGCCGGGTGGGCTGCGCGGCGACCTCGCGTCGCGGTTGCCGGACTAC
Source organism: Sphaerimonospora cavernae (assembly GCF_042435035.1). Taxonomy (NCBI): domain Bacteria; kingdom Bacillati; phylum Actinomycetota; class Actinomycetes; order Streptosporangiales; family Streptosporangiaceae; genus Sphaerimonospora; species Sphaerimonospora cavernae. Next base: position 4,998 of record NZ_JBHMQT010000035.1, read on the forward strand.
ATGGTGCCGCACGTGGTGACACTGCTGGACGCGCTGCCGCTGACCCCGCACGGCAAGGCGGACCGCAAGGCGCTGGCGGCGCGTCCACTGCCCTCGGTCGAGAGCGCCGCGGGCGCCCGGGTCTTCCACACCGAAACCGAGAGCGCGCTGGCCGCGCTGTGGTGCGAGGTGCTCGAGGTCGGCTCGGTGGGGCGTGAGGACGGCTTCTTCGAGCTCGGCGGCGACTCTCTGCTGGCGATGCGGCTGGCGACACGGGCCAGGGAACGGGGGATCCGCCTGAGCGCCGACGATCTCTTCGAGTTCGACGTGCTGCACGAGTTGGCGGCCTTCATCGGCACGACGTCGGCGGAGGGGTGACGATGGCGGCGAGGAAGGTCGTCCTGCTTGAGCTGTCGGTATATCCGAACACCCTGCCGCTGGCCTCGGGCTACCTGCAGGCGTACGCGCAGCGGGAAGCGGGGGTGGCGGGCGTCTACGACTTCGTGATCCACGCTCCCGAGGTCAGGACGCCGGCTCGTGAGGTGGTGGCCGAGCTGGTCGCCACCGAGGCCGACGTCTACGGGCTGAGCTGCTACCTGTGGAACATGCGCCGGATGAAGGAGGTGCTCGACGAGCTGGTCCGGCTCCGCCCCGACGCCCACTTCATCCTCGGCGGCCCTCAGGTGATGAACCACGCCGCGGAGTACGTGCCGCCGTCGTGGGAGAACGTGGTGGTGTGCAACGGCGAGGGCGAGCAGCCGTTCACCGCTTTCCTGCGCGAGACCGCCGCCGGCGACGGCGCGGCGCCGGACCTGCACCGGGTGCCGGGGGTGAGCTTCTGGCTCGACGGCGAGTTGGTGACCACCGACAAGCCCCCGCGGATCAAGGACCTGGATGAGATCCCCTCGCCGTTCGCCGCCGGGATATTCGACCACGGTGAGTACACCTTCGCGGTCGTGGAGACCAACCGCGGCTGTCCGTTCCGCTGCTCGTACTGCTACTGGGGCGCGGCCACCAACGACAAGGTGCACCGCTGGGAACTGGATCGGGTGAAGTCGGATCTGACCTGGATCAGCGAGCACGGCATCGAAAGCATCTTCCTCGCCGACGCCAACTGGGGGGCGCTGCCCCGGGATGTGGAGCTGACCCGGCACCTGGTGGAGTGCAAGGAGCGCAACGGCTACCCGTCGATGATCGCCATCCAGGCCGCGAAGAACCGGCCGGACCGGGTCACCGAGATCACCGAGATCCTCGTCGACGGCGGCATGCTGACCAGCCAGCCGGTGTCGCTGCAGACGACGAGCCCGCAGGTGCTCGACCTCGTGCAGCGGTCCAACATCAAGGAGTCCACATACGTCGAGCTTCAGCTCAAGCTGCGCGACAAGCAGATCAGCTCCTACACCGAGCTGATCTGGCCGCTGCCCGGGGAGACGCTGCAGTCGTTCCGGGAGGGAATCGGAAAGCTGTGCGCCACGGGCGCCGACGCGGTGGTGGCCTACCCGCAGCTGCTCCTGCGGAACACGCCGATGTACGAGCGGCGCGAGTCGCTGGGCATCGTCACCGTGCGGGTGGACGACCCCGTGGCCGAGGCCGACGTGGTGGTCGGGACGAACTGGGTAACGCGGGAGGAATTCGACGCCGGGGTCTGGTTCTACTACGCGGTGATCAGCCTGTACAACGCCCGGGCCGGCTTCTACGTCGGGCGACAACTCGAGCGGTCGGGCCTGTGCTCGTACACCGAATTCCTGACCAGGGCCGCCGACTACTACCGTGGCCGCACCGACACCGAGATCGGCCGGTTCTTCGCCGACTCCGTCGCGACCCTCGGAAACTACGACATTAACAACATCGGCAAGGTGCTGCACTACGTGCTGCACTCGCACCGGGGCGAGATGGACCGGTTGCTGGAGGGGTTCCTGGATGAGCAGGGCTGGCTGTCCGACCCCTCGGTGCGCACGGCCTTCGAGCTGGACCTGATCGCGCGGCCGTACGTCTACCGCGAGGCGGTGGCCGAGCCGTCGGCGGCGCTGACCCGCCTGCGCCTGCTGTCTCGCGAACGCTACCGGTTCGTGGTGGAGCTGCCGCCCGAGGCCGTGCGGCTGCTGTCGTCGTTCGAGAACATTGAGGGCCTGTCCGGCGCCGAGCCCGGTCTCGGCCCGCTCCGGCTGCTGGTCGATCACGTGGGCAGGCGCAAGATGCCCTATCCGCGGCAGCGCAGCCTGGACCACAACGCGGCGTACTGCCAGGCGATGATGAACAGGCTTCGTGACATCCTCCCGTCCTGGACGTTGCTGGTCCCCGACGCGGTGGCCGGGACCCTCTGATGCGACGTGGCCTTTTCAACGAGGAGCACGACGCGTTCCGCGAACTCGTGCGAGCCTTCGTGGACCGGGAGATCCTGCCCCACTACCAGCGGTGGGAGGCCGAGGGCAGGGCCGACCGCGACGTCTGGCGCAGGGCCGGCCGGCACGGCCTGCTCGGGATGGACGTGGACGCCGAGTACGGCGGCGGGGGAGACCCCGACTACCTCCATCATGTGATCGTGGCCGAGGAGATGGCGCGCGCCGGCGTCTACGCCCCGGCGCTGTCGCTGCACAACGAGATCGGCGGGTCGTACCTGCGCGCCCTGACGACCGAGGAGCAGCGCCGTCGCTGGCTGCCCGGGTTCTGTTCCGGAGACCTGGTGACCGCGATCGCGATCACCGAGCCGGACGGCGGCAGCGACGTGCAGCGCCTGCGCACCAGGGCCGAGCGCCGCGGCGACCGGTACGTGCTCAACGGCCGGAAGACGTTCATCTCCAACGGGGCGACGGCCGACATCGTCCTCGTGGTCGCGCGCACCGCGGGCGGGCGGGACGCGCCGGATTTCAGCGTCCTCGTGGTCGATCCCGGCAGTGCCGGCTTCGCGCGAGGACGGGACCTCGACAAGATCGGCATGCGGGCGATGGACACCGTCGAGTTGTCCTTCGACGATGTGGAGGTCCCGGCTGACAACCTCCTCGGCCGGGAGGGCCGGGCGCTGGCGTACATGATGCGCACCCTGCACCGGGAACGCATGATGATCGCCGTGGGGGCGATCGCCGCCGCCGAGCGGATTTTCGAGCAGACCCTGGAGTACTGCCGCGGGCGCGTGGTCTTCGGCCAGTCCGTCGCGCGCCACCAGCACAACCGCTTCCTGATCGCCGAGCTCGCCACCGAACTGGCGGTCGCCAGGTCGTTCACCGACCAGTGCGTGGCCGAGCAGGCCGCGGGCCGGTTGAGCGCCGAGGAGGCGGCCATGGCCAAGTGGTGGAACACCGAGCTGTGCCAGAAGGTGGTGGACCGCTGTCTCCAACTGCACGGAGGGTACGGCGTCATGCGGGAGTTCCCGGTGGCGCGTGCGTTCGTCGACACCCGGGTGCAGACCATCTACGGCGGCACGACGGAGGTCATGAAGGAGATGATCGGCCACTCGCTGATCTGATGAGGGTGGCCCGACGAGCCGGAGCCGAAATGGTCATGCGATCCACCTGGTATCTCGCGTTCGACCCCCGACCGCGGGCGCGTCTTCACCTCTACGGCCTGCCGTTCGCAGGCGGCGGGGCCTCCATGTTCCGCCACTGGTCACGGCACCTGCCACCCTGGATCGAGTTGCGCGCCGTACGCCTGCCCGGACGCCAGGGCCTGCACCGGCGGCCCGCGTTCACCGACTGCGACCGGGCCGTGCGGTGGCTGGCCGACTCCCTGGCCGAGTCGGCGGCTGGGGAGCAGGCCGCCGAGCGGGTGCCGTTCGCGCTGTTCGGGCACAGCATGGGCGCGATGCTGGGCTACCGGCTGACGAGGCTGCTGCGGCACGAGCACGCTCAGCTCCCGGTGCTGCTCGCCGTCGCCTCCTGGCCGGTGCGCGGAGCGGAGGCCGGGATGCCCGACCCGGCGAGCTCCGACGAGCGATTCCTGGCGGAGCTGCGGGCACTGGGCGGGCTGCCTCCGGAGCTGGCGGAGGATCCGGGGCTTCTCGAGATGACCCTGCCGGTCGCGCGGGCCGACTTCCGTCTGTGCCGGTCGTACGCCTATCGTCCGGAGCCACCCCTGCCCGTTCCCGTCGCCGTCTTCGGCGGCACGCACGACCCGGTGGCGCCGCCTGGGAGCCTCGCCGAGTGGCAGGGACACACCGACGATTACCGCGGGCTGCGGCTCTACCCCGGCGGTCATTTCTTCCTGCGCGACCACCTGCCCGCGGTGGCGGCGTCCCTGGCCACCGAACTGGCCGTCGTTCGTGGTGAGGCCGTGATTCATGGTGAGGCCGTGATTCATGGTGAGAAGGCCCAGGCCAGCATGCCGGAAGATGCGCCGGGCCTGGCCGGGACGTGACGATGTCGGAAGTGAGGCCGATTCCGTTCTGGTCCGGCTCCCTCTGCTTCCCCGGCCTGGTGCCAGGCGTGTCGTCAACCAGCCGTCTTGTTCAACCGTTATCCAACTGTGGCGGGGTGAGAGATTTGACTCTGGTCGAAACCGTGACGTCGGTCGACTTCGATGGTGAGACCCTGGACATTCAGGGCGTACGGCGGGTCGCCGAGGACCGGGCCCTGTGCGCGGTCGCTCCTTCCGCGCTGGCCAAGGCCGCGACCAACAGAGCGCAGTTCGAGGACATCGTCCGGCGGGGCATCCCCGTCTACGGGGTGACCACGGGCTACGGCGAAATGATCTACATGTCGGTCGACACCTCCAGAGAGGTCGAGCTGCAAACGAACCTGGTACGCAGCCACAGCGCCGGCGTGGGCCCCATCTTCGCCGAGGACGAGGCGAGGGCCATCGTCACCGCCCGGCTGAACGCCCTCGCCAAGGGATACTCCGCGGTCCGGCCGGAGCTGCTGGAACGCCTCGCCCTGTACCTGAACCTGGGGGTCACACCGGCCATCCCCGAGATCGGTTCGCTGGGGGCCAGCGGCGACCTCGCCCCGCTGGCGCACCTGGCGGCCACGGTGATCGGCGAGGGCTACGTCCTGCGAGAAGGCCGGCGGGTCAGGACCGGGCCGGTCCTGCGTGAGCTGGGCATCCAGCCGCTTGAACTGCGGTTCAAGGAGGGCCTCGCCCTGATCAACGGCACCTCCGCCATGACGGGGCTCGGTTGCCTCATCGTTGGGCGCGCCCTTGAACAGGTGCGGCAGGCGGAGATCGTCACCGGGTTGATCTGCGAGGTCATGCGGAGCTCCACCAGCCCGTTCGCCGCCGACGGCCACGACGTGGCCCGGCCGCACCGGGGACAGATCGACACCGCCGCGAACATGCGGGCGCTGCTTCAGGGTAGCGGGCTGGCCATGGAGCACGCCGAGCTGCGGCAGGCGTTCGACTCGTCGAACGGCGACAAGCCGGACTCCGGTGTGCACCGCACCGACGTGTACCTCCAGAAGGCGTACACCCTGCGGGCGATCCCGCAGGTCGTCGGGGCCGTCCGGGACACCGCCCGGCACGCGGTGACGACGCTGGAGATCGAGCTCAACTCGTCGAACGACAATCCCCTGGTCTTCGAGGGCAAGGAGGTGTTCCACGGCGCCAACTTCCACGGGCAGCCGGTCGCCTTCGCGATGGACTATCTCACCATCGCGCTGACCCAGCTCGGCGTCTTCTCGGAGCGCCGGACCAACCGGCTGCTGAACCGGCATCTCAGCAACGGCCTGCCGGAGTTCCTGGTCGCCGGCGAGCCCGGACTGCACAGCGGGTTCGCCGGCGCGCAGTACCCGGCGACGGCGCTCGTCGCGGAGAACCGGACGATCGGCCCGGCCAGCACGCAGAGCGTCCCGTCGAACGGCGACAACCAGGACGTGGTCAGCATGGGACTCATCGCCACACGTAACGCGCGCCGGGTCCTGGAGAACAACCACAAGATCCTCGCTGTGGAGTTCCTCGCCGCGGCGCAGGCGGTGGACCTGTCGGGCAGGTACGACAGGCTGAGCCCGGCCGGCCGGGCGACCCATGACATGGTCCGCTCCCTGGTGCCGACGCTCGACCAAGACCGCTACATGGCCGACGACATCGAGTTGATCGCGGCCGCCCTGTCCCGGGGCGAGTTCGCCGAGGCCGTCAGGCGCGTCGGCGTCGAACTGCGCTAGTGCCGGAAGGGGCGCCAGGGACACGGCCTGGCAGGCATCCCAGACGAACGTTCGCAGCAATCGACCGCGGAGAAAGGTGATCCATGATGGCCCGCCTGATCAGGGTGAAACCGGACGCCGACCTCGAAGAGGTTGTGGAGATCTTGGAGCGGGACGGGGCCGTGATCGTCGAGGACTTCGTCGACGAGCAGACCCTGGCCGGGCTGTGGGCCGATCTCGGCCCCTGGTTGGAGACCGGCTCCTTCAGCGACAACTGGTACGACGGATTGCGCACCACGCGGGTTTCCTCGCTGTTCGCCCGCACCACGCGCCTGACCCCGGTGGTCACGCAGCCGCTGTACCTGGGGGCGGCCAGAGCCATCATGCAGAAGCCCCGGACGATGTGGATCGGGCGATCCCGTCAGGAGGTCACGCCGAGCATCCAGATCAGCGCGACGCAGCTGGTCCAGATCCACTCCGGCCAGGGCAAGCAGCCGCTGCACCGCGACGACGCCCTGCACCTGACCACACATCCGGGCCAGACCACCCGGGTGCAGCTCATGCTCGCGATGAGCGAGTTCACCGCGGAGAACGGCGGCACGCTCGTGATCCCGGGGAGCCACCACTGGGACGACGAGCGCGCACCCGATCCCGCCGGGGCCATCCCCACCGTGATGGCCCCGGGATCGGGGCTCATCTGGCTGGGCGGCGTCTACCACGGCGGCGGCCGCAACACCTCCGGCAGCCCGCGCACCGGCATGACCATCGCCTTCGACCTGGGCAACCTGCGCCAGGAGGAGAACCAGTACCTCGCGATACCGAAGGAGAGCGTGCTCGCCTACCCCGAGGAGGTGCGGCGCCTCCTGGGGTACGACCGCTGCCCGCCGGGCCTGGGCTGGGTGGAGATGAACGACCCAGGCATCGTCCTGCGGCCCGAGGAGGACAGGATCGCGGCGGGCCTGCCGGAGGAGCCGGCGCACATCGGCTGATCAGCGCGCACCCCCATGGAAAGACGGACGCGCCGCCGGGTTCTCGACCCGGCGGCGCGTCCGCGTTGTCGGCTCAGAGGTTCCCGAACTGCCGCAGCTCCTCGAACGAGGACAGGTCCGGCACCGTCCAGCCGTCCAGGTCGTACTCGCTGAGGCACTCGTCGACGAACGCCTTGTAGCCGTCGAGCTGGCCGCCGGCGATCTGGGCCGACAGCAGCTCGACCCGCGTGTTCTCGTGGTTGCCGGCGTAGTTGCGTTCGTACAGCTCGTGCCGCCCGCCGAACTCGGTCCCGACGGCGTCCCACAGCAGCTTCATGACCTTGATCCGTTGGGTCGCGTCGATGCCGTTGGAGCCCCGGAGGTATTTGTCCAGATAAGGCCGGATGTCGGGGTTCTTGAAGTCCTCGGCGCTGGAGTTGACGTAGATGAGGCCGCTGGCGATGTCCTGCTGGATGATCTCCTTGACCCGAGGGTAACCGACCTGCATGAACCACCGGTAGGCCAGGCCGTACTGCGGGTTGGGCAGCACCGCGCCGTCGACCCACGGGACCGGGTTGCGCGCGGCCGCGTCGGAGAGACCCCAGAACAGGTTCCGCCAGGCCAGCACCTCGCCGATGCGGCTCTGCACGCCCCGGAAGTCCTTGGTGCCGGTGATCTCCACCGCTTTGGCGAGCAGTCCGGCGATGAACTCGAGTTTCACCGCCAGCCGGGTGCAGCCGTGGAAGGTGAAGCGCTCCGGGAAACCGGAGCGGCCGGTGAACAGCTGGACCTTGCCGAGGTGGCCGTAGATGAACACGTTCTCCCACGGGATGAGCACCTTGTCCAGAACGAGGATGGTGTCGTTCTCGTCCAGGCGCGAGGAGAGCGGATAGTCGAAGGGACTGCCCATCACGGCCGCGGTGGCCGTGTAGGACGGGCGGCAGATCAGCTTCAGCCCCGGTGCGCCCATCGGCACCGTCGCCACCAGCGCGAACTTCTTGTCCTTGATGGGCAGGCCGTAGTGCGCGATGAAGTTGTAGTGGGTGAGCGCGGAGCCGGTCGCGACGACCTTGGCGCCGCTCACCACGAGGCCGGCGTCCGTCTCCTTCTCCACGTGGACGAAGACGTCGGCGACCTCGTCCGGCGGCCGGTTGCGGTCGACGGGCGGGTGCACGATCGCGTGGTTCCAGAACAGGACCTTCTCCTGCGACTCGCGATACCAGCGCCGGGCGTTGTCGGAGAACGGCTCGTAGAAGTCGGCGTTGGCGCCGAGCGTGCCGAGAAAGGCGGCCTTGTAGTCGGGGCTGCGCCCCATCCATCCGTAGCTCATCCGCGCCCACTCCGCGATCGCCCGCTGGTTGGCGACGAGGTCCTCCGCGCTGCGCGGGGTGGTGAAGAAGCTGTGCGTGCGGCCATCGCTTCCGGTGTCGGTGGGCGCGGTGAGGGCGTCCCGCCGCGCGGGGTCGTGTAGCGCGTCGTACAGCCGCGCCGTCATACGGATGGGATTGTGGAACGCGGGGTGCGAGGTGACGTCCCTGACGCGGTCGCCGTACAGGAAGATCTCGCGATCGTCGCGCAGGCTCTCGATGTACTCGGCGCCGGTCAGGGGACGAGTTCGCGGACGTGGGAACTCCGGGGTGGGCGTGCTGTCCAGAAGGTCCGTCATGGGCCTTCTCCCTTCCTCATCTGGGTCTACTCGATGCCGAACCGGGCCCGGGCCAGCTCGCGCTTGGCGATCGTGGCGAGGAAGGTCGACACACCGGCATGCGTCTGGAACATGGACATGTCACGCCAGATGCGCTCGATGCGCTCGCCGTGGCGCACCGCGCTCGAACCGGCGGTGGGGAACAGGTGCTGTTCGACGGCGTGCCAGCAGAGCCTGACCACCTCGTCGCAGATCGCCGCTATCCGCATCTCCCGCTCCTTGGTGACCGCGGCCGGACCGCGGGCGCAGGTCTCCCGCCACTGCCGGACGGAATCGAGGAACGCGGCCTCCGCCGTGGCGATCATGCCGGCGGCCTGGCCGTACCGGAGCTGGTAGTCCGGATCCTCCGTGCGCGGCACGATCGGCGGGAAGGGAGTCGTCCGCGTGCGCATGACGGCCTCGTACGCGTCGAGCGCGCCCTGCGCCATCCCCAGCGCGAGGACGGCGTCCTCCATCACCATGAAACTGAGCTGGCCGCCGCCGTACTCGGGGTTCTCGTGAAGGATGTGCCCCGGCGTCTCCTCCGTGACCGTGATCTGGCTCAGGTGGCCGCTGAGGGTGAGGTGGTCGGGGATGAGCGCGCCGTCGATCCGGACGCTGTGTGATCCGCTGCCCTTGAGGCCAAGGGCCCGCCCCCAGTCGTCAAGCCGGGTCCACTGGTCGCGCCGGGCGACGAACAGCATCGGCGCGGGCTCGCCCCCGTCTTCGGGCGCAACCATCGCGTGCCCCATGAAGTGGGTGGCGTACGGCGCGCCGGAGCAGTAGCCCCAGACCCCGCTGACCAGCCAGTTCCCGTCGGCCGTCCGCTCGGCCGTGCCGCCGGGGACGACCGTCGCCGGGCAGATGAAGTCACCGGAGGCGAAGAGTTCGTCCTGGGCCCGCTCCCCGAGGAGCGTGGCCACCGCGAGCGCGTGCGAGGCGCCCAGGCAGAACATCCAGCCGGTCGAGGGGCAGCCGCGGGTGAGCGCCATCGTCACCCGCATGAACGCGTCGATTCCGAACTCGTAGCCGCCGTACCGGCGAGGCACCAGGATCCGGTAGAAGCCCGCCCGCGCGAACTCCTCGTGCGTGTCCTGGCCGTAGTAGGTGCGCCGTTCGGTCTCGGCCTGGCGTGCCACCAGAGCGGGCACGAGGGCCTCGGCCCGCGCCACCATCTCCGCCGGCGTGAGATCGGGCTCGGGCGGGGCGGGGAAGGGGCGTTCGGGAATACTCGCGATGACTCCCATTTTTTCGCCGTTCCTCATGAACTCGTCGTCTTTGGCATGTTGTCAGCGTCACATTCGTCCTCTCCTTCGTGCTTCTCACAAGTTGCGTTCCGGGTGTGGTTTCGCACCCCCTGTCCAGATATCTCGCCGAGCTCGGCGAGGGAGAGCAATATGGAATAAGACCTGGGCGTGGATAATCGCAAGAATCGGGTTGTGGTCGGCTCGCTGACTATAGGATCTTCACACGACGTCGAGGCCGATCAGCGGATCGGCCTCGACTTGCAAGCAGGCCATCGTTCCCACGCTCAGAAAGGACCGACACTATGACGGAAACGGCGGGCAACAGGATCGAGATCACTCGAACCTTCGACGCGCCGCGCGAACTGGTGTACGCGGCCTGGACGGAGCCGAAGCACTTCACCCACTGGTGGGGCGCACCGCTTGACACGATCAGCATGGACGTCCGGCCCGGCGGTGAGTGGCGTGCGACCATCGTCGTCGACGAGCAGACCCAGGTTCCGTTCGCCGGCGTCTATCGCGAGGTCGTGCCGAACGAGCGGCTCGTCTACACCCTCCTGGACCTGAGCGGCAGGAACCCGGAGGCCGCCGAGCAGCAGGGCGACGGTGAGGAGGTGACGGTCTCCTTCAAGGACGTCGACGGCGGGACCGAGATGACCTTCGTCCAGGTCGGCAGCCTTCCCGACGACGAGGTTCCCAGGGCGACCGAAGGCTGGGGGTTCTTCTTCGCCGCTCTTGAGGAGCACCTCGCGAAGAGCAAGTGATTCCGGCGGACGGGGGCCGCGACGCCTCCTCCGTGACGCGGTGAAGCGGGCGGTCGCGACCTGTTCGCTTCCACCGTTTCACCGTTTCACCGTGTAGCCGGGCATCTGCGGCCCCTGTCCGATCAGGAGGATCGGTGACCACTGACACCATCGCGGGAGAGAACGCCGACGCCGTGACGCGTTCGGCCAATGTCTACGGGGACGAGGTCAGCGGGATCTACGACCTCCTTTATCAGGGGCGGGGCAAGGACTACGCCACGGAGGCCCGGCTCATCGCGGAACTGGTGCGCGAGCATGCCCCGCACGCGGCGTCCCTGCTCGACGTGGCCTGTGGCACGGGGGAGCACCTCAAGACCTTGCGGACGATGTTCGACCATGTCGAGGGGATCGAACTCTCCGACGCCATGCGTGGACAGGCGCGGCGCAAGCTTCCCGGCGTCGCCGTGCACTCCGGCGACATCCGCGACTTCGACCTCGGCCGGGGCTTCGACGCGGTCTGCAGTCTCTTCGGCACCGTCGGATATATGACCGGCGGGCCGGAACTCGACGCCGCGGTGACGACGATGGGACGGCATGTCGCTCCCGGTGGCGTGCTGATCGTCGAACCGTGGTATTTCCGGGAGAATTTCGTCTCCGGGCACATCGGGGATGACATCGTGCGCGAGGAGGGCCGTACGGTGGCCCGGGTGGCGCGGTCGGAGCGCATCGGCGATGTCGTCCAGGTGCGGGCGCACTACATCCTCGCCGACGGCACCGGCATCCGGAACTTCGAGCACGTCCAGGTCATGAGCCTGTTCGGGCGCGACGACTATGCGGCCTCCTTCGAACGTGCCGGCTTCTCCGCCACCGTGGTCGAGCTGGGAGACCTGCTCTCCGGCCGCGCGCTGCTCGTCGGCGTGCGGCGGTGACCGGGGACGCCCGATGATCCCGTTGTTCAGGACGGCGGTCGCCCCGGACGCCGCCGATCGGGTGACCGAAGTGCTGCGCAGCGGCCTGCTCGGCCACGGACCCAGGACCGAGGAGTTCGAGGCGGCACTTGCGGCCCGCGTGGGCAACCCGCATCTCGCGGTGGTGAACAACGGCACCTCCGCGCTGCACCTGGCCCTGCGGTTGGCGATCGGGCGGGATCAGGCCGCGGACGATGGGGCACCCGGAGAGGTGTTGAGCACTCCGCTCACCTTCGAGGCCACCAACTGGAGCATCCTCGCCAACCACCTGCGCATCAGATGGGTGGACGTCGATCCCGCCACGCTGAACATGGATCTCGATGATCTGGCCGAGAAGATCTCCCCGGCCACCCGGGCCGTGATGGTGGTGCACTGGGGCGGCTGCCCCGTCGACCTCGTCCGGCTCCGGCGCGTTCTCGACGAGGCCGAGGCGGCGTACGGCGTGCGCCCGCCGGTCATCGAGGACTGTGCGCAGGCGTGGGGGGCGATCTGTCATGGACAGCCGCTGGGCAACCATGGCAACTACTGCGCGTTCAGCTTCCACGCGACGAAGCACCTCAGCTGCGGCACCGGGGGGATGCTCGTCCTGCCGGGCCGGGAGTCGCTGCCGCGCGCCCGGCTTCTACGGTTCTTCGGCATCGACCGGCAGGCCGACCGGGTGAACGCCGACTACGACGTGGCCGAGTGGGGTTACAACTTCTACCTCAACGAGATAGGCGCCGCGATCGGACTGGCGAACCTGGCGACGGTGGACGAGCGGGTCCGCCTGCACCGGGAGAACGCGGCGTTCTACGACCGGGAGCTGGCCGGTGTGCCCGGGCTGGAGCTCACCGCGCGGACGGAAGGGCTGGAGTCGTCGTTCTGGCTGTATCCGGTCAAGGTCGAAGATCGTGTTTCGTTCATCGGGAAGATGGCCGCCGCGGGGATCACCGTGAGCGCGGTGTGCCGCCGGAACGACGCGCACAGTTGCGTGGCCTCCGCCCGGGCGTCGCTGCCGGGCACGGACGCGGTGCAGGACCGCGTCGTCCACATTCCCGTGGGCTGGTGGCTGTCGGACGAGGACCGGGCGTACATCGCGGAAACCGTGAGATCCGGGTGGTAGCCGGATCCGTCGATATATTCGGATTGTTTCGTCGTGCCGCAAGCATCGATAAGAGTTCGCTGTCAAATGCCCTTAGCATTGTTTCATGGATAACAGGTGCCGGATCTGCGATGGCATGGTCAAAGGGGCGGTCGACCTGGGCATGCAACCACGTGCCAATGCCTTTCCCCTGCCGGGGGAGACATCCGATGAATTCTTCTTCCGGCTGACGGTGGGAATGTGTGACTCGTGCACGATGGTCCAACTGCTGGAGGATATCCCGCAGGAGGTCAGATATCACGATGGGTATCCCTACCACGCCTCCGGATCGGCGGGGCACCGCCGACACTTCGAGGGCATCGCGGAGACCTTCCTCGAGGCGGAGTTGACCGGCCGGGATCCGTTCATCGCCGAGATCGGGAGTAACGACGGGGTCATGCTCGCGAAGATCGCCGAAGCGGGCGTGCGGCACCTGGGCGTCGAGCCTTCCCGGGAGGTGGCCGAGCTCTCGATGTCCAGGGGAGTGCAGGTGCTGCCCGAGTTCTTCGACGAATCGACGGCCGAGCGCATATGCGCCGAACACGGGCACGCGGACGTCGTCTTCGGGGCCAACGCCATCGCGCACATCTCCCATCTCGCCTCCGTGCTCCGCGGCGTCGAAAGACTGCTGGCACGCGACGGGGTGTTCGTCTTCGAAGAGCCTTATCTGGGCAGCGTCGTGGCGCAGACCGCGTTCGACATGCTCTACGACGAGCACTCGTTCGTGTTCTCAGTCAGAGCGATCCAGGCCGCGGCCGAGCGCTTCGGACTCGAACTCGTGCGGGTCGAGCACGTGCCGTTGCACGGCGGATCGATGCGTTACACGCTGGCCCGGCCGGGCCAGCGCCCGGTCTCCCCTGCCGTGCACGAGTGGCGTGGCCTGGAGGACGCCGGACGGCTCGCTGAGCACGCCACGCTGGAGGATTTCGGACGCCGGGCGCGGCGGATCGGTGACGACCTCGCCGGGCTGCTCGGGGACCTGCGTGCGAAGGGCCACAGGGTCGTCGGGTACGGCGCGCCGGCGAAGGCCGCCACGGTGACCAACTACTGCGGAATCGGTCCCGACGTGGTGCCCTTCGTGTGCGATTCCACGCCGTCCAAGCAGGGACGCGTCATCGCCGGGACGCACATCCCGGTGAAGTCACCGAAGGCGTTTTCCGATGATTATCCGGATTATGCGCTGCTTTTCGCCTGGAATCACGCGGAGGAGATCATGGCCAAGGAGCGGAAGTTCTCCGAGCGAGGCGGACGGTGGATTCTCTACGTTCCCGAGGTGCACATCGTCTGAGTGGATGACGCGCCACGGGCGGTGGGCCGCGTCGGTACGGCGAAGCGGAGCCACACACGAGGTCAGCACATGGAGAGATGCGCCTGCCCATGGTGGACGCCAATCATGTTGCCGAGATTCCGAGATCGCCCTGGGCCCGGGTTCCTCCTCCCTCAGGCGGTCTGAGAGAAAGGAAACCTGCCGTGACCGTGGCAATGTCGCGCAGCCACACCGACGCACCGAGTGAACGCCGCCCAGATCTGCCGGCGTTGACCGGGATGCGTTTCATCGCCGCGCTGCTGGTCTTCATGAGCCATCTCGTGTTTCCGTTGACAATGGCAGACCAGGATCCGGCGACGCCCTTCAGTGATCCGGTCCTCAGCGAGAGGATGATGTGGTTCTTCTTCCCGGCCGGGACGATGGCGCTCTCCTTCTTCTTCATCCTCAGCGGGTTTGTCATCACCTGGTCGGCCCGCCCGGGAGAGCGGGTGCGGGAATACTACCGCCGCCGGATGGTGAAGATCCTGCCGAACCACGTGGTGACCTGGGCTCTCGCGATGCTCCTGTTCGCCGGCGCCTACACGCCGCTGTGGGGACTGCCGAACCTGCTGCTGGTCAACGCTTTCTCCCCCGATCCCGCGCTGTGGGGCGGGGCCAACATGCCGGCCTGGTCGCTGGGCCCGGAGATGTTCTTCTACCTGCTGTTCCCGCTGCTGATCATCCTGATCGGGAAGATCTCCGAGCGCAGGCTGTGGCCATGGACGGGAGCAGTCGTCGCCGGCATGGTGGCGATCTGCCTGATCACCGTTTTCGTCATCAGTGACGCCGACAGGTTTCCCGGCGAGGAACTGGCGCTGACGCAGTTCTGGTTCAGCTACATGTTCCCGCCGTCGCGCCTGATCGAGTTCGTCTTGGGCATGCTGATCGCCCGCATCGTGATGAGCGGCCGGTGGCCGCGGATCGGCGCGGCTCCCGCCGCGGTCCTGCTGGCGCTCGCGTACGTCGCGACGCTGTGGGTGCCCGCGCCATACGACCAGTCGCTTGTGACGGCTGTCCCGTTCGGCCTGCTCGTCGGCTCCCTGGCCACCGCCAACCTGCTGGGACGCAAGACGGTGATGGGCAGCGGGCCGATGGTCTGGCTGGGCCGGGCGTCATTCGGCTTCTTCATGACCCAGTCGGTGGTGCTCTTCTATCTTCGTCCGAAGGTGCTCGGTGCCGCCGAGTACGGAGTCCTCGGCGGCATCCTGCTCATCGCCGGGCTCATCCTCACGAACATCGTCGCCGGATGGCTGCTGTTCAGGCTGGTGGAGGAGCCCGCGATGCGCCGTTGGAGTCGCCCGAGGAACGTGATGAAGGAGACCCGGCAGGCACCCGGCCGATAGTCGGTCGCCGACGTGACCTGCCATGACCGGCGGCCGGAAACGATGAGAAAGGATCGCAATGGAAGCGAACACCGAAGCGGGGTCCGCCGTGCGGGCAGGCGCGCGGGAATGGCTGGGGCTGGCTGTACTCGCCCTGCCCACGCTGCTCCTGTCCCTCGACATGAGCGTCCTGTATCTGGCGTTGCCGCACCTGGGCGGCGAACTGGGCGCCACCGGCACCCAGCAGCTCTGGATCACCGACATCTACGGCTTCTTCATCGCCGGCTTCCTGGTGACGATGGGAACCCTCGGTGACCGCATCGGCCGTCGCAGGCTGCTCCTGATCGGCGCGGCGGCGTTCGCCGCCGCCTCGGTCATGGCCGCCTACGCCACCTCGCCCGAGATGCTGATCGTCGCCAGGGCGCTGCTCGGCATCGCCGGCGCGACCCAGATGCCCTCAACCATGGCGCTGCTCGCCACGATGTTCCGGGATCCCCGGCAGATGGGCACCGCGATCGCCGTCTGGATGAGCTGCTTCATGGGCGGCATGGCGCTCGGTCCGGTGATCGGCGGCGTGCTGCTGCAGAGCTTCTGGTGGGGCTCGGTGTTCCTGCTCGCGGTGCCGGTCATGGGGCTGCTGCTCATCGCCGGACCGATACTGCTCCCCGAGTACCGCGACACCGGCGCGGCCCGCCTCGACATGACCAGCGTGGCGCTGTCGCTGGGCACGATCCTGCCGTTGATCTACGGCCTCAAGGAGCTGGCGAGGAGCGGCTGGCAGGCGTCGTCCGTCGTGGCCATCGCCGCGGGCGCCGTCATCGGTGTGATCTTCGTACGGCGGCAGCACAGGCTCGCTGATCCGCTTCTCGATCTGGGCCTGTTCCGGCATCGCACGTTCAGCGCCGCCCTGGTGATCATGCTGCTCGGAGGGGTCGCTAACGGCAGCTATCTGCTGGTCAGCATCTTTCTCCAGACGGTCGAGGGCCTGACGCCGCTGCAGGCGGGACTGCTGCTGCTGCCCTCGACCGCCGCGACGATCGGCAGCGTCCTGCTGGCCCCGATGCTCGGACGCAGATTCCGCCCTGCTCACATCATGGCCTCCGGGCTTGTGCTCACCACGGTCGGCTACCTGATGCTGACCCAGGTGGACGGCTCGTCCGGGCTCGCAGTCGTGGTGACGGGTCTTATCGTCGCCGCCACCGGGCTCGGCCCGATGGGCGCGCTGGGCAACGGATTGGTCCTCGGATCCGTTCCGGCCGAGAAAACCGGCGCGGCATCCGCGATCTCCGAAACCAGTGGCGAGTTCGGGATCGCGCTCGGCGTGGCAGCCTTGGGCAGTGTGGGCACCGCGGTCTACCAGGGTGGGATCGACGTTCCCTCGGGGTTGCCCGCAGCGGCGGCCGACAGCGCGCGCGAGAGCATCGTCGGCGCGGTGACCGTCGCCGACCAGTTGCCGCAGGATCTCGGCTCCCAACTGCTGGACGCCGCCTACCGGGCGTTCAGCACCGCGGTGAACTCCGCCGCCGCGGTCAGCGCCCTGATCGTCCTGGGGCTCTCCGTCCTGACGATCGTCACGCTCAGGCATGTGCCGCCCACGGGCTCGCCGGAAGCCGGCCAGGACGAGATCTCCCAGAACGAGACAGCTCAGGACGAGGCGGGCCAGGACGGTGGGGCGGACGGGCTTCCGGCTCCGTCGTCCGGTGCCGTGCCCGCCTGATCACGCACCCCCGGGGTCATCCCCGAGGACACGACCCAGCACCCGAGTGCGTTCCACCGAACCGCTGTGCCACGAAACCCTGGAGGCATCCGTGGAAAGACGCTGCCCCGTCCTCGACACCACTGGCCGAGACATCCACGCAGAGACGGACTATCTGCGCACGCTGGGGCCCGCTACGCGGGTGGAGCTCCCCGGCGGCGTGATCGCCTGGTCGGTCAACACGCATGACGCCATCAGGAAGCTGCTGACCGATCCCAACGTCACCAAGAGTGCACGCAACCACTGGCCCGCCTTCATCAACGGTGAGATCCCGCCCGACTGGGAACTGATCAGCTGGATCGCCATGGACAACATGGTCACGGCGTACGGTAAGGATCACGTCCGGCTGCGGAGGCTGGTCGGCAAGGCGTTCACGCCGCGCCGGACCGAGGCGATCCGGCCGCGCATCGTCGAGCTCACCGCTCAACTCCTGGACGACCTGGCCGCGACCGCTCCGGGGGAGGTGGTCGACCTGCGGCAGTGGTTCGCCTACCCGCTGCCGGCCAGGCTGGTGGCCGATCTGATCGGCATGTCCGAGGAGGCTCGGGTCGAGACCGCCAAGGTGATCGACATGATGGTGGACACGACCGTCACCCCCGAGCAGGCCCAGGCCGTCCTCAGCGGCTGGCGGGGCGCGATGGAGGAGCTCATCGCCGAGAAGCGGCGCAACCCGGGTGAGGACATCACCAGCGACCTGGTCGCCGCGAGGGACGAGGACGGCACCCGTCTGTCGGAGGTCGAGCTGACCGACACGATCTTCGCGATCCTCGGTGCAGGCTCGGAGACCACCATCAACTTCTTCGACAACGCCATCACCTCGCTGCTCACCCATCCCGAGCAGCTCGATCTGGTCAGGACGGGACAGGCCACCTGGGACGACGTCATCGACGAGACGCTGCGGGTCGAGTCGCCGCTCGTGCATCTGCCGCTCCGCTACGCGGTCACCGACATCCACCTGGACGGCGTGACCATTCCCAAGGGCGATCCGATCCTCGTGAACTACAGCGCGGTGGGCCGTGATCCGGGGCTGCACGGCGGTGACGCCGGGCGCTTCGACATCACCCGTACGGAGAAGGAGCACCTGTCCTTCGGGTACGGCCCGCACTACTGCCTCGGCGCGGCTATCGCCCGAGTGGTGGCCACCGTCGGCCTGTCCGGGCTGTTCGAGCGGTTCCCCGAACTGAGCCTCGCGGTGTCGAAGGAAGATCTCCAGCCGCTGCCGACGTTCATCATGAACGGCCACCGGGCACTGCCGGTGCGGCTGACCGCGCAGGTGCCGGCGGGGGCGACCGCCGCCTGAGCGGGACAACGCAAAGGCGATCCGGCCGACGGGAACGTCGGCCGGATCGCCTGTTTTGTGAACCGGATGGCTCGCCCGCGAATCAGCGGGTCTCGCGAATCAGTTGGGTGACGTGCATCAGTGGGCGTGGATCAGTTGGCCGGCGCGCCGCTGTCCGGCAGGGCCAGCCACCACGGGTTGGCTTGCGCCCACTCGATCGTCTTGGCGAGCCCGTCCTTCAGCGACGTCTCGCATCTCCAGCCCAGAAGCGCGCGGGCCTTGGAGCTGTCGGGAATGCGCCGGGGCACGTCCTCATAACCCGATCCGAGCGTCGCGACGGTGTCCACCACGGTGGTGCGCGCACCGGTCAGTGAGGCCACCAGCCCGACCGCGTCCATAACGGCGCTTTCGTCCGAGCTGCCCAGATTGAACGACTCTCCCACGGCCGCCGGGTGGGAAGCGGCCAGCAGGGTGCCGGTGACGACGTCGTCCACGAAGGTGAAGCAGCGGGTCTGCTTGCCGTCGTCGTACAGCACGACCGGACGGCCGTTGAGTGCGCGGTGGACGCTCCGGCTCAGCGCGAAAGCCGGTCGCTGCCGCGGGCCGTACGCGTTGAAGTAGCGCACGATCGTGGCCCGCAGGCCGTGCTGGCGGTGGAACGCGAGCGTGAGGTGCTCGGCCAGCGCCTTGGCGGAGGAGTAGGCCCAGCGGTCGGCCGACGTGGGGCCGAGCACCCTATCGGCCCCCTCCGGCCACGGCACGGCGGGATTCTTGCCGAAGACCTCGCTGGTACTGGCGACGACGACCCGGGCGCCGGTGCGAGCGGCCTGGTCGAGGACGTTCCAGGTGCCCTGGAAGTTGACGGTCACGACGTCCAGCGGGCGTGACAGGTACTGGTCCACGCCGACGACGGCCGCCAGGTGGTAGACGACGTCCGCACCGCTGATCGCCGCGGTGAGCCTGTCCGGGTCGCGGACGTCTCCCCGTACGTGCCGGGCATGCGTCCGGGCGAGCGACTGGTCGTCCGGGATGGGGCCGGCGTCGAAGACGGTCACCTCGTCGCCGCGGCTGATCAACCGCTCCACCAGATGGCTGCCGATGAACCCGGCCCCGCCCGTCACGACCGCACGTATGGGACTCATCGCCCGATCCCTCGGTAGACGTACCCCAGCCGCCGAAGCTCGGCGATCTTTTCCTTGGGATAGTAGGCCCGCCCGTCGAGGACCAGGCAGGACGGCGCCACCGGCAGCGCGGCGAAGTCGAGGTCCGCGAACTCCCTGTGCAGAGCCATGACGGCGACGCAGTCCGCATCCCGCACGGCCTCCTCGACGCTCGCCACGGGAGTGAGATCCAGTCGCTCCTTGGCCTGGATCGGGTCGACCAGCGGGTCGTGCGCGCGGACCTGGGCCCCGGCCCTCTTCAAAGCCGCGATCACGCCTTCCACCGGCGTCGACCGCAGGTCACCTGTGTTGTTCTTGAACGCCAGGCCGAGGATGGCGATCGTGCTCGCGGCGGGTTCCTTGCCGGCCCTCGCCAGCTCGTCGAGGATGAGCCTCGCGGTGTACTCCGGCATCTCCGCGTTGATCTCGCGACCGAGAAGCGCGGTGCGGATCTCCAGGCCCTGCCGACGGGCGGTGTGCCACACCATCCACGGATCCTTCACGAGGCACGAGCCGCCGACGCCGACGCTGGGCAGCAGGATGTTCACCTTGCCGGCGCCCTTGGGAACGGTGTTGGCCGCCGTGATCACGTCCAGCACGTCCACGTCGAACGCCGCACAGAACTTGGCCAGCTCGTTCGCGAGCGCGATGTTGAGATCGATCCACCAGTTGTCTGCCAGCTTCACGATCTCGGCGGCTTCGGACGAGTCCAGCGGGATGACCGTGACGCCGAGCGCACGCCGCCAGAACTCCTCGGCCGCCGCCGTGCTGTCGGAGTTCACCCCGCCCACGATGATCGGCAGAGTGCGCAGCTCGCCCAGGGCCGTGCCTTCGGCGAAGCGCTCGGGGCAGAAGGCGAGCCCGAAGTGCTCTCCGGCGGTGAGCCCGCTTCGTTCCAGCAGCGGCCGCACCAGCCGCCGCGTGGTGCCGGGTGGCACGGTGCTCTTCACCAGCACCAGCTGGCCCTCGCGCAGGTGGGCGCCGAGCCGCAGACAGGCATCACGCAGCTGGTCGTCGAGCAGGGAGCCGTCCGGGCGCACGGGGGTGCTGACGGTGATGAGCACCACGTCGGCATCCCGGATGCGGGCGTAGTCGGCGGTGACCCGGAGCCGTCCGGCGCCGGTGGTGCTCCTGATCAGTTCGGGCAGCCCGTCCTCTTGGTACCGGCAGTGCCCGTTGGCCAGTTCGTCGATCAGAACGGCATCGATGTCCACGCCCGTGACGGTCCAGCCGCGGTCGGCCAGGATCGCCGCGATGCACGATCCGACGTAACCGAGTCCGACAACGGCGACTTTCGGGCCTTGCTGCTCAGGCAGGAATCGCATCGTCGCTCCCAATGCACAGTGAGATTGTTTTTCCCGTGCGATCAGGGCTATTTTCATTTTTTCAGCCCAATGGCCGCCCGGTCATGATCTTCCTTTGTTCATCGTCATTGTCGCGGCTGGCCTGCCGCATCTCCTGGGTTGCGGACTCGGATGAACGAGGAGGAGCGACGAAATCCGCCACAGCCGAGATGTAATTCTCGGGTGGAAATCCGGCCGATTACCGTCGACGTCCGCTCGGTGTGGCAATCCAGGAGATGCGGGGGCGGTGCTTCGAGCGGATGCTGGGACGGTGTGGCCGGAAAGGCGTTTCTTCTCTGCTCGGCGGATCGAGCGACCGCCGGAGGCGGAGCGGCGCACAGCCCATTCGACCATTAAGGACCAGAGATGAACGACCACAAGGCGCTGATTCTGGACGAGGTCCGCAAGTATCACGATGACGTCCAGACCGTCGGGGAATTCGTCCCCGGCGTCACCGAGATATGGCCGACCGGCGCGGTGCACGATGTGGCGGACCGGGTGGCACTGGTCGAGGCGGCTCTGGAACTGCGCGTCGCCGCCGGGCAGCGGGCGCGCAGGTTCGAGTCCGAGTTCGCTCGCAAGATGAAAAGGCGAAAGGCGCTCCTCACGACCTCGGGGTCGTCCGCCAACCTGCTGGCGGTCTCCGCGCTGACCTCGCAGCGGCTGCAGGACATGCGGCTGCGGCCGGGCGACGAGGTGATCACGGTCGCGGCCGCCTTCCCGACGACGGTGAACCCGATCCTGCAGAACGCCCTGGTGCCGGTCTTCGTCGACGTCGAGCTGGGCACTTACAACCCGACCGTGGACATGGTGGCGCGAGCGATCGGGCCGAAGACCAGGGCGATCATGATCGCTCATACGGTGGGCAATCCCTTCGACGTCGCGGACATGGCCCGGCTGGCGACCGAGCATGACCTTTTCCTCATCGAGGACAACTGCGACGCGGTCGGCTCCCGCTACGACGGCGAGCCCACGGGCACGTTCGGCGATCTGGCCACGGTGAGCTTCTATCCGGCCCACCACATGACGATGGGTGAGGGCGGCTGCGTCTTGACCTCGAACCTCGTGCTGGCGCGGGTGGTGGAGTCGCTGCGCGACTGGGGCCGCGACTGCTGGTGCGAGCCGGGCGAGAGCAACACCTGCCTCAAGCGCTTCGACTACCAGATGGGCACGCTGCCGCGAGGCTACGACCACAAGTACATCTACTCCCACGTCGGCTACAACCTGAAGGCCACCGAGTTGCAGGCCGCGCTCGGCCTGAGCCAGCTCGGCAAGCTCGACGACTTCTGCGCGGCCCGGCGACGGAACTGGCGGCGCCTGCGCGAGGGACTGGACGGCGTGCCGTACCTGCTGCTTCCCGAGGCGACCCCGCGCAGCGACCCCAGCTGGTACGGCTTCGTCATCACGGTCGATCCCGAGGCGCCGTTCGAGGCCTCGGAACTGGTCGGCTTCCTGGAAGCCCGCAAGATCGGCACGCGTCGGCTGTTCGCCGGCAACCTGGTCCGGCATCCCGCCTATGCGGACCAGCCGTACCGGATCGTCGGAGACCTCACCAACACCGACATCATCACCACCCAGACGTTCCATGTCGGCGTGTATCCGGGATTGACCGACGAGATGATCGACTACGTCGTCTCCTCCATCACCGAGTTCGTACGGGTGCGCGGGTGACCGCGCGCACCGGATGCCGTCTCCGCGCGAGACGAAGCATGTTCCGAGGGAGATCACAATGCGCGTAATGCTCGCCGTCTGGCCGCAGGTGTGCCACCTCTACCCGGTCGTTCCCTATGCTCAGGCGCTCCAGATCGCGGGGCACGAGGTCTGCGTCGCCTGTCCGCCGGGCGCGGCCGACGACATCGTGGCCGCCGGCCTGACCGCCGTCGTCTGCGGTGAACCGGAGACCCAGGGCTGGATCCGCGACGATCTCCCGCCCGACCTGGATGAGATGGAACGCCTGGCGAAGGTGCTGGAGATCACGCCCGCGGAACGTGACAGCTGGGACGTCTTCTTCCAGTACTACATGATGGGAGCGCGGTTCCACCTGCCCCCGCGGCCCAGTGCGCAGAACGAGGCGCTGGTCGAGTTCGCCCGGGTCTGGCAGCCGGATCTCGTCCTGTGGGACCCGTGGTTCCCGGCCGGGGCGGTGGCCGCGCGGGTGAGCGGCGCGGCGCACGCCCGGATGCTGATGAGCCCGGACTACAGCGGCTGGGCCGTCGAGAGGTTCGCTGGGTGGCGCGGCCAGGACGGTGCGGTGCCGCCGCGGAACCCGTTGGCCGAGGCGGTGCGGCCGCTGGCCGAGCGCTACGGCGTCGAGGTGGACGACGAACTGCTGGTCGGGCAGTGGACGATCGATCCCATGCCGGGAGAGATGCGCCTGTCGACCGGCATCGCCTCGCTCCCGGTCCGCTGGAGCCCCTACAACTCCGGAGGGGTGAAGCCGGCCTGGCTGTACGAGCGGCCGGAGCGGCCGCGGGTGGCCCTGTCCGTCGGGCTGTCGACCCGGACCTACCACAAGGGGGAGTGGCGTACCCCCAAGATTTTCGAAGCGGTCGCCGACTTGGACGTGGAGGTGGTCGCGACCCTGAACGCCGACCAACTGGAGGGGATCACCCGGATCCCCGGCAATGTGCGAACGGTCGACTACGTGCCGCTCCTCCAGCTTCTGCCCACGTGTGCGGTGAGCATCAACCACGGCTCAAGCGGCACCTTCTGGGCCTCGGTGGCCGCGAACCTGCCCCAGATTATCGCCGACACCGACGAACCCCAGCGGGTCGTGGTCAGCGACGGTGAGAACAGCAGGATGGCCGAGCGGCACATTCTCTCGCCGATCGCGGCGGCATACGTCATCGGGCACGGGGCCGGCCTGCGTCTGGACCACCAGACGCAGTCGGTGGAGGAGATCAGGTCGCGGATCCTCACCGTGCTGGAGGACCCGGCCTACCGGGAGGGCGCGGCCGCGATCCACGCCGAGTGGCTGGCCAAGCCGAGCCCGTCGGAGATCGTCCCCGACTTGGAGAAGCTCACCGCCCAGCATCGGCGGAACTGACCGAGAGGAAGGGGCCGCGGGCGCCGATGGCGTCCGCGGCCCCTTCGCGGTAGGGAGAGGATCAGCGGTTGAGCCGTACGACCGCCTCCATGTCGGCCGCCGAGTAGTCGCGGCCGGCCGCCGCCTCGCTGAAGGCCTCCACGCTGAGGCTGTGGGTGGGGCTGTTGTCCGGGTCACGGAAGCCCGAGCTGAGAGCGTAGGCGTTGTAGGTGTCCAGCAGCCGCTGCGCCTCGGCGGTGGCCTCGGTGAACCGATCCAGCGGATCCGCGCCGTGCGCCAGCACGTCGCCCATCGCGCGCGTCATGACGTCCTGGTTCCCGGCGAAGTCGCCGAACACCGCCCCCTCCGACGCGGGCACCCGGTCCGCCAGTTCGGGCCGCTCGCGCGTGACGCCCGCCGGGAACCGCATCACGTGGTCGTAGGCCACCCGGTGGTGCGGATAGCGGTCGAACCAGCCTTCCTCCTCAAGCAGGGCCGCCGACGAGTAGGTGAGCGGAAGGAAGCTGTTGGCCCTGTGGCGTTCGGCGGCGTAGTGCGGATTGTGCAGGAACTGCAGGAGGGCCAGGGCGCCTTCCCGGGTGGCCTCGTCGAGGCCGTTGGCCAGCCAGAGCGAGGTTCCCGCGACGGCGTTGCCGACATAGGGCACGCGGTGGTCGTAGGGAAAGATCCCCACATCGAGGTCGAACCCGTTGTCCTCGCCGGCCCGGAACATGTAGTTCACGTCGTTGGACGACGAGATGCGGAAGACCACGTCCTGGTCGGCGAAGGCCTTGAGCGTGCCCGCCCAGTCCGGGATCTTTCCGGTGTAGTGGTAGTGGCCGGCGCGGTGCAGGTTCCGCCACCACTCCGCCCAGGCGAGCATCTCCTTGGAGGCCAGGTCGACCCTCGTGGCCCGGCCGTGCCGGCCGTTGTGGTTGTCGACGATGAGGCCGCCCCGCGTCGCCAGCGCCTGCTGGATGAACGTGCCGTGATTGGACCAGGTGATGGAGGGGCCGCCCCGGAACCGTGAGAGCTCCTCGCACACGGCCTCGACCTCCTCCCAGGTCTGCGGGAGCTCGGAGATGCCGGCCCTGCGGAGCAGGTTCGCGTTCGCGTAGAGCAGGCTCGTCGTGCCCACCGTGGGCATCGAGGTGAGGTCGCCGTCATAGGTGTAGTAGTCCCGCATCGGCGGGATGATGTCGTCGATCACGACGGGCTCGCCGAGGATCTCGGTCCGGCCGCCGATGGCCTTCTCCACTGACGTGAACAGCGGGCTGCCGTCCTGCGCGAGGGAGTCCCGGGCCACCTGGGTCATGTAGAAGTAGTACTCCGAGATCGTCGGGACGTGCCCCTCGGCCGCCGCCTCCGCCACCTGGCGGGGGAACCGCCAGAAGTCCTTCCCGACGATTTTCACCTCGTATTCGGGGTGAGCCCTCTGGAATGCATCGCCCTGTTGCCGCCACCGGTCCATCCAGCCGGGAAATGTCAGGTCGGGTACCCAGACCTCGATCGGAATCGTACGTCTCATGTGTCTCTTTACCTCTTTCTACCGTCGCGGACGAGATTGAACGGTGCGAGTCGGCGGATCGCGCGGATGAGCCGAAGGCCGTCGAAAGACCGGAGAACAGAGACCGCCCAGCCTCCATGGTTTGCCGCCGAACGCGACGGCGCATCTCCGCCATTGCGGTGCGGGGCGCTGACGGATCGGCGCCCTGGGCGCCGCACATCGGGAGATGCCCGGCGCGAGAGGCGAATGTGATCCTGAGGAGGCGGCCGCTCCCACGTCTGCCCGCGGCATTCCGACTGGATTTCCGAAAGGACCCGCAGATGAGTGTTGACAGCACGTACGCGACCGGCGCGGACACGTCGGTGCGCACCCTGGTGGGGGAGTTCGCCGGAGCACCGCCCGCCTCGCTCCAGGCGGCGTACCGGCGACTGGTCGCGGCCGTATGGGAGGACGGGCGGCCCACCGAGCTCGCGCCGCAGGCGGTCGGCGAGCTCATGCCATATCTGGACCTGGTGGGCGACGACCGGGTCGGGCGGCTGCTGGTCCTGCTCGGATTGCTCGCCGAGGGGGACGATCGGGTGCGCGCGGCCGTACGGCAGGGCCTGGACCGCTATCTGGACCTGCTGAACCGGGCCGATCCGCGGGGACCGCGGGGGCAGGCGCTGCTGTACCTGCTCGCGCATTTCCCCGAGGACCGGGACCGGATCCTCGCCGAGGTGGCGCCGCTGGGGCTGGAGGAGGACGACCTGTCGCGGCTGGACCGCTGCCTGCGGACGCTGGACCTCGACGACCCCGACGTGGGCCGGGTGTGGCCGGCGCCGTCGATCTGGCGGCTCACGGATGAGGAACGCGACTTCGACAGGGCCTGGATCCGCACGCTGAGCCCCGAACAGGTGGCGGTGAACTGGCGCAATGACACCCGGACGGTCTGGGGATACATGGGCGCCAAGGCGTACTGGGCGGTGTGCGAGGGCATGCCGGTGACGGTCGGCGACCCCGCCTTCTCGGCCGAGCCCGCGGCCGGTTCCGGCGACACCCCGGCCGGGTCCGGCGCCGGCCTGTTCGGCGCGCACGCGGCGGCGTTGCGGTGCCCCTCCTGCCGGGGTCCGCTGAACTTCCGGCCCGACGGCGTGGGCTGCGGCGGCTGCGCGGTGACCTATCCGGTCACCCGCGGCATTCTCGACCTGACCGAGGGTACGAGCGACGCGGCCGGAGCCGCCGACCAGGCCACCGCGGACCTGCTGCGGAAGCTGGCGGAGATGCCGAGCATGGGCCTCTACTACGAGGCGCTGCTCCGTCCGGAGTTCCTGCGGGTGGCCGGCACGAACTGGGGCGGCGCGGTGACCCCGGCGGACGAGGACGACTACATCGCGCGGCACGTGCGGCCCGTGGACGGGCCGGTGCTGGACCTCGCGGCGGGAGCCGGCCGATGGACGAGCGTGATCGCCGACACGGTCGGCGCGGAGCGGCTGATCGCGCTCGACATGGGACTGCCCATGCTGAGCGTGCTGCGCCGCAGGCTGCCTGAGATCCCCGCGGTCCGGGCCAGTGCGCTCTCGCTGCCGTTCGACGACGAAAGCCTGGGCGCGGTGGTCTGCTGGAACGCCCTGCAGGCTTTTCCCGACGACGCGGCGGCGGCCGTCGCCGAGATCGGGCGCTGCCTGCGTCCCGGCGGCACCTTCACGATGATGACCTACGTGTGGGACTCCGACCCCGTCAACCGGCACTTCCAGGCGTCCCACTACTTCCCCAGCCGGCCCGCCGGCATGCTGCTGTTCGAAGCGGACGAGATCAGGCGCTGGCTGGCGGACGCGAAGATGATCGTCCGGGAGCAGTCGGGCCCGGGTACCTTCCTGTTCGTCACCGCTGAGCGCGTGGGGTGAGCCGTGAGAACCGGAGACGACGTCGACACGCGGACCCTGGCCGTCACGCACCCGGGAGAGCCGGGGTATCAGGCCGCGACGAGTGTGTTCAACCTCGCGGCACCGCCGGAGCCGGCCGCCGCCGCGGTGGTGCGGACCGTCCGGGAGATCCGTGACGCGATCCGCTTCGCGGAGGAAGAGGGACTGTCCGTTCGGGTGCTCACGACCGGGCACGCCGCCCCCGCTGCCCTGCCCATGCACGACGCGCTGCTGCTCCGCCCGGAGATGGACGGCGCTGTGGAGGTGGACCCGCGCCGCCGGATCGCCCGCGTCCCGGCAGGCACGAAATGGGGTGCGGTGGCCAGGGCCGCAGCGCCGTACGGCCTGGCGGTCGCTCATGGGTCATCGCCGACGGTCGGCGTCGTCGGCTATCTCCTGGGCGGTGGGCTGAGCTTCTACGGCCGCAGGACGGGCCTGGCCGCCAACAGCGTCCGGGCCGTCGAGCTGGTGACAGCCGACGGCGAACCGCGGCGGGTGGACGAGTCCTCCGATCCCGAGCTCTTCTGGGCGTTGCGCGGCGGAGGCGGCGGATTCGGCGTCGTCACCGCCGTCGAGGTCGACCTCTTTCCCGCGGTCAAGGTGGTGACGGGGGCGGCCTGCTGGCCGGCGGCCCACGCTCCCCGCCTGCTCCGGATCTGGCGCAGGTGGACGCTGGAGGCCCCGGCGGAGGCGGCGACCTCGGTCCGGGTGCTGAACCTGCCGAGGCTGCCCGAGGTGCCGCCGGCACTGTCCGCCGGCCCCATCCTGAGCGTGGACGGCGCGGTGCTCGCCGAGACCGCCGACGACGTGGCCACCGCGGAGCGGTATGCCGAGGAGCTGCTCGGCCCGCTGCGGTCGGTCGCCGAGCCGGTGTTCGACACCTGGCAGACGACCGCGCCAGTGAGCGTGCTCGATACCCACATGGATCCCGCCGATCCGGTGGCGGTCCTCGGCGACCACATGCTGCTGGACGAGTTCGGGGACGAGGGCGTAGACGAATTACTCAGGGTGATCGGCGCCGGGTCGGGATCGCCGTTGATCGCGGCCGGGCTGCGCCAGCTCGGCGGCGCCTACGCCGTACCGCATCCGAAGGGCGGCGCGCTCGACCACCTCAGCGCGCCGTATGCCTACTCCGGCGGTGGGGTGCCGGGCCTCACCGGCACGGCCGAGGCCATCACCCGGCACATCGGGACCGTGCGGGCCGCGCTCGCTCCGTGGGACACCGGGCGTACGGTCCCGACGTTCGTGGAGACCCACACCCAGCCGCAGGGACATCTCAGCGTGGAGCAGGTGGCCGCCGTCGACCGTGTGCGCGAGCGGGTGGACCCGGCGGGTATGTTCCGCGGCGATATCATGCCGTCGGCCACCGCGCTGCGCTGAACCGCCGGGGATGCGCGTGAGGGCCGCCGGAATGTGCGGCGGCCCTCGGGCGATGGGGACGTCCCCCGGGCGGGGACCGGACAGAGGGGAACGGTCAGAGGGGAACGGACGGGATGAGGCCGCCGTCCACCGTGATCTCCTGGCCGGTGATGTACGAGGAGCGGTCCGACAGCAGGAACAGCGTGGTGTCCGCGATGTTCTCGGGGGCACCCAGCCGGCCGAGCGCCACCTGGCCGCGGCACGCCTCCTGCGCCTCAGGGGTGCTGGAGATGCCTTCGAACATCTCGGTAACGATGTAGCCGGGGCTGATGGCGTTGACCCGGATACCCTGGCCGGCCAGGTCGGCGGCGAGAGTGCGGACCAGGTTGACCGCCCCGGCCTTGGCGGCGGAGTACACCGAGGTGAAGGCCAGGCCGCGGTGGATCAGCCAGGAGCCGTTGATCACTACCGATCCGCCGGAGCCGAACAGCGGCACCGACTTCTGGACGGTGAAGAACACACCCTTGAGGTTGACGCCGACGACCTGGTCGAAGTCGGCCTCGGTGACCTCGGCGCTGCGTGAGAACCTGGCGATTCCCGCGTTGGCGAACACGCCGTCGAGCCGGCCGAAGCTCTCGCCGATGCGTGCGACGAGCCGATCCAACTCCTCGAGGCGGGACACGTCGGTGGGTACGGCCAGGACGCGTTCGCCCGCGTTGAGTTCCTTCACCGCGGTCTTCAACCGCTCCTCGCTCCGCCCGGCCAGCACTACCTGGGCGCCGGCGGCCACGAGCCGCCGGGCCGTGGCCAGGCCCATTCCACTGCCGCCACCCGTGATGAGAACTGTCTTGTCCGTGAACTCCGTCATAGGGAAAGGATCACATGTCGCCGTTTTCCGGCCACCCTTGAAATTGCGCTATTCCCATTGACGTCGGCCCCGCCGGGCAGCATTCCAAAAGATGCCCGGCGCGTGGTCCGATGTGACCCTGTAACAGATGGAAAAGCGGCGTCGGCCGCATGGTGCGAATAAATGGTCCCTGTTCAGGAATCCGTTGCACGAGTCCGGCCGGTGGCATCGGACGGAACCAGTTCGCGGAACCGAATCTGAAATCGAGGAGGCGGTCCAATGGGTGATGCGGTGAAGACCCGCGCGGTGGTTCTCGGCGGTAGCATCGCGGGGCTGTTCGCGGCCAGAGTGCTCGCCGACGCCTACGACGAGGTGCTCATCGTCGACCGTGACGTGCTGGTCGGAGTGGAGGGCCCGCGGCGGCATTGTCCGCAGAGCCGCCATATCAACGGGTTGCTGGCCCGCGGCCAGCGGGTCATGGAGGAGCTGTATCCGGGTATCACCGAGCAACTGTTCGCCGACGGCGTGCCGACCGGAGACCTCGCCGGGAGCGTGCGCTGGTATTTCAACGGCAGCAGACTGCGGCAGCGGCACGCGGGGCTGGTCTGCGTCGCGGCCAGCCGGCCGAAGCTCGAACACCACATCCGTGAGCGCACCAGGGTCCTGCCCGGCGTGGTCTTCGCCGAGCGGCACGACATTCTCGGCCTGGAGGCCACGCCGGATCGCAGCCGGGTGATCGGGGTGCGCGTACAGTCGCTCGACGGCGACGACGGCGCGGGCGAGGAGAAGGTGATCAGCGCCGACCTGGTGGTCGACGCCACCGGCCGGGGATCCCGTACCCCGATCTGGCTCGAAGCGCTGGGCTACCCCCGCGTCGAGGAGGAGCGGACGAAGATCGGCCTGGGTTATGTGACGCAGCACTACCGGCTGACCGCCGACCCCTACCACGGCGACCTGTCGATCAACCCCGTCGCCTCGCCCGCGCTGCCCCGTGGCGCGATCTTCACGAAGACCGACGGCGACCGGGTCGAGCTGACCACCTACGGCATCCTCGGCGATCACCCGCCGACCGACCAGGAGGGGCTGTACGCCTGGGTCAAGTCGCTGGCGGTCCCCGACATCTACGACGCGCTCCAGCACGCCGAGCCGCTGGACGAGCCGGTGGCCTTCCGCTTCCCGACCACGCTGCGGCGCCGCTACGAGAGAATGAGCCGGTTCCCCGACGGCCTCCTGGTGACGGGCGACGCGGTCTGCTGTTTCAACCCGGTGTACGCCCAGGGCATGACCGTGGCGGCGCTCGGCGCGCTCGTGATCCGGGCCCAGCTGCACACCGGAGCGGTTCCCGACCCGGCCCAGTACTTCGCCGACCTGGCCCGCGAGGTCATCGACCAACCGTGGGAGATGACCCACACGGTGGACCTCGGCTTCCCGGGTGTGCCAGGGGAGCGTACGCGGAAGGTCCGCGTGGCGCAGGCGTTCCTGCGCATGGTGCAGACCGCCGCCACCCGCGATGGCGTCGTCGCCGCCGCCTACATGCGCGGCGCCGGCCTCGTCGACGGCCCCGAGGCGCTCATGCGCCCCGCGATGCTCGCCCGGATCCTGTGGAACGCGCTGCCGCGGGGGAGACGCGCCCAGGAGCCGCCGCGGACCCGGCGGCCGGCCGGCGTGGCGGAGAAGGTCAAGGCGTCGGCGCCGTGAGCGGGCGCCGGGCGACGGCCCTCGTCCGCGCCGAGCGGCCGATTCACGAGGTGGTTCTGGGGCACGCGGTGACCGGCCCCGATGCCGAGGCGGTCGCGTCGGACGGCGTGAGCGTCTCCTATCGGGAATTCGCCGGGCGGGCCACCTCGGTCGCCGCCGCCCTGACGGCCGCCGGCGGCGTCGAGGGGATGCCGGTGGCGGTGCGCATGGAGCCCGGCCCGACCCAGGCCGCGGCCGTGCTCGGCGTGCTCTCGGCCGGGGCCTGCGTGCTCTGCCTCGACACCGGCGAGGTCGGGCGGCGGGGCAGGGCGGTGCTGGAGGACCTGCGACCGGTGCGGCTGCTGTTCGACGGGCGTGCGGCCGAGGACGAACTCGTCGGCTGGTACCGGGAGGCCCTGGGCGGATCGATCCTGGACGTCGGGGTGGCGGCCGGGCCGGGGAGCAGTCCCCACGGGACCGCGTGTGAGGCCGCCCGAGCGCCCCTCCCCGGGCTTGCCGAGGCTGATCCGGACGCCTGGATGTACGTCACCTACACCTCCGGCTCCACCGGCAGGCCCAAGGGCATCCCGCAGACCCGCCGCGGTTTCACCCAGTTCATGTCCTGGTTCACCGAGGAGTTCCGGATCGGGCCGGGCGCGCGGGTGGCCCAGTGGGCGGCGCCGGGGTACGACGCGAGCCTGGTCGAGATGTTCGCACCGCTCCTGGCGGGCGCGACGCTCTGCCCCGTTAGCCCGCGGACGAGGGCCAATCCGGAGAAGATCGTCGACTGGCTCGCCGCCGAGCGCGTCACGCATCTGCAGACCGTGCCCAGCTTCGCCCGGCAACTGCTCGAAGTGATCAACCGCTCGGAAGC
The DNA here is from genome assembly GCF_042435035.1 of Sphaerimonospora cavernae. Taxonomy (NCBI): domain Bacteria; kingdom Bacillati; phylum Actinomycetota; class Actinomycetes; order Streptosporangiales; family Streptosporangiaceae; genus Sphaerimonospora; species Sphaerimonospora cavernae. Next base: position 37,128 of record NZ_JBHMQT010000035.1, read on the forward strand.
CGCCGGACGCCTCCCCGAGTTGGACCACCTGCTGCTGGCCGGCGAGCCGCTGACCGGCGACCTGGCGAACGGGCTGCGCGCGGCGCTGCCCGGGACCCGGCTGGTCAACCTGTACGGACCGACCGAGTCCATCCTCGCGACGTGGCACGAGGTGACCGGAACGGTGGCGGACCGGGCGCCGATCGGCACTCCGATTCCCGGCCGGGAGGTGCTGGTGCTGGACGAACTGGACCGCCCGTGTCCCGTCGGGACCACCGGCGAACTGGTCATCCACAGCCCGTACATCACTCCCGGCTATGTCGGCGCGGCCGCCGGCGAGCGGTCCGCGTTCGAGCCGCCCCGGGGGGGCGGCGCCGCGGAACGTTTCTACCGTACGGGAGACCTGGGCCGATGGAACGCCGACGGCCTGCTGGAGTTCGTCGGGCGCCGGGACCTCCAGGTGAAGTTCAACGGCATCCGGCTGGAGCTCGGCGACGTCGAGGCGGTGCTGACCGGGCACGAGACGGTCGCGGAGTGCGCGGTCGTGGCCGTCCCCGGCAGGCACCGCCTGGTCGTCAGCCTGGCCGCGTTCATCGTGCCGCGCGACTCCGTGAGCGAGGGGGCCCGGGCCGCCTGGCGCACCGCGCTGCGGCGCTGGTTCGGCAGGGCCGTGCCGCCCGTGACCTTCATGACCGTCGGCAGCCTGCCCCGCACTCCCGGCGGCAAGGTGGACCGCGACAGGCTCCGGCAGCTGTACGCATGACGACCCACGACAACGGGGCCCGCCGGCCCCTGGACCACCCGCACCAGATGGCATGAGGAGCCAGCAGCCATGAGCGTATCCGAAGCGCCGGATGTGGCATATGACATATCGCGAGAGGAACCGCAGCAGATCCCGCTCTCATGGAACCAGGCGTTCCTGTGCGGATTCGACCGGGGCGACGAGGAGGGCCCGTTCGGTCCCCGCTACACCATCGTCTGTGGCTGGCGGCTCACCGGGGCCCTGGACGTCCGGGTGCTGGGGGACGCGCTGAACGACGTCGTGGCCCGCCACGAGGCCCTGCGTACGGAGATCATCCGCGGGGACGGGAGTCATCAACGGGTGCGCCCGCCGACCCCGGCACGGCTGGTGGTCCGCGACCTGTCCGGCGTGGCCCCGGAGGATCGCGGGCAGCGGGCCGAGGAACTGCTCAACGAGGTGGAGGCTGAGCCGTTCCCGGTCGCCGAACTGCCGCTGGTGCGCGCGACGGTGGCCCGGTTCGACGAGCGTGACGCGGTGCTCGTGCTGGTCGCCCACCACACCGCGGCGGACGAGTGGTCGATGCGGCTGATCATGCGGGATCTGGTCAACCGGTACGCGGCCCGTCGTGGCCACGCGATGCCCGATCTGCCCCAGACGCGGCAGTACCGGGAGTACGTGGACTGGGAGCGGGCGGGTGTGGACCCGGTTGAGCTGGCCAGGTCGCAGGCATACTGGCGGGAGAACCTGCGCGGGGCGCGTGTGCTGGGAATCAGGGCGGATCACCCGCGCTCGGCCGGGCTGCCCAAGGGCACGGCGTGGCGGCGCTTCCATCTCCCCGCGGACCTGGTGTCGGCGGCGCTGCGCATCGGCAAGGAGACGCGCTGCTCCCTGTTCATGGTGCTGCTCGCCGCCTATGGGACATACCTGCGCGACAGGGCCCGGGCGACGGACATCGTCATCCCGACGTTCTCCTCCGGCCGCGGGCGCGCCGACTTCCACGACACGGTCGGGTCCTTCTTCAACTTCCTGCCGCTGCGGGTCGATCTGGCGGCATGCGCCACCTTCCGCGAAGCGGTCCTGCGCACCCGGGCCGCCTGCATCGGGGCGTACTCCCACGACATCCCATTCGTCCAGGTCGTGCAGGAGGCGCCCGAACTCATGCTCCCGGCGATGGAGGACGACATCGCCCTGATCGTCTTCCAGGTCTTCAAGTCACCGCTCGGCGGCGAGCGCGAGATCGCCGGTGATCTGGAGTACTCGGTGATCCGCAGGCGGGTGCTCTCCCAGCAGGCGGGTGCCGACGTGCCGGACGGCGCGATGTGGCACCTGGAGGTCGACCCGACGGGCGAGATCATCGGTTCGATGGCCTACAACACCAATCTCTTCGACGACGACACGATCGGCGAGATGGTGCGGGAGTTCGGCGAGACGTTGTATCGCGTCGTGACGGCTCCCGACGTGTCTCTGGGCGGCGACTGACCTCGACCGCCGCGACGGCGGCGCAATTCAGGAGATGCACAGCAAAAAGCGGCGATGAACACTTATGAGATCAGTGCTTTCTGAAGGAGCCGCCATGGTCGACACGGCCTTAAGCCGGTCCGGAACCGGCAATCGAGATAGCGGGGAAAAGTCCTCGCCGGCAGTGAAGCGTCAGTACTTCCCAGAGCTGCAGGGCATACGCGCGGTCGCCGTGTTGGCAGTGATCACGGTGCACACCGCGTTCACCTCCGGGTACATGGGCTTCATGGATTACCGGCCGGACAACGAGGTATTCGCCGTCCTGCTGGAGAGATTCACCCGGGAGTCTCTCCCCATTCTGTTTGCGTTGTCTGGTTTCCTCATTTATCGCCCGTTCGCTCTCGCGACCATCGCGGGCACCGAGAAGCCGGACCTGCGGGCCTACGCCTGGCGGCGCGTGTTACGGCTCTTCCCGGCCTACTGGCTGGTGGCGATTGTCATGCTGGTGCTGCTCAACCGGGAGAACATCACCGGTTTCTGGTACCTGCTGCGGGTGGTGACCATGCAGCACGTCTACAACGAAGGCGGCATTCCCACCGGTATGGAGTCGACCTGGAGCATGGGGACCGAGGTCGCGTTCTACGCCCTGCTGCCCCTGTTCGCCTGGGCGGCGGGTCGGTGGGCCGGCCGCACGGGCCACGCCGTCGCCCGGGCCCGGCGGATCCTGGCCGGGGCCGGCGGCGTCATCCTGGTCGGCTACGCGTTCACCGCCTACAGCCACCAGGAGTCGCTGGGCATGTATCCGATCCAGGGCAACTGGCCGCCCGGCTGGTTCGGCTACCTCGCGGTCGGCATGGCGCTGGCGGCGATGTCGGCGGCCGCCGAGGTGGCTCCCAACGCCCTGATCGGCCCCTACCGGTTGGTCGCGAGGCATCCGGGTGCGACCTGGTTCACGGCGCTGGTCGTGATCCTGCTCTTCTGTTTCTCGCCCGCGGGCGGTCAGGGCACCTCGGACTATCCGTCGCTGGGGACCGCGCTGTTCGACCAGCCCATCGACCTCGCCATCGTGTTCCTGATCCTCGCGCCGCTCACGGTGCCGGGCGTGCGGTCGCGGTTCATCCAGAACGTGCTCACTATCCGGCCGCTCCAGTACATCGGCCGGGTGTCCTACGGGATGTTCCTGTGGCACATCCCCGTCATCTACATCTGGAACGGCAGCATGATCGGGGCGGACAACTTCCTGAAGGCGATGGTGATCGTGATGGGCGGTAGCTTCGCCGCCGCGGTCATCAGCTACTACGCCGTGGAACGGCCGGCCATGCGACTGCGCAACCGGCTGGGCAGGGCCGGGCGGGAGCCGAGCGTCGCCGTTCTCGTCCGATGACCGATGCGAAAGCGCGACCAGGTTCGGTGGCCACGCCGAACCTGGTCTTCCTCATTACCGATGAGTTCGATTAACTTCTCATAAGTGTATGTAACCGGAGAAATCGGTCTGTTTTGGTGTAGCAACCTGGAAGATGACAACGGCATTCCGTTGTTGCAGGATTTCACCGGGGCCTGCGTCTTCCGCTGGGGTCGGTCGGCCTCGGCCGTGAACCGGGCCTGGTAAGGCACCCACAGTTGTTCACCTACGAGCCACGGGAGAGACTCCAGAATGGACGTAACGTCGGCAGACGGCACCACCATCGCCTTCGATCGGACCGGTAGCGGGCCGGCGCTGATCCTCGTGCAGGGCGGGTTCAGTGATCGATCCCACCCGATCTGGACGGGGATGGCCGCGGCACTGGAGCCGCACTTCACCGTCTACAACTACGACCGCCGCGGCCGCGGCGGCAGCGGCGACACCCTGCCGTACTCAGTGGACCGAGAGATCGAGGACATCGCGGCGATCATCAAGCACGCCGGCGGCGAGGCGCTGGTCTTCGGAGGTTCCTCCGGAGGAGCGCTCGCCCTTGAGGCCGCGGCGCGCGGGCTCGCGATCGGCAAGCTGGCGGTGTACGAGCCGCCGTACATCGTCGACGACAGCCGCCAGCCGATCCCGCACGACTTCGAGGCGCAGCTGGCCGGCCTCATGAAGGAGGGCCGCCGCGGCGACGTGGTCGAGCGCTTCATGACGCAGGCGGCCGAGGTGCCCGGCGAAATGGTCGCCCAGATGCGGAACTCGCCCTACTGGGAGGGCATGGAGGCCGTCGCGCACACGCTGGTCTACGAGGCCGCGGTCGTGGGGCCGGGGAACGCGCTGCCGAAGTCGCGGTTCGCATCGATCACCGTCCCGACGCTGGTGCTGACCGGCGAGAACAGCGCCCCCTGGATGGGTAAGGGCGGTGCGGCCCTCGCCGCGGCCGTTCCGCAGGGGAAGCACCGCATCGTCGAGGGTCAGGCGCACGACGCGTCCCCCGAGGCTCTCGCGCCCCCGGCGATCGAGTTCTTCAAGGGCTGACGCTTCCCCGAGGGCCGTCCCTTCTTCCAGGAATGGGGGCCGGCGGACGTGTCACGGCCGCCGGGAACGGATCGATCCGTTCCCGGCGGCCGTCGCCATGTGATCGGGCGGTGCCGATCAGGCGCTGCCGATCGGGGTGTTCTGATAGGCCGTGATCAGCCACTGGCCGTCCTGCCTGGCCAGCACCCACGTGGCCCGTACCGCGCGCTCCGGCGCGACCTCGGTCTCTCCCGGGAGCAGGATCCCGCCGCGCGTGACCAGCACGGCCGCGTCCTCGCCGAGGAACTTCGCCGAAACCGGGTCGCCGGCGACCCGGGTCCCCTTGTAGGGGCCGGAGTAGGCCGCCGCCATGAAGGCACGGATGCCCTGGCGCCCGGAGACGAAGACGTCACCGGGGAGGATCATGGTGGCGTCCCCGGTGAAGACCTGGGCGAAGGCGTCGGCGTCGTTGCCGGCCCACGCGGCGACGACGCGTCCCGGCACCTCCCGGACGGCCGTAACCTCATCGGTGATCGTCGCGGTGGCATTGCTCATGTTCTCGTCCCTTCCGGCGTTGCTGGGCGATCAGTGGCCGATCGCCATCCCTCACCACCGCATCGTCACGCCGGACGGCCGTTCGCACATCTTTCCGTGTGCGGTTCCGGGGTGCGACTCGGGGCCCACACCGGACGGCGGGCAGCCCAGAGCCGCCATCTCCGCGCGGCCCTCGGCCTCACGGCCGGGGAGAAGCAGGAGCGTGCAGGCGCGTTCGAACCGGGCGCCGATGCGCTCCCACCCCCGCACGGACCTCTCCAGCGCGGCGGCGTCGCCGCGCAGGCGGCCGGCGGCGCGGGCCAGGCAGGCGGCCGCCCACTCGTTCTCGTCGCCGGCGGGGGCCGCGGCGTCCAACCGCAGCGCGGCGTCCGGCAGCCCGGCCGCGACGGCGAGCTCGGCGCCCGCCGCGCGGGCGTAGGTCTGGTACCTCCCCTGCGGGAAGTCCGTGAAGACGAGCCTGACGAGCGCGACCGCGTCGCCGTACCGCCGGGTGTGCACGGCGATGCGAGCGTCGACGAACGTCGCGAACGACGCGTGGTTGCGGGCCTGCCCGGCGACCTGGGTCGCCCGGGCCCGCCACAGCCGGGACCCGCGTTCGTCGCCCAGCAGGCTGTACGCGAGCGCCACGGCGGCCACAGCGGGGGACATCCAGCCCGCGACCCGGCCGCTGGCCTGCTCCCAGCCGTCCCAGACGGTGGCCGCGTGCTGTAGAGCCTCCTCGAACTGCCCGGTGAGCACGAGAGGGAGGACGAGGTTGCCGGCGGACAGCGGGGAGCGGTCGCCGAGCAGGTCGTCGTCCAGTGCCGCCCGGGCCGCGGACAACGCGGCGTCCAGGTCGCCGGTGGCGATCGCGTAGGTGGACGCCATGTGGTGGATGTCCACGATCTCAGGGGAGGCGTACGGATCGTCCCGGGGCAGGTCGGCGAGCAGGGAGAAACGCTCGCGGGTGACGCGGTGCGCCTCGCGCAGCCGCCCCGCCGTGGCCGCCGCCGTGCTGACCGCGTCGAGCCCGGCGCTGACGAGCACCGGATCGCCCGCCGATCGCGCCGCCGCCACGGCGATCTCCGACAGAGCCGGATCGGGATGCATTTTCGCCGGTCCCGCATTCCAGGCCCGTGCGGCGGCGATGGCGGCCACCACCACGGGGTCATCGGAGCCGCCGGCCGAGACGGCCTCGTCGAGCAGGCCGCTCAGCCGCTCATGGGGAATCTCGGAGGGGAACCCGGCGGAGAACCTGTTGGCCGTGACGACGGCGAGGGCGAGCGCCACCGCCTGGGCGGCGCCGTCGCCGCAGGCGCGCGCCCGGTCGGCCGAGGCGAGCAGCAGCTCGAAGGCCTGATGCCCGGAGGGGGCGACGGCATGGGCGCAGTCGGCCGCGCTGCGCAGATCGCGGGCGGCCTCGCCCGGCAGGACGGCGCGCGTCGCGGCCTCCTGGAAATGGCTCAGGGACTCGGTCAGGAACCGCCGCGCGTAGGTGAGGTGGCCGAGCGACCGGGCCAGCCGGTGCTGCGGCGCGCCGGGGCCGGGTGGGGCGTTCGCCAGGGCCGCGCGCAGATCGTCGGCGACGGCGTCGAAGTCGTCGCGCCAGACGCCGTCCGCCCACTCGCCGGCGAGCCGGTCCTCCAGCGCCGCCGCGGCGGCCGTCGCCCACCGCAGATGCCGCTCGCGCGTCGCGGCCAGTTCGCCGCTGTCGGCGAGTTGGGCGGCGGCGAAGACGCGCACGGTCTCCAGCAGCCGCCATCTGCTCACCGGCCCCCGCTGGTGGACGACCAGGCTCTGGTCGACCAGCCGCCCGAGTACGTCGGCGACCGAGCTCCTGCTGCCGTCCGGTGTCACGGCGAGTGCGGCGCCGAGATCGAACCGTCCCGCGAACACGGCGAGCCGCCGGAACAGGGCCCGCTCGTCGTCGTCCAGCAGATCGTGGCTCCAGCCGATCACCCTGCGTAGCGAGCGGTGCCGCTCGTCGGATCCGCGGCCGCCGGTGAGCAGCCGCAGGATGTCGTCGAGCGCCGTGAGCAGGCCGTCGGCGCCGAGGGAGGCGCTGCGCGCCGCGGCGAGCTCGATGGCCAGCGGCATCCCGTCCAGCTTCGCGCACAGCTCCGAGATCAGGGCCGGTTCGGCGGTGAAGTCGGGGTCGGCCGCGACGGCCCGTTCGCGGAAGAGTAACTCGGCCTCGGAGGCCAGCGGCAGCGGTGCGATCGGCACCGTGCGCTCGCCCGGCACGCCGAGCCGGGCGCGGCTCGTCACCAGGATCCGCGTTCCGGGGGAGACGGACAGCAGCCGCTCCGCGAACCCGGCCACCGCATCCAGCAGGTGCTCGCAGTTGTCCAGGACCAGCAGCGACCTGCCCCGGCCGAGGTGCTCGGCGACGGCGTCCTCGAGCGGCTGCCGCGGATGCTCCGACACGCCGAGCGCCGCGGCCACAGCCTGCGCCACGAAACCGGTGCCGACCGGTACCAGGTCCACGAACGCGCCGCCGGACGGGAACGACTGCATCGCCGACTCGGCGGCCACCACCGCCAGTCGCGTCTTGCCGACTCCGCCCGGCCCGAGCAGGGTCACCAGCCGGGAGTTCTCCAGCGCGCCGAGCACCGCTTCGCGTTCGCGTCCCCGTCCGACGAATGACGTGCGGGCGGCGGGCAGGCCCGTCATCCGTCCGGGTGGCGCCCCGGTCTGCGGCATGCTCTCCTCGGCCAGGGCCGCGAGCGCGCGCCGGTCCGCGACGCCGTACTTGCGCAGCAACGACGACACATGGCTTTCGACGGTGCGCACGGAGATGTGCAGCCTGCGCGCGATCTGCGCGTTGGACAGCCGCGCGCCGAGCGCCTCGAGGACCTCGGCCTCCCGTGCGGACACCTCACCGGGACCTGTTGACGTCACCGCAACATCATCGTCGATCGGCGCCGCGTCCGTGGCGGTTCAGTGGCGGTTCAGTGGCGAATCAGTGGCGACCACGGATGCCCGGCATCCTTCCCGCCCAGCATCCTGGGCCTAGATATGGGAGGGAAGGTTTCGAGATGAGTCAGCAGCAAGTCCAGCCGCGGCCCCACCAGACGCGGGAGTTGGCCCCCAGCGTCCTGGCGGCCGCGCACAGCCTGCGTCGTGGTTTCGAGGGCGCTGTGCACCTGCCGGGTGAGGCCGACTACGACGCGCGGCGGCGGGCGCCGTACTCGTCGGTGGACCCGCACCCCGCGTTGGTCGCCGAGGCCGCATCGGTCGCCGACGTGCGGGCGGCCGTCGTCACGGCGCGCGACTACGACCTGCCGTTCGCCGTCCAGGCCACCGGGCACGGCACCCACGTTCCGTCCGACGGCGGCCTTCTGCTGAGGACCTCGGGGATGTCCTCGGTCCTCGTGGATCCCGAGCGGCGGATCGCCCGGGTGAGGCCCGGCACAGTGTGGGAGGAGGTGATCGCCGACGCTGAGCCGTTCGGTCTCGCGCCGCTGGCCGGCACCGCCCCGTCCGTCGGGGTCGTCGGCTACACCCTCGGCGGCGGGTTCGGCTGGCTCGCCCGCAAGTACGGCTTCGCCGCCGACAGCGTGCTGTGTGCCGAGATCGTCACGGCCGACGGCCGGATCGTGACGGCGAGCCCCGATCGACACGCCGATCTGTTCTGGGCGGTTCGCGGAGGCGGCGGCAACTTCGGCGTGGTGACCTCGCTGGAGTTCCGGCTCCACCCGGTCGCCCAGGTCCACGCCGGTACCGCCTTCTTCGCGATCGACCGGGCGGCGGAGACGCTCGTGCGCTACCGGGACTGGATCCGCGACGTCCCGGACGAGCTGAGCACCGCGATCTTGCTCACGCGGCTCCCGCACGACCCGGAGGTCCCCGAGGCCCTGCGCGGCAGGCGGGTGATCGGGATCCAGGCGATGTACCCGGGCGAGGCCGAGCAGGCAAGGAGGCTGCTGCGGCCACTGTGGGCGGCCGCGGGCCCGGTGCTGCTGGACGGCATGCGGTCGACGACCTTCGGCCGGTCCGCCATGGGCGGCACGTTCCCCCGGCGTATGGAGACGCTCCACACGCTGCCCGATCCGGTGATCGAGGCACTGGTGAACGCGGGCGGGCGGGCGGCGCCGACGGTGGAGATCCGCCACTGGGGCGGCGCCATCGCCGGCCAGGGACCCGGTGCCGCCCCGGTCGGCCACCGCGATGTGCCCCTCTCCGTCATCGTGGACGTCGACGTCCCGGAGGTGGACCAGGCGCTGCGGACGCACGGGACGGGCGGGACGTTCCTCAACTTCCTGCACGACACCACGAGGACCGCGACGGCCTACGCGGCGGACGACCACCGGCGGCTGCGCGAGGTGAAGCGGGCCTACGATCCCGACAACTTCTTCCGCCACAACCACAACATCCCCCCGGCCGGCCTGGGCAGCGGCTGACCGGGCCGACACGGCCGAGCGGTCTGGGCGGGTCTCGATCGAGACCCGCCCAGACCGCTCGGCGTTTCCGGTGTCCTACCGTGTACGATCCGCAGGGTCCGTACGGAGGACCGTACGGACCCTGCGGATCGGGAGCGCTTACAACTCCACCCGGACGTCGTACATGGTGACCCAGGTGTTGAACTCGATGAGCCGCTCGATGACGGCGCGGGCGCTCCACGGGCCGCCCATGCCGTAGGAACCGGCCGGCGCGTCGAGCAGCACGCGGATCTCTGACTCCGACACCAGACCGAGCACCGGGCCGCCCTCGGAGAGGATCGATTCCAGCCGTTCCCGAAGCGCCGCCTCGTACTTCTCGTCCTGCGTGGAGGGGTAGGGGTTCTTCTTGCGGTCCAGCACGGAGTCGGGCAGCACCCCGCGCATCGCGGCGCGAAGCAGGCTCTTCTCCCGGCCGTCGAAATTCTTCATCGCCCAGGGGGTGTTGTACACGTACTCGACCAGCCGGTGATCGGTGAACGGCACCCGGACCTCCAGACTCGCGGCCATGCTGATCCGGTCCTTGCGGTCGAGGAGGAACCGCTCCCAGCGGGTCAGGTTGAGGTAGGTCAGCTCGCGCATCCGCGCCTCCAGGCCGCTCTCCCCGGGCAGGCGAGGCACGTCGTCGAGCGCCTCGGCGTAGCGGCGCTTGATGTACTCGCCGAGCCCGAGTCTGTCCCACAGCCCGATCGCACGCAGCGCGCCGATCCCGCCGGCCTTCTCGAAGGGGGAGTGCCAGGGGAAGGTGTCGGACTCGACGGCGTCCCGGTCGTGGAACCAGGTGTACCCGCCGAAGAGTTCGTCGGCGGCCTCGCCCGAAAGGGCCACCGTCATCTGTTCCTTGAGGGCCCGGCACAGGATGAGCAGGGAGTACTCCATGTCTCCGGTGGAGACCGGCAGGTCCTGGGCCCTCAGCACCGCGGTTCGCACCTCGGGGTCGAGGACCTGCTCGTTCTCCAACTCGACGATGATGTGCTCGGCGCCCACGTGCTCGGCGACCTCGATCGCGAACGGGGTGTCCGGGTCCTCCCACTGAACGTTCGACCGGAACCGCGCCTCGTGGCCCCGGAAGTCCACGGAGAACGCCCTGAGGGGCTGCTCGACGCCCTTGCGGGCCAGCGCACGCGCGGCCAGCGCGGTGATCGCGCTGGAGTCGAGGCCGCCGGACAGCAGCGTCCCGACCGTGACGTCGGCGACCATCTGGTGCTCGACGATCTCCTCCAGGAGCCGGCGCACGGTCGCGATCGTCGTGGTCAGGTCGTCGGTGTGCTCCCGGGCCTCCAGACGCCAGTAGCACTCCTCGACGCTCCCGGACCGGGAGAACCGCAGCACGGTGGCCGGGAGCACCTCGTGCATGCCGCGGAACACCGCGTGGCCGGGCGTCTTGACGATGGTGAAGATCTCCCGGAGCCCCTCGGCGTCGATGACCGCCTCCGCCTGGGGGTGGGCGAGGATCGCCTTGGGCTCCGAGCCGAACAGCAGGCCGTCGGGCGTCTGGTAGTAATAGAGCGGCTTGACCCCCATCCGGTCGCGGACCAGCAGCAGCTCCTCCACGCGCGGATCCCAGATCGCCAGGGCGAAGATGCCGTCGAGGCGCTCGGCGAAGCGCGCGCCCCACTGAAGATAGGCGCGCAGCACCACTTCGGAGTCGCTGACCGTGCGGAACTCGTGGCCCAGCGCCTGGAGTTCCGCGCGCAGCTCCCGGTAGTTGTAGACCTCGCCGTTGTAGGTCATGACCGGCCGGGCGGCGTCGTCCCCGGCGTCGTCCCCGGCGTCGTCTCCGGCGGCCGCCATCGGCTGCCGCCCGCCCTCGAGGTCGATGATCGCGAGCCTGCGGTGGCCGAGGGCGGCCCGGGTCGACGTCCAGATCCCCGCGGCATCCGGTCCCCGGTACTCCAGGCTCGCGGTCATGGCGGAGATCGTCTCGGTCTGCCCGGTCAGATCACCCTGAAAACTCACCCATCCAGCGATGCCGCACATGATGGCAACGGTTCCTTTCTCGTCGGTTCAACTCGTTCGACTCGCCGGCGTGAAACACGCCCGTTCACGGCAGGGCCGCCACGAAGTCCCGTGCGCCGTGCAGCCACGCGACCTTGTCGTACAGTTCGTCCTCGGACATCGCGGACAGCATCCGGTTCCTGGCGCGCGCCTCGGCGCCGGCCGGGTGGTAGAGACGGCGGCCCATCTCACGGGACACGAACTGCGCGCCGGCCGTGCGCGCCCGCCGCAGCGCGTTGTACTTCTCGAACCGCTGGGGGAACTCGTCGCCGGCGCAGTCGAGCAGTTCGGCGAGGAGCACCGCGTCCTCCAGCGCCATGCAGGCGCCCTGCGCGGCGTACTGCAGCATGGGATGCGCGGCGTCGCCCAGCAGCGCCACCCGGCGATCCGTCCAGTCGTCCACCGGGTCCCGGTCGCACAGCACCCACTCCCGCCATTCCTCGCCCAGTTCCAGGAGGCGGCGGGCGGCGTCGCACAGCCCGCCGAACTCGCGGAGCACGTGGTTCCGGGCGGCCGGACGGCCGGTCACCGCCTGGGTGGCGCCGTTGTCCCGCGTCGCCGCCAGGTTGAGATGCCGGCCGCCGCCGATCGGGTAGTGCACGAAGTGCCGGCCAGGAGCGGCCCACAGGACCACGGCGTTCCAGCGGAGAGCCCGGGGGACCCGCTCCATCGGGATCACCGAACGGTAGATCGTGTGGCCGGACACCCGGGGCTCCCCGTCGCCCACCAGTTGGGCGCGGACGGCCGAGCGGATGCCGTCCGCGCCGATCAGCGCGTCCCCCCGGATCCGCTCCCCGGTGCCGAGGACGGCGGTGACCTCGGCGCCGTCCTGCTCGTAGCCGATGACATGGCTGTCGCCGCGCAGTTCGATCAGTGCGGAGTCCCGGCACGCGGCGAGCAGCGGACCGTAGAGGTCGATCCGCTGGACCACGGCGTACGGGTTGCCGAACCGCGCACGGTAGCGCTCGCCGAGCGGCATGCCCGCCACGCGTTCCCCGGTCGTGCCGTCCATGAAGCGGAGTTCGTCGATGTGGACGGCCAGCCGCCGGACCTCGCCGCCCACTCCGAGCCGGTCGAGTGCCAGGAAGCCGTTGGGACCGATCTGAATGCCCGCGCCGAGTTCGGTGAACGTGTCACGCCGCTCGAGCACCACGGCTCGATGCCCCCGGCTCGCGACGCCGACGGCGGCGGCGAGTCCTCCGATGCCTCCGCCGGCGATGAGTACGGTCGTCATCTCCGTCCCCTTCACTGATGGACCGGCACCCGGTCGAGCGCGTCGACGAGGGCGTCGCGGATGATGGAGACGCCGTCCTCGGTCAGCACCGACTCGGCGTGGAACTGCATCGAGCCGAAACGCGGGCCGCGCAGCGCGTGCACCTCGCCGGTCAGCGGGTCGCGGCTGATCGCGACGGGCCCCTCCAGGCCGGGGACCTCGATCGAGTCGGTGGCGGCCCGGGCCGCGAAGGCGTTGTAGAACCCCACCCTGACCCGGTGGCCGAACAGATCGATCTCCCGCTGGACTCCCTGGTTGGGGACGCTCCTGCGGACGAGGCGAAGGCCGAGGACGCCGCTGAGCACCTGGTGGCTGAGGCACACCGAGAGGAAGGGCCGTCGCTCGGCGAGCAGGTGCCGTACCGCGCCGTGCAGATGGGTGATCTTCGGGTGGGAGAGGTCCCGCGGATCTCCGGGGCCGGGCCCGAGCACCACCGCGTCGTAGTCGTCGAAGGTGTACGGCTGGTCGAACCGCCGTACGGTCACCAGCAGGCCCAGCGACCGGAGCTGATGTCCGATCATGGATGTGAAGTTGTCCTCCGCATCCACGACCAGGACGCGCCGGCCGGCCAGTTCCGGCAGCCACCGGACCCGTTCCGCGTCCTCACGCAGCCAGAAGTCGGCGATGCCGTCGTTGCGGGTGCCGAGCGCGCGCAGCACCTCGGGGTGCCCGGCGAAGCGTTCCGGGGGCTCCGCGCACAGCACGTCGAGCAGCCCGGCCGCCTTGGCTCTCGTCTCGGCCGCCTCCGCCCGCGGATCCGAGTGCCGGACCAGCGTGGCCCCGACGCCGATGCGAACCCGGCCGGCCCGGTCGATCTCCGCGGTGCGGATGAGGATCGAGGAGTCGAGGGTGCGGTCGCCGTGCGCGTCCCTGCCGATCAGCGCGACGACGCCGCTGTAGTAGCCGCGCCCGTCCGGCTCGTAGCGGTTGATCACCCGGCAGGCGCTCTCCAGCGGGCTGCCGGTGACGGTCGGCGCGAAGAGGGTCTCCCGCAGGATCTCGCGCACGTCCTGCGAGGTGCGGCCCTCGATGTAGTACTCGGTGTGCGCCAGGTGGGCCATCTCCTTGAGGTAGGGCCCCGTGACCCGGCCCCCGGAGTGGCAGATCCTGGCCATCATCTTGAGCTCTTCGTCGACGACCATGTAGAGTTCGTCGGCCTCCTTGCGGTCGGCGAGGAAGTCCATGACCGCGGGAAGGGTGGGACCCGACGGCGGGTAGCGGTAGGTGCCGCTGATCGGATTCATCGTCGCCACGCCGCCGGACACGCTGATGTGCCGCTCGGGGGTGGCGCCGACGAAGGTGCGGTCACCGGTGTGGACGATGAAGGTCCAGTACGTCCCGGCCTCCCGCTGCACCAGCCGGCGGAAGAAGGTCAGCGCGCTCTTCACCGAGTAGCCGGCGATCTCGGTGATGAACGAGCGCTTGATGACGAAGTTCGCGCCCTCACCATGGCCGATCTCCTCTTCGATGACCTTGCCTGCGATCGCCGCGTAGTCGTCGTCCTCCAGGTCGACGTGCCGATTGCGAGCACGTACCGGAACGTCGGGGATCTGCCGCAGGGCGTCCGACAGCGGCAGGGCGCCCTGCTCGGTGACCGTGATGGCGAGCAGGGGTGCGCCGTCGTCGACGGCGGCGAAGCCGCGCTCGGCGATCTGCCGATAGGGGATGACGACCAGCGTCTCGTGCCGGGCGTCGCCGGTCTCGCCGCCGGCGGTCAGGTCGGTGAGCGGGATGTCGTCGAGTGTCGCGAGCCGCGACGCCTCGCCCACGAGGACGTCCAGCACCCCCTCGCGGCCGGCCCCCGGGCGGTGCAGTAGCGCGAAGGCGGGGGAGTCGGGGGAGTCGGGGAAGAGGATCCGATCAAGTAACCGTTCGGTGCTCATCACGACAGTGCCTCCGCTCGGTCCGGAAGATCCGTCAGCAGTTGTCCGGTGGTGACGGTCACGGCACATCGCCGTGCCGCGTAGTCGAGCGCCATCCGGTGCTCGGCGGCCGAGAAGTCCGCGATCGCGTCGGCGACCAGGAAGGGTTGGATATCGTGGGTGAACGCGTCGACCGCGGTGGCGAGGATGCCGACGTGCGCGTACACACCCGTAATGATCAACTGGTCTCGCCCGCTCTCCCGGATGCGCTCCAGCAGCGCGGTCCGGTGAAAGGCGCTGTAGCGCCACTTGGTGAACACCCAGTCGCCGGAACCCGGCGCGAGCGGAGCGATGATGTCGCGGTGGGACGGGTCGGCGGTCATGCCCGAACCCCAGAAGTCGCGGAGCAGGCCGCGCTGTTCAGCGGTCATGTCGCCGGGCTGCCTGCTGTAGGCCACCGGGATGCCGAGGCCGGCGCACCGGGTCCGCAGCGCCGTCGTGTTCTCCACCAGGTCGGCCGCCGGGGACGCCTCCGCCTCGAAGGGCCGCAGGAAGAATTTCTGCATGTCGTGCAGCAGCAGCACGGCCCGCCTGGGATCGACCCGCCACGGCACCGTATTGACGGGCAGGTCCCCGACGCCGGGCATCAGATAAGGCGCGATTCTCGATAGTCCTGCCATTATTTCCTCACATAGCGATGGTTTGTCTTTTCGCATCAAGCGCCCAGCGTCGCTCCGCCGTCCACCGTCAGGTGCTGCAAGGTGATGTGGCCGGCCTTTTCGGAGAGCAGGAAGGCGACCGCGTCCGCGATGTCGGACGGCTTCGCGATCTTTCTGAGGGGGATTCCGGTTCGGTAGGAATCCAGGTTTCCCTCGATCGAGGACCGGGGGCCGTCGTCGGCGCCCCAAAGAGAGCTGAGCATCGGTGTTTCCGTAGAGCCCGGGGCCACCACATTGCAGCGGATCCCGTAGGCGGCCACCTCCAGGCCGAGGCTCTTGGTGAACATCGTCACGGCCGCCTTGGACGCGGCGTAAGCGGACATGTCCATGCGCGCGGTATGGGCGGCGTTGGACGCGATGGTGACGACCGATCCGGCCCGCCGCGGCACCATCCGGCGCACCACCGCTCGTGAGACGTAGAAGACTCCGGTGACGTTGACGGCGAACGTCGTCACCCAGTCGTCGTCGGACAGTGTCACGGCCCTGCCGAGGCGCAGCACGCCGGCGGCGTTGACCAGCCGGTCGATCGGGCCCAGACGCCGCTCCACCCCGTCGACGGTGGATTCGATCTCGGCGCTGGAACCGACGTCCGCGGGGAAGGCGGTGACCAGCAGGCCGTCGGCCGTCTGTTTGTCCACGACCGTTCGCAGGGCCTCTGCGTCGCGGTCGAGGGCGGCGACCGGGATGCCGTCCTCGGCGAGCACACGTACGATCGCCGCCCCGATTCCGCCGGCGGCGCCGGTTACGAGGGCGACCATCATAGGCCCCGCGAACCGGGTTCCGAACAATGGGTTCTTGTCATGTTCAGCAATCTGCTTTCCGGCCGGGCCCCGGGCAATGCCGGGCGGAGTCAGGAAGCTGACGCCGGACAACCGATTCCTGCCAATTGCGGAGTGATGACAGGAAGCTGTCGGAGCGCGCCATATTGCGGAAGCAGCCGACTGTGGCGGCGGATGCACAGCAGCGGAATGCTGGTGCGAGAGAAGGACGCCACCCCGGGAGGACTGAATGGATTCGCCGCCGATTCGCCGCGTTTCGATTCTCGGTTGCGGTCTGATAGGCACCTCGATCGCGCTCGCGCTGCGTGGCACGGGCATCCACGTCGCGCTGTCGGACCGCGATTCGCAGGCGGTGGCGACAGCCCGACGGATGGGAGCGGGCGTCGCGCTGACCCCCGGAGCCCCCGCCGCCGACGTCGTGGTCGTCGCCACCCCGCCCTCCACCGTGGTCGGGGTGCTGCGCGACGCCCAGGACCGCGGGCTGGGCGCGGTGTACACGGACGTAGCCAGCACCAAGGCGCGGATCGTCGCCGAAGCCGAGCGTGCGGGCTGCGACCTCACGACCTACGTTCCGGGGCATCCGATGGCCGGCGCGGAGTTTTCCGGGCCCGGCGCGGCCCGCCCCGACCTGTTCGTCGGCAGGCAGTGGATGCTGTCGCCGCATCGCGGGACGCCGCTCGGCTCGGTGCGGACGGTGGCCGAAATGGTGGCGGCGTGCGGGGCGCGGCATCGCATCGTCCCCGCCGACCAGCACGATCAGCTCGCCGCGGTGATCTCGCATGCCCCGCATCTGGTCTCCGCCGCGCTCGCGGCCAGGTTCGCCGACGCCGACCGGGCCACGCTCTCGCTGATGGGGAGGGGCCTGCAGGACGTGACGCGGGTCGCCGGCGGCGACCCCGGCCTGTGGTGCGACATCCTGCAGCAGAACGCCGAGCCGGTCGCCGCGGTGCTCGACGCGGTCGTGCGGGAGCTCGCCGCGGCGGCGGACGCGCTGCGCGGTGGCGGCCGGTCGGCCTCCTCGGCCGCGCTCGCGGACCTGCTCGCCAGGGGCAGGCAGGGCCGTGAGCGCATCGTCGGCGTGAGCTCCGCCGCGGCGGACGCCAAGGACATGATCGCGGCCTGAACGCCAAGCGCAATCACGAAGGTGTGCGGCCGGGAAGGCCGGTGCGACATTCGAGTGGACATCATCAGCGGCAGAGCGGCTTCAGCGTTTCGTCGATGAGGACCAGGAGGAAACGATGTTGACGACCGAGGTGCCGACCCGGGAAGAACTCGTACGACGCGCGTCGGAACTGGCACCGGCGCTGCGGAACAAGGCCGCCTGGTCGGAGGAGCACCGGCGGGTTCACGACGAGGCGATCGAGGCCATGGCCGACGCCGGTATCTTCAGACTGCGGGTGCCCGCCCGGTACGGCGGGTACGAGAGCGACACGAGCACCCTTCTCGACGTGGCCGCCGAACTCGCGAGAGGCGACGGGTCCGCCGCGTGGACGGCGTCGGTCTACTGGATTCCGACCTGGATGACCTGCCTGTTCCCCGACGAGGTCCAGGACGAGGTGTTCGCGACCCGCGACGTGCGCGTCTGCGGGACGCTGAGCCCGACCGCGATGGCCGCTCCGGTGGACGGGGGCGTCGTGGTGAACGGCAGGTGGGGATTCGTCAGCGGCGCATGGCACAGCCACTGGCAGGAGATCGTGGCGATCCAGGTGGGCCCGGAGGGCGAGCCGATGCCGATCATCGCGCTGGTGCCCATGACCGACCTGGAGATCATCGACGACTGGAACACCTCCGGCCTGCGGGGCACCGGCAGCGTGACCACCGTCGCGAAGGACGTGTTCATCCCGGCGGAGCGTGTCCTGCCGCTGGGCGCGGTGCTCGGCGGGCAGCCCGCGTCGAAGGCGAACGCCGCCGTCCCGATCTACCGTGTCCCGCTGCTGCCGGTGGCCGCCGCGTCCTCGATCGGCACCGCACTGGGTCTGGCGAGGGCGGCCAAGGACGCGTTCTTCGAGCGGCTCCCCGAGCGTAAGATCACCTATACCGACTACGCGAGCCAGAGCGCGGCGCCGCTGACGCATCTGCAGGTCGCCGACGCGATCATGAAGATCGACGAGGCGGAGTTCCACGCGCACCGCCTGACCGGGCTGGTGGATGCCAAGGGCGCCGCCGGTGATGCGTGGACGCTGGAGGAGCGCGTCAGGGCACGTGCGGACATGGGGGCGGTGTGCCGGCTCGCCAAGGAGGCCGTGGACGTCTTCGCGACGGCCAGCGGCGGCTCATCGATCTACACGCACGTGCCGATCCAGCGGATCGCCCGTGACATCACCGCCATGAACCTGCACGCCCTGATGCACCCGAACACCAACGCCGAGCTGTACGGCCGCGTGCTGTGCGGGCTCGAACCCAACACGCTCTACATCTGAAACACCTGAAAAGCCGGAGGCGGCGCACGCCGCCTCCGGCTTCTTCACGTCCGACGACCGGCTATGTCCCCGTCCCGGGCGAAACGGCCGCCTTCGCCGCGACCATCCGTACCAAGGCCTCGGGGTTCGGGTCCTTCTCGAAGATGTCACCGACGTCAAGGGAGACACCGATCTCCTCCTCTATCCGCGACACGATGCGCACCGCGGAGATCGACTCACCTTCGAGGTCGAAGAACGTGGCCTCCTCCATTCCGTCCGGTACGTCGAGCACACGCTTCCAGATCTCCATGATCTTCGTCTGCGCCGCGGGAAGATCGAGCTCACCGGGACGAGTGCCATTCATCTGATTCCTCCTCTGCCAGAGAAACATTCGCGATGGCGGATGGGCGGCTCGTGCTCTGTTCGGTTCCACATGCCGATCCCGATTCTCGCTCTCACATCATCAAATGCGGTCGGATCAGGGGCACCTCCGAAATTGCGAGGTGAAATCGGGAACCCGCCGACGGCGGCCGGGCCGTACGGCAAGGCGGGAGATGCGCCGGGACGGCGGTCTCCGGACGATGAAGTTGACTTGAGCCGGTTGCGACGAAGGCAGGAGAGCGGGATGGGGACTTTGCTCACCCGGGCGACGCTGGCGGGCTCGCTGGCGCAGGTCCGCCATGTCGTCCCGGTGCGGCCGGACGCGGCACCGGACCTCGTCCGGCGGGTCTACGCGCAGGTCGAGCGGGACTTCGGCATGCTGGCGCCGCCCCTGATCCTGCACTCGCCCGCGCCGGAGTCCCTGGCGGCCTCCTGGCTGATGCTGCGAGAGTCCCTGCTCGCCTCGGGCGCGGTCCCACGGCGGGCGAAGGAACTGGCCGCCACCGCCGTCTCCATCGGGAACGCCTGCCCGTACTGCGTCGAGGTGCACAAAGCCACCCTGGACAGCCTCACCCGGGGCCGGTACGCCGCCGAGATCGCGGCCGACCGGCTGGCAGGCATCGCCGATCCCGACCTCCGGCGGATCGCGGAATGGGCTCGGACGAGTGGGAGGCGGGAGGAGGTCGCCTCCCGGGGCGTGCCGCTGCCTGCCGGGGAGGGCGGTGAGCTGACGGCGACGGCGGTCACCTTCCATTACCTGAACCGGATGGTCAACGTCTTCCTCGGCGAGTCGCCCCTGCCTCCCGGGGTGCCTGTACGGGCGCGCAGAGGCATGATGCGGCTGTTCGGCCTGGTCATGGGCGGGGTCGCCCAGAAAACAGCGGAGCCGGGCGCCTCGCTCGATCTGCTCGCGGCCGCGCCGGCGCCGGAGGATCTGGCCTGGGCGGCCGACGTCCCGCACCTTCGCGAGGCGTTCGCCCGCGCTGTCGCCGTGGTGGAGGAGGCCGGGCGGCGCTCGGTGCCTGAGCCGGTCCGCGAACTGGTCACCGCCGCATTGGCCGGGTGGAACGGTGATCCCCCCGGCCCGGGTCGCGCGTGGGCGGCCGAGGCGGTCTCGGCCCTGCCGGCGGCGCATCGCGCGGCCGGCCGGTTGGCGCTGCTCACGGCGCTGGCGTCGTATCAGGTCGACCAGGGCGTCGTCGACGAGTACCGGCGCGCGGAGCCCGATGATCGGGCGCTCGTCGAGCTGACGTCATGGGCGAGCCTGGCCGCGGCCCGCCGGATCGGCTCCTGGGCGCGTCCCACTCCGGCGGCCCCACCCGCCCCCACACGTGACCTCACGATGATCCCGATCGAAAGGACTGCCCGATGACCCAGTTGGAGAAGGTGCTCGAAGACCTCACCGCGGACAGTGATCAACTCGACCGGGTGGTGGCCGGTCTCGACGCGGACCAGTGGAACCTGCCGACACCCGCGCCCGGATGGACGATCGCCAACCAGGTGGCCCACCTCGCCTTCATCTTCCGGCTGGCCGCGACGGCGGCGAGCGACGCCGAGACGTTCGAGGCCATGACCGCCGGAGCCAAGGGGAACTTCGACGGCGCGGTGAACGCCGCGCTGAAGGGCTACGCGAACGACACACCCGAGGTGCTGCTGTCCCGTTGGCGGGCCGAGCGGGAGAAAGCCGTCAAGGCGCTCGCCGCCGTTCCCGCCGGTCAGACCGTGCCCTGGCTGGTCAACCCGCTGCCACCGGTCGTGCTCGCGAGTGCCGGGATCATGGAGCAGTTCGCCCACGGGCAGGACATCGCCGACGCGCTCGGTGTGGAACTGGAGCGGACCGACCGCCTCAGGCACCTCGTCACGTTCGCCGTCCTCACCCGGGACTTCGGCTACCTCGCCCGGGGCCTGACGCCTCCGGCGGCGGAGTTCCGTTTCGAGATCACCGCCCCCTCCGGCGAGATGTGGACATTCGGCCCCGAGGACGCCGGACAGCGGGTCTGCGGGCCCGCGCTCGACTTCTGCCTCCTGGTGACCCGGCGCCGGCACCGCGCCGATCTCGCGGTCACCGCCACCGGCGACGAGGCCGGCGGTTGGCTGGACATCGCTCAGGCCTACCGCGGGCCCGCGGGGGTGGGGCGTTCGCCGGGCCAGTTCGACGCCCTTGTCACCCGTTAGCCGAGCACTCTCAACCTGGTGGGCGTTCAGAGCAGGCGTCGCACCGCCCACAGGTCGGGGAACAGCGGTGCGAACGCCTGTGCGCGGGAAGCGAGCGCGCCCGGGACCTCGTCGGTTCCGGGCGCGCCGCTCGTCGTCGGTTCGCTCGTCGTCGGTTCGCTCGTCGTCCGTTCGAGCATCGACAGGTGGCGGTAGCGCCAGGCCTGGAAGCACTCGTCGAGGTCGGTCAGCCGCTCGCAGATCTGCGCCGCCGCCCCGTCGTCGTGGTAGACGCGCACCAGCACGCTCTGCAGTTCGGGGGACGGCTTCAGCGGCGCGGTCACGTCCCGGTACAGCGAGGTGAGCGGCACCGGGTAGCCCGCCAGCACGAGCAGGCTCAGGAAGGAGTCGAACACCGACGGCCGGTTCATCGCCGCGAGGATGCTCCCGCCCGCGTCGCTCTCCTCCGGATGACCGTCGTGCATCCAGGGGTGGCGCTGCCCCAGGACCGCCTCTGTCTCGCGGAACCGTGCGGTGGCGCCCAGTGCGGCGAACCGCGGGGTCGCGAGTGGTTCGAAGATCTCCATCTGGGCGGCCGCCATCTTCATCACGCGTAGCGACCGGTCCAGGTCGCGCAGCGCGCCCGCGCAGTCACCCGCCGCCAGGCTGCGTTGCAGTCCCGCCAGTTCGCGCAGCAGTTGGGTGAACCACAGTTCGTGCGTTCGGCGGAGGGTGCCGAACAGCGTCTCGTCGTTCACGGCCCGAGGAGCCGGGCGAGCCGGGGGGGCGGGGTCGGGCAGAACGGGTGCCATGCCGGGTTTCATCGTGGGCGCCTCCATCAGATCGGCCGGGCGGCGGTCGTGGCCAGGGCCGGCGGGGAAAGGCGGGACTCAACGGCGTTCGCCGGGTCCGCCGGGTCCGCCGCGTATTCCAGGGCGCGGCGATCCACCTTGCCCGACGCCGTGTACGGCAGCGCGTCCACGAAGCGGACCTCGCGCGGATACTTCTGCGGCGACAACCGCGAGCGCACGAACGCCTGGAGATCGGCGGAGGTCACCTCGCCGCACGTCACGACGTATGCCCTGGGGAGCGTCAGACCGTTCTCCCGGCGGCCCACCACCGCGCACTCCACCACGTACGGATGCGTGAGCAGGCAGTTCTCGATCTCCGTCGGCGCCACCCAGACGCCGCCGACCTTCAGCAGGTCGTCCGCGCGCCCGTGATAGGTGAAGAAGCCGTCGGCGTCCCGGCTGAACAGGTCCGCCGAGCGCACGGTGTGCTCGGCGACGAACGCGGCGGCAGACTTGTCCGGCTCCCGCCAGTACTCCAGCGCCACGGCCGCACCGGTGATCTCCAACCTTCCGATCTCGCCGTCCGGGAGCGTCTCGCCGTTGGCGCCGACCACCCGCAGGCGATATCCCGGCACGGCCTGTCCGAGGGTGGCCGTCCGCGCCCAGCCGGGCCGGTTGGACAGGAAGATGTGGTACGCCTCGGAGGAGCCGATCCCGTCGATCACCTCCACGCCGAAGGTCTCCAGCCACCTGCGGTGCAGCTCCGGCGGGAGGGCCTCGCCCGCCGAGACGCACACCCGGATCGAGCTGAGGTCCTGCTCGGCGGCGGCCGGATGGGCGATCATGGCGGCCATCATGGTCGGCACGTTCACCAGGACCGTCGGCCGATGCTCGGCGATCAGTTCGAAGATCCGGTCGG
Organism: Sphaerimonospora cavernae; assembly: GCF_042435035.1. Taxonomy (NCBI): domain Bacteria; kingdom Bacillati; phylum Actinomycetota; class Actinomycetes; order Streptosporangiales; family Streptosporangiaceae; genus Sphaerimonospora; species Sphaerimonospora cavernae. The sequence continues at coordinate 59,974 of NZ_JBHMQT010000035.1, forward strand.
CCGTGCTGCGCTCGGGGAACACGATCCCGGCGGCGCCGACGCCGAATGGAAACATCGCGGCCAGGTCCCGCGCGTACCCGAAGAACAGCTTGGGCACCGGCAGCACCACATCGTCCGGGCGGATGCCGAGCACGCCCCGGGCGTACCCGTGGAAGCTCAGCGCGGTGCCGCGGGCGGGCAGCACGCATGCCTTGGGGTCTCCCGTGCTGCCCGTGGTGAACTTCCAGATGGCCACGTCGTCGGGGGTGGTGGCGGCGGGGGCCAGCACGTCCGGCTCGGTCGCGAGCAGGCTCTC